>NZ_JBHUSG010000044.1:47064-88971 GCF_042673745.1 Kitasatospora sp. NPDC057015
CGGGGGCGCCCCCCCCCGCGGCCGCGCGCCCCGCGCCCCCGCCCCCCCCCCCCCCCCCCGGGGGCCCCCCCCCCCCGGCCCCCCCCCCCCCGGGGGGGGGGGGGCCCCCCCCCGACCGTGACTCAGGGGTGCTGCTGTCCGGAGATCCACAGGACGACGACGGCGATCCAGACCAGCGTGGCCCAGATGGCGATCGCCGGGGCGTGACGGCGCATGGGGTGTCCCCTCTCGGGTGGGTTCAGAGCCAGTTGCGGCGCTTGAAGATGAAGTAGAGGCCGACGCAGACCACGCCCATCAGCGCGATGGCGAACGGGTAGCCGAAGGCCCACCGCAGTTCGGGCATGGTCTCGAAGTTCATGCCGTACACGGTGCCGATGAGGGTGGGCGCGAAGAGGATGGCGGCCCAGGAGGAGATCTTCTTGATCTCGTCGTTCTGGACGTGGCCGGCCTCGGCGAGCTGCTTCATCTCCTCGTTCTGGGCCTGCGAGACGAGGGTGGCGTTGACGGTCAGGATGTTCTGGAGCATCTGGCGGAAGCCGTCGACGCGTTCGGCGGCGTAGGTGGCGTGGTCGGCGACGTCGCGCAGGTAGCGCTGGAGTTCCTCGTCGGTGCCGTACTTGACGAAGCCGGCCTCCAGGCTGGCCATGATGTCCAGCAGCGGGCGGGTGGCCCGCTGGAACTCGATGACCTCGCGGGACAGTTCGTAGATGCGCCGGGACACCCCGGGGGCGCCGCCGAACACCTCGGTCTCGATCTCGTCGATGTCGTGCTGCAGGCCCGCGATCACGGGTGCATAGCCGTCGACCACGGCGTCCAGCACCGCGTACAGCACGGCTTCGGGGCCCAGGGCGAGCAGGGCGGGGTCGGCTTCGAGCCGGGTGCGGACGGCGGAGAGGTCGGGGGCCTGCGAGTGGCGGACCGTCAGGACGAAGTCCGGGCCGACGAAGAGGTGGATCTCGCCGAAGTCCACCTCCTCGACGTCGTCCAGGTAGCGGGCGGCGCGCAGCACGACGAAGAGGGTGTCGCCGTAGCGCTCCAGCTTGGGGCGCTGGTGGGCGACGATGGCGTCCTCGACGGCGAGCTCGTGGAGGTCGAACCGTTCGGCGGCCTCGATCAGCTGGGTCTCGGCGGGGCGGAACAGGCCGATCCAGGCCATGGTGCCGGGCTTTCCGGGCAGCTGCCGGTAGATCTCGGCCAGGCTGGCGGGTGCCTCTATCCGGTGCCCGTCGCGGTAGACGGCTGCGTCCACCACGGAACCCTCCAGGGAGACGCCGTCCTCGGCGGGGTCGGGCCTGGGGTCCATCGAGTGCTCGGGTGCGGGCAGGGCCGTGCCGGTGCCGCCGGCTCCGGTGGGGCGGGTGAACGGTCGCTTGCTCGCGCGGGTCGCGCGCGCACGCCAGTCGGACATGGCAGGAACCTCCAGGGTCGGTGCCCGCCGCAGCACCCGGGCCCACCCGCGCCTGCGCGGGGACCTCGGGCGGAACGGCGGGGCGCCCGGCCGTGCCCTCCTCGCGCACCACCGGCTCGACGCGGGCCCGGTGCGGTCAGCGGTGGGCCGTGCGACGAGGTGCGGGAGCGGTGTGGAGGAAGGGGAGCCGGGTGCCGGGGGAAGAGGGGGACATCCCGGGGCGGGGCCTAGTTCGGCCCGGACTACTGCACTCCACAGCTCTCACCTCCTCGCCGCCGGGGCGCCCACGTCGTGGGTCGCCGGAACCGGGTCATCAGGAGGATCCACCCGCCGGTGGCACGGGCGCGGACGCACGTGCCCGCGAAGCGGGTGGGCACCCCTGAACTCGTCAGAGCTTTGGCACGCCACGGCGTAGCACCCGAAGGGGTGCAGCCACTTGGGGTCACCCCTTAGGCCGGGGAGACCTGTCCTGAACCTGGGCGTCTCTCGACGTCGTGGGGTCAGTGGCCTGTGTCCGTGGCGACGCCTCACCGAACGAGGTGCCTTCACAACCGCGTCAAGTCTAGACCCGTCGGCGAGTGCCGGGGACCAGTCCGGTCGCGGGACCCGCGGCCGGCGCCACTGCCGGCCCGGCCGGGTGGCGTGCTCATGACGCTCCATGACCGGTGCATGGACGATCGTGACGTCCCGCCGACGAACCCGCGTCGACGCCGGACGGCGAGGGCAATACTCGGCTCGAACGCGACGGCGTCCGGGCCGGAGCCACCAGGGCGGGACGCGGACGACGGACGATCCCGCCACCGTGCGCGCACCACCTCCCGACGCCCGCACGAACGGACCCGGCCGTCGCGACCACTGCCGCGCCGCCGCCGACACCCGAGGCCGCGCCATCGACCCCAGGAGCCCGAGCCGTGCCAGACCTGACCCGCCGAACCTTCCACGCCCTCGCCCTCCTGCCCGTGGGAGCCGCCGTGTTCGGGGCGACACCCGCCCGGGCGGCGGACGGGCCCCCGCCACCGAAGGCGGGCCCGGGGCCCGCAACGGACTTCCGCTCCGGGCTCCAGGACCTCCTGGACCTGCACGGCGTGCCCAGCGACGCGTACCCCCACGCCCTGAACCTCTTCTGCGACCTCGGCGCCTGGCACGCCTACGGAGTACCCGGCCCCACCGACACCGCCCAACTCGGCGGTTTCAGCGGCCCGTTGTACCTCGCCGAGGAGTTCCCCTGGTACCTCAGCCGGGCGTTCAGCGTCTTCACCCTGACCGACGAGCCGACCGGGCGGAGGGTGGACCTCGCCCGCGATCCCGCACCCGAACTGCACAGCGCACCGGGCGTCCTGACGCAGGCCTTCACGGTGGACGGACTCCGCGTCACGCTCGACCTGCGGTACGCATCGAACCGGACGGTGCTGATCCGAGCGGCGGTGCGCAACGAGGGCAGCCGTCCACGCGTCCTCCGCGCCGGGTGGACCGGTGAACTGCTGCGCCACGACGCCGAACCCGTCCGCAGCGCGCCCACGCTCACCGCGACCCCCACCGGCGTCGCGGTCACCTTCGCCGAGGTCCGGCTCCCGAAGGACTACCTGACCACGACGCAGACCCGGTTCGAGGCCGTTCGGTCCACCCCCGTGGACACCGTGGTGGAGGGCGACGGCTACCGCTCGACCGCCCGCCGCGCCGTGACGCTGCCGCCCGGCCAGGAGACGCGGTACGCCTGGACGGAGAGCTACACGTTCACGGATGCCGAGGCCGTCGCAGCGCGACGGGACGCACGGGAGGTGCTGGCCCGGCCCGAGCGCGTCGTGGATCGCGGCGACGAACGCTGGCACACCTACCTGCGCCGGGCCCTGGACGGTGTCGCCCCCGAGCGCCGCAGGGCCGGGGCCAAGGCCCTGCAGACCGTCGTCAGCAACTGGCGCAGCCCGGCGGGCGCGCTGAAGTCCGACGGCGTCACCGGCGCCATCACCGCCGGCACCTTCGCCACCGGACTGTGGGCCTGGGACGCCTGGAAGACGGCCGTCACCGTAGCCCTGTTCGATCCCCGACTGGCCGAATCCACGGTCGAGTCCGTCTTCGACCACCAGATCACCTCCGCCGACGCGGACCGCCCCTGGGACGCCGGAATGATTCCCGACGTGGTGTTCTACAACGATCCCGAGCACGGCGGAAAGCTGTGGAACGAGCGCAACTCCAAGCCCCCGCTGGCATCCTGGGCCAGCTGGCGGGTGTACGAGCGCGGCGCGGACCTCGCCTTCCTGCGCCGCATGTACCCCAAGCTGCTGGCCCACCACGACTGGTGGTACCGCAACCGCGACCACGACCACGACGGGCTCGCCGAGTACGGGTCCACCCTCGACCCGGCCAACGACAGCACCGAGGAGCGCAGGGCCGCGGCGAGCTGGGAGAGCGGCATGGACAACGCGCCGCGGTTCGACGACGCCGGTGTGGTCACCACCACCGACGCGCACGGCAGGCCCATCGGCTACAGCCTCGCCCAGGCGTCCGTGGACCTCAACTCCTATCTGTACGCGGAGAAGCGCGCCCTCGCCCGGATCTCCGGTGCCCTCGGTCGGCCGAAGGCGGCCGAGGACTTCGACAGGGACGCGGACCGTCTGCGTGACGACGTCCGCACCCGGATGTACGACCCGGGGACGGGCTGGTTCTACGACCTCGGCAGTGACGGGCGCCTGGTCACCTCCGCGGGCAAGGGCATCGAGGGGGCGATCCCGCTGTGGACCGGTCTCGCCTCCGCCCGGCAGGCGGCGGCGGTCCGTGCCTCGCTCACCGACCCGGCACAGTTCGCCACGCCCCTGCCGCTGCCCACCGTGTCGCGGCAGAGCCCGGACTTCGACCCGACCGGCCCGGCGTACTGGCGCGGCCCGGTCTGGCTCGACCAGTTCCTCTTCGCCGTCAGCGGGTTGCACGCCTACGGGTACCACCAGGACGCCGCCGCGCTGACCGAGGCCGGGCTGCTGCACGCCGAGGGGCTGCTCGGCGACGCCCCCATCCGGGAGAACTACAACCCGCTGACCGGAGCCGGGCAGAACACCACCAACTTCACCTGGTCGGCGACGGCGCTGTTGGAACTGCTGCGCGGCGGCATCACGCGGAACGACTGAGGGCGAAGGACCGAGGGCGAACGACCGAAGGCAGGAGGGGACCGGAGCGGTGGCCGCCGCTCCGCTCCGGTCCCCGTTTCCCGCCGCCCGGGCAGCAGGCCGGCACCGACCCGTCCCGACCGTCGAGCAGTCCACACGGTCGACGGAGGGCGGGTGCCGACGCGCATCCGCGCCCTACCGCTCGGCGCGGTACGTCGCCTCGTCGAAGTCCGCGTGCAGGCCTTCCCCGGTGAGGTCCCAGGCCCACAGGCCGACGAACGCGCCGGTGAACCCGAGGGAGCGGATCCGGCCGTCCTCGATGTGTTCGGCGTGCTCGTCGGACAGGACCGTCGCGTCGAGGCGGTCGCCGAAGTCTCGCCAGCCGTCGCCGGCGTCGTACCGGAAGCGCAGTTCGGCCCCGTCGACGTCGACTCCGAGCCGGAGTCGGGTGACGTCGTCGAGCGCCTGCTGGCCGGCTTCGTCGACGTGCAGCCGCCCCCGGTCGCAGTGCGCGGTGCGCAGGACGGCCCGTCCGTGGTCGTCCGCGGTCATGTACAGGTAGTACCAGTTACGGGTGTTGTAGTACGCGGTGATCCCCGCCAGGTGCTGGAACGCGAGGGGCCGGTACTCCATCACCGCCTCCAACGAGCAGTGCGGCTGGGTCACCCGGCGGGCCAGCAGGCTGGGGCCGACCAGGCTCTGCGGTGACCGGCCGCCCCGCAGGCGCAGGTGGGACGGACGCTCGGTCAGGGTGAGCCAGTCGGTTGTCGCGGGCCGGCGCAGCGTCGACCACTGGGGGCCCAGGGCCGGCCGGTCGAATCCGTCGACCTCGGTCGTGCCCGCTGCGTCGGTCGGGGAGGAATCGTCGGTCGGGGAGGAGGCGCCGGTCGGGGAGGGGGTGCCCTCACGGCCGGCCGGCGGGCCGGGAGCGGGGATCTCCAGAGCGGGCAGGCCCGTCGCGATGCGCGGCCAGTCGTCGGCGGTCCAGGTGACTGCTGCCAGCGCCGTCTCGCGGCCCAGCACGCACGGTCCTCGTCGGCCGTGGGGCCGGGCGACCAGGTAGGCCAGGTACCACAGGCCGTCCGCGGTCTCCACCAGGCTGCCGTGGCCCGCCTTCTGCAACGGAAGGTCGGGGTGGTCGCGCGCGGTCACGAGTGGGCCGTGCGGGTCGCGTTCGTAGGGGCCCGCCAGGCTGCGCGAGCGGGCGACCGTGACCTGGTGGTCGTAGCCCGTGCCGCCGTCCGCGGTGAGCAGGTAGTACCAGGGGCCCCGGCGGTAGAGATTGGGGCCTTCGATCCAGCCGGCCTGCGGCGGCAGCGCGACCCTGATCGGGGCCCCGATCAGCCGGCGCGCCGCGCGGTCGTACCGCCGTAGCTCCAGGCCCGCCGAACCGCTGTGCCCGGGGCGCCAGTCGTGGACCAGGTTCAGCAGCCAGCTGTCCGCGCCGTCGTGGAACAGGGAGGCGTCGAACCCCCTGGCGTGCAGCGGGAGCGGGTCCGACCAGGGGCCGTCGATCGAGCGCGCGGTGACCAGGTGGTTGGGACTGTCGGTGAACCCTCCCGTGTAGGTGGACACGTTGCTGTACACGAGATGGAACAGCCCGTCCGCATGGGTGAGGTTCGGCGCCCAGACACCGCCCGAGTCCGGACAGCCCGTCAGGTCCAGCAGCCGAGCACTGTCGAGGGCCCCGGGGACGGGCCGCCAGTGCTCCAGGTCCGTGGAGTGGTGCAGGCGCACTCCCGGGTACCACTCGAACGTCGACGTCGCGAGGTAGAAGTCCGGCCCGACCCGCAGGACGGACGGATCGGGGTGCGAGCCGGCCAGGACCGGATTGCGGATGATGCCTGGTGAGGGGGCGTGCACGTGCTCTCCCTGGTCGTGAACCGCTCGCGCCGGGCTGCGCCGGGTGATCACTGCGGACCGTAGTATCGAACATGTTCGCCGGCAATGGGCGGAGCGCCCGGCCGTCCCGAAGCGCCCACGGCCTCACCGGGGTTGGGCGCCGCGCCGATCGACGCCTCGCCGGCCTGCGGGGAGCGGTCGATCAGCCCGGGCGTCCTCGTCGGCGCTCGACGAGCTCCGCGGCCTCCCGGCGGTGCGCTCCGACGTGCCCGTCCTGAGTCGGTGGATGTGCCCGTCCTGAGCCGGTGGACGTCTCCGTCCTGAGCCGGTGTCCCGTGGAGTGGCGGCCCCCCGGGGCGGCCACTAGTGTCCGGATTGCCCGATTGGCGCAATCCGGACGCCAGGGGGCCATGACGTCTGGAGACCAGCGTGGTCGAGCCCAAGCAGGCGTCCCGTTTCACCGCCGAGGTCAACCGGGCGGCCCTGTCGCAGTACGCGATGGAGGACCGCGGGGACTTCGCCGACGTGGACCGGGGCTTCATCGCGGCCTTTCCCGAGAAGCTGTACGACGACGGGGTCCTGTTGCGCGACGGGCGGATGCTCGACTACGTCGCGGACGACGCCCCGGCCCCGGACTCGGTGAACCCGAGCCTGTGGCGGCAGTCCCAGCTGATCAGGCGCGAGGGCCTGTACAAGGTCGTCGACGGCCTCTACCAGGTGCGGCTGAGCGCCAACATCACGATCGTCGACGCCCCCGAGGGCCTGGTCGTCATCGACTTCGGCACCGACGTCGGCCTGGCGAAGGCCGGTCTGGAGCTGTTCCGCCGCGAGCTCGGCAACGACAAGCCGGTGGTCGCCGCGATCTACACGCACACGCACTTCGACCACTACGGCGGCATCAAGGGCATCGTGGACGAGGCCGACGTCGCCTCCGGCCGGATCCCGATCATCGCGCCCGGCACGATCGAGTCGTTCAACAAGCACGCCATCGGCGAGAACGTCATCACCGGCAACGCCATGTCACGCCGGATGGGCTACACCTTCGGCCTGCTGCTCCCGCACTGCGACTGCGGGGTCGTCACCGGCGGCATCGGCTCCGAGGACGACGGTTTCCGCACCAAGTTCAGCTACATCCCCCCGACCGACCCGATCACCCGTACGGGTGAGGTCCGCACCCTCGGCGGCTGGGACTTCGAGTTCCTCTACGCACCCGACACCGAGGCGCCGGAGGAGATGCACATCTGGATCCCGGCGATCAAGGCGCTCACCTGCGCCGAGAACGCCAACCACACCATGCACAACATCCAGACCATCCGGGGAGCCCGCACCCGGGACGCGCGCAACTTCGCCCGCTACCTCGACGAGACGGTGGTGCGCTGGGGCGGCGACGTCGAGGTCCACTACGGCCCGCACACCTGGCCCGTCTGGGGCAACGGGACCGTCGTGGCGTTCCTGGAGTCCCAGCGCGACCTCTACAAGTTCATCCACGACCAGTCGCTGCGGCTGGCCAACCAGGGGCTCACGCCGCTGGAGGCCGCGGAGGTGGTGGAGCTGCCGGACGCGATCGGCCGCAAGTGGTTCAACCGCTACTACCACGGCGGCCTGCACCACAACGTCCGCGCCGTCTTCCACAAGGAGCTCGGCTTCTGGGACGGCGACCCCGCCACCATCATGCCGCTGCTGCCCGAGGACCATGCGAGGCGGCACGTCGCGCTGATCGGCCGCGACAAGATCCTCCAGGAGGGCCGGGACGCGATCGGGGCCGGTGACTACCGCTGGGCCGTCCAGGTCCTGCACCACCTGGTCTTCGCCGACGCCGACGACACCGAGGCGAAGAACCTCCAGGCCGACGCCTACGAGCAGCTCGGCTACCAGCAGGAGGTGCCCCAGTACCGCGCCATCTTCCTGACCGCGGCCCAGGAGCTGCGCGACGGCATCCAGGCGAAGAGCGTGGTCCACACCGACAACCTCGACACGATCCTGGCGATGCCGGTCGACCTGCTGTTCGACTTCGCCGCCGTCCACACCGACGGCGCCAGGGCCGCGGACGTCGACGTGCGGATCAACTTCGTCTTCACCACCCCCGGCCACCCCGCCCAGGAGCGCTGGACGATGTGGGTGCGCGGTGGGGTCCTCAACGCCCGCCCCGGCCGCGCCGACGACGCACACCTGACCGTCACCGGGCCCAAGGCCGCCCTGGCCTCCCTGCTGCTGCAACCCGCCCGGGCCGCCGGGACCATCGCCGAGCACGCCGTCACCACCGCCGGCGACACCGGGGCGCTCGCCGTCCTCGCCTCCGTCCAGGACACCTTCGACCCGTACTTCAGCATCGTCACCCCCTGACGCGGTCCGGTCGGCGGCCGGAGGGCACGCCGAGGCGCGAAGCCGCGAGCCGCGCCGGCGGGCACGGCTCGCGGCTTCCCGTGGTGCCGGTGTCAGGTGCGGACGTCGGCGAGGAGGCGGGTGCCGGCGGGGATCCGGAGCGCCCCGCCCGGGTGCCGGTGTCGCATCAGGTGATGGTCCGGCAGACCGTGCCGTTCAGCCTGAAGACCGTCGGGGAGGGGTTGGCGCCGTTGTTGCCGCCGACGAAGCCGAAGTCGACGGAGTTGTCGCCGTTCGGCGCGAGTTTCGCGTTGAACTCGCCGTTGGTCACCCGGACGTGCTGCCCCGCACCCGCGATGGTGGCGTTCCACCACGAGTTGACGGACTGCCCGGTCGACGGCCAGTCGAAGTCCAGCGTCCAGCCGTTGATGTCCGCCGGGCCGAGGTTGCTCACCGCGACGTTGGCGACGAAGCCGTTGCCCCAGCCGGCGGTCACCTGGTACGAGACGGTGCAGGTGCTGTCGTTCGGCGTGCCGGTGGTGAAGGTCAGCGGGACGGAGGGCCGGGAGAGACGCCCGGCCTGGTCCCGCGCCAGCACGTTGACCGTGTGCCGGGAGCCCGGCGGCAGGTTGTAGAGCGTGGCGGAGGTGCCGGTGGACGTACCGAGCAGCTGGACGGCGGTGCCGAGCTGCTCGTAGACCTCGTACTTGTCCACCGGGCCGGCGGCGGCCGGCCAGCTCAGGGCGACGGTGCCCGCGCCCACCGAGGTGGTCCGCGGGGCGCCGGGCGCGCCGACGGTGGCGGCGGACGAGCCGGTGCCGGGCTTCGGGTGCAGGGTCAGCACGGTGAGGGAGTACGGGGCCAGGGTCGCCGAGGAGGAGGTGGCGCTGCCGGTCGCGTCGACCAGGCCGTCGTCACCGGGCGCCCACCGCTGGACGGAGGGGGCCGGGGAGCCGGCGGTGAAGCCCTGGTACCGCAGGTCCACGGTGTGCGGGGCGGTGGAACTCCTGTTCAGCAGCAGGACGCTGAGGTCGCCGTTGGCCCGGAGCACCGCGTGCGAGGAGACCTCGGGGCCGGAGGCGCCGGAGGCCACCATGGTGTCGCCCGGGTCGCTCAGGGCGCCCAGTGCCTTGATCCCGTGGTACGGCGCGAACGGGGTGTTCACCGCCGGCTCGCAGACGCCGCCGGTGCAACTGCCGTTCGACAGCATGCCCATGTCGCCGTAGTCGGTCTCGCCGCCCACGGTGGTGATGGCGCCCGCGCCGTTGTGGGTGTCCCACCAGTCCACGGTGAAGACGCCGTTCTCCAGCGCCGTGATCACGGCCTCCGCGGCGAACAGGCCGTTGGGGCGGCTGGTGAAGGCGCCGCTGCCGGAGTTGGAGTTCACCTCGGTCATCGCGATGCCGATGTTCGCGGAGTCGGCCCCCGCGTACCGGTTCACCAGGTTGCGCACCTCGCGGAGCTCGCCGGGCAGTTGCTGCACGGCGGCCAGCGACTGGTCGGCGTCGCTGGCGTTGGGGTACCAGTGGACGCTGACGAAGTCGATGTCGTGGGCGACGGCGGCGAGTACGGTGTGGTTCCAGTCGCCGGTGTCGCCGGCGGCCACGATGCCGTCCGGCCAGTTGCCGGGCATGGTGAGCACCGCACCGACCTTGACGGTGGGGTCGACGGCCTTCATGGCCGTGGCGTACGCCTTGACCTCCCTGGCGTACTGGTCCGGCGTCTTGTCGGCGTGGACGTCGTTCTCCCAGCCGTTGCCGTAGACGCCGTTGCCGTAGATCTCGTTGCCGATCTCCCAGTACTTCGCGCCGTAGCCCTTGGTGACGTTGGCGTACCGGACCCAGTCCGCCGCCTCCTGGGCCGTGCCGGAGCCGTAGTTGGCGATCAGGATCGGCTGGGCACCGGTGGCCTGCACCGTCCCCATGAAGGCGTCGAAGCCGGTGCCCGGGGCGACGTAGCCGCCGGGTGCGGTGTTGTCGACCCAGTGGTAGATGTCGGAGTAGGAGCCGCCCGGGTAGCGCAGCGCGCCGATCCCGGCGGCCCGGTACAGGGAGACCACCTGGGGGTCGTTCATGGACGAGTCCCAGATGGCGGTGTTGGCGCCGAGCGCGGTGGAGCTGACGGTGCCCAGGCCCGCGCTCGCGTTGACCGTGACCGTGGTGTCGCCGGTGGCGGCCGGGTCGGCCGCGACGGCGGGGGCGGACAGCGGCAGCGCCGCGGCCAGCACGGCCAGGGCGGCCGAGGCCGTCATGGCGAGGGGGCGGCGGAGCCCGTCTGGTCTCCTGCGGAACAGCATGGGGGAGTTCCTCCCGGGTAGGACGCCCGGCCCGGGGCCATGCCGCGGAGCCGGACGGTGGACGGGGAACTGTGCGGCGTACGGGGAACTGTGCGGCGTACGGCGTCGCGTCGACCGTCGACGGCGTGTTCGACGAGTGCAGCGGCGGGGGCGACGGGTGGAACCGGGCGAGCAGAGCCGGGCTGGTGGAACGTGGCCGGTGGAGCCGAGCCGGAGGAGCTTGGGAGCGCTCCCATGATGTGAGGGTGCGCCGGGCATGTCAATCTTCCTGACATGCCGAGCCGCCCGGGCGCAGCCACCGCGTCCCAAGCCGACTCCGACGGGGCGATGGTCCGGTCGCGGGAGATCGGATCGGCCGCCGCCTTCCACCGCTGTGACAGGGTTGTTGCCGGAAGTGTGACCGCCGTCACGGCCCCTGACGTCCAGTCATGATCAGCTCGGCGGGTGCTTCGTTTCCGTACCGCCTCTCCAGCCCTCCTGGCCGCCGGGATCCTGTCGCTCACCGCCTGCGGCTCGCAGGCCGCCCCCGGGTCGCAGGCCGCCCCCGCCCGGTCGGGCGGCACGTCCTCCTGCGGCGTGCCGTTGGACCGGACGGCCTCCGCGCCAGCCGGTGATCCGGCCGAGCGGGAGGTGGACGGTGTCAGGATCACCGGCTCCGGCCCCCTCTGCACCGAGTTCGAGGTCACCAACCGGGGGAGCGAACCCTTCACCTACACGGTCACGTTCACGCACCTGTCGCGGTCCGGAAAGGCGATGTCGGTCAGCAGGCGGACGGTGCCGGACGTCGCGCCCGGCCGGACGGTGGCGGGCACCGTCGCGGCGAGTGCACCGACGTCCGTCGTCCCCGGCCAGGGCACGGTCGGCCAGGGCACGGTCGGCCAGGGCACGGCCGGCGCCGCCCCCACCGGTGCTCGTGCGTCCGCCCCCGCCGGCGGCGAGCGGGTGCGGATCACCAAGGTGCGCAGCGTTCCGAGCCTGGAGGCGTCGGCCGCCGCCGGCGCCTGCCCGCCGTCCGGGACGCGGGTGTACGCCGACGAGGGCGATGCCGCCATGGGGCTGCGGGTACTCGGCCTCCACCTGGAGAACTGTGGGGCGGGCACCGTCCAACTCAACGGCTATCCGGACCTCCAGGTCATCGACGAGGAGCACAGGCCGGTCGGCGCCGTGCAGATCCTGCACGGCGGCAGCGCCATCGCGACCGGCACCGGCGTCGACGAACCGCCCCGGCCGGTCACCCTGCGGCCCGGCGAGCGCGCCTACGCCGGGTTGGTCTGGCGCAACACCGTGGAGGCCGGAACGGCCGACCCGGTGAACGCACCGTACCTGCGGGTACGGGCGCAGCCGGGTGCCGACCCGGTGACGGTGATCCCGGAGCTCGACCTGGGCACCACGGGCCGGCTCGGGGTCGGCGCCTGGACGCCGGACCGGACGGGGAGCTCGGCCACCGAGGGCAGCCCGGGCGCCCGGCCCTGACCGGCCGCCGGTGCTCGGGATGCGGTGTACCGCTCGCCGGTCCCGTGCCCGGCGGGCGCGGGACCGGCGAGTGGTGAGGGTGCGGCAGGTGGTTCGGGGCGCCCGTGCTCAGGCGGTGGAGCCCTCCTGCTCAGCCTCGACCCGGGCGTTCCACTCGCGCTTGGAGGACTGCCAGCCGTCCTCGTCGTGCCCGAGCCGCCAGTAGCCGGAGACGGAGAGGTCGTCGCGGGGGATCTCCAGGCCCACCCGCAGGAGCGCGCGGACGTCCTTGACGAAGCCGGCCTCGCCGTGGACGAAGGCGTGCACCCGCCCCTCGGGGAAGTCCAGCTCACGGACGGCCCGGACGAGCAGTTCGCCGACGGGGCGGTCGCCGCGGTGCAGCCAGACGACCTTCGCGGCGGATGCGAACGTCTGCTCCTCCTCGGGGCCGTCGACCTCGACGAAGGCCCGGACGTCGGCGTCGGCCGGCAGGGACTCCAGCGCGGCGGCGATGGCGGGCAGGGCACTCTCGTCCCCGGCCAGCAGGTGCCAGTCGGCGGTGGTGTCGGGCCGGTAGCCGCCGCCGGGGCCCATGAACCGGACGGTGTCGCCCGGCCGGGCGCGCACCGCCCACGGCCCGGCGAGGCCCTCGTCGCCGTGGACGACGAAGTCGAGCGTGAGCTCGTGCAGTTCGGGGTCCCAGGCGCGCACGGTGTACGTCCGTGTCACGGGCCACTGCTCGCGGGGGAACTCCTCGCGGATCCGCTCCAGGTCGAACGGTTCGGGATAGCCGACGCCGTCGGCGCCGAACAGCACCTTCACGTAGTGGTCGGTGTGGGTGCCCGCGGTGAACCCGGCGAGACCGTCACCGCCGAGCACCACGCGCTGCATGTGGGGGGTCAGCCGCTCGGTGCGGACGACGTTTGCGGTGTGCGGCCTCCGGGGCCTGCGGGCCGGACGCTCCGGCATGGGCGCTCTCCTCGTGTCGATGATCGGCAAAGCAGTCCCGAACCGGTCGGACACCCGTGATCGCGGGCACGGCCGTACCGCGGGTACCGGCTGCGGCCGGGTCCGCGGAGCATCGGGGGAGGGCGGGAACCGGGGCGGCGCCCGCCGTGGGAGCCGGCGCAGGGGCGACGAGGACCGCCGCGTGCTTCGGGCTCCACGCGGAGGGGGAACACTCGCCGGCGTTCCCGTGCGGGCCCGAACCGGTGACCACGGTGACCGGTCGTGACACAGCGATCGTAGTCGTCGGGAAACCGCCCGCAAACCGCCACTGCCTGCAGGATCGTTCAACTTATCTTGCGTTCCCGAGGTCATCTCAGCGGAGCCGTACCGGTATACGGTGCCCGAGCCCCCACCCCGGATGGCCTGCGTAGGCCGCAGTGGTCAGGCCCTTCCCTCAGTCCTGCGGCCGTCGCACATCTCATTCCGCCACCATCGTTAGAGGTATCCATGTCTGCAAAGGCTTCTTCTGCCTCGTCGCAGCCTTCTCCCACGCCGGGCGTCTCCCGGAAGGCCGACGTGACGATCCTGTTGGCCTGTCTCGGCGTGTTCGCCGCCTACCTGCCGGTCGTCGGCGTCTCGGTTGCGCTGCCGGTGATCCAGCGGGCCCTCGACGCCTCCACCGTCGAACTCCAGTGGGTGACGGACGCGTTCATCCTGCCGACCGCGGCCCTCCTCCTGACCTGCGGCGTTCTCGGCGAGCGCTACGGGCGGAAGAAGGTCTACACGGCGGGCCTGACGCTCTTCTGCCTCGGCTCCCTGGTGTGCCTGGCGGCGCCGAACGTCGCCCTCGTCTGCGTCGGCCAGGCGCTCACCGGCGTCGGAGCCGCGGCGCTGCTGCCCGCGACGCTGGCACTGATCAACCACGTCTGCCCGGACCACCGCCGACGTGCCCGCGCCATCGCCCTGTGGACCGCCTCGCTCGGCCTCGGGCTGACGCTCGGCCCCGTCATCAACGGTGTGATCGTCGAGCACCTCAGCTGGCGCTGGATCTTCCTCCCCGCCCTGGTCATCGGTGCGATCGTCGCCGTCATCGGTATCTTCCTGTTGGAGGAGACCGGGGCCTCGCGCACCCGCCACCTGGACATCCCCGGGCAGCTCCTCGCCGTCGTCGCCATCACCGGGCTGGTGTACGGCGTCATCGAGGGCGGCAGCGTCGGCTGGACCTCCCCGAAGGCCCTCGTCGCGTTCGTCGTGGCCGCCGCCGGATTCCTCGCCTTCGTCCTGGTGGAACTGCGTTCGCCCGCCCCGATGCTGGACATGCGCCTGTTCGGCTCCCGGGGCTTCTCCGGCGCCGCGTTCATCATGGCGGCCACCCTCTTCGCGCAGGTCGGCCTCGTCTTCGCGGTGAGCGAGTACTTCGGGCTCGTCCACCACGCCTCGACCCTCGACATCGGGCTGCGCCTGCTCGCCCTGAACGGCATCACCGTGCTGGTGGGCCCCTTCGTCGGACGCCTGATGAACCGCACCAGCCCCGGCCTGGTCCTGATCACGGGGCTCGTCGTCGGCGGCGTCGGGGCGTTGGGCGTCTGCCTCTTCCACGCGTCGACCGACACGCTGACCGCGGCTTCTCTGATCGCCGTCCTCGGCGTCGGGATAGCCCTGGCGATCGCCCCGATCACCACGATCGCGATGAACAGCGTCCCGCGTGACCTCGCCGGTACGGCGGGCGCGGCGAACAGCGCGCTCCGCCAGATCGGCAGCGCACTCGGCCCCGCCGTCTTCGGCGCCGTCCTCACCGACCGTACGCTGGGCGCGCTGCCCGGACACCTCGCCGCCTCCGGGCTGGACCCCGCCGCCCAGGGCAAGGTGGAGGGCCTGGTCTCGCACGTGGGCATCCAGGCCGGCGCGTTCCTGCGACTCGACACCCCCGCGGCGACCCGGCAGGCGATGTCCGCCTACGGCGCGAGCTTCACCGACGCCCTGCACGTGTGCGCGCTGATCAGCGGCGTCGGCCTGCTGGTCGCCGCGGGAGTCGGCCTCGTCCTGATCGGTGTCCGTCAGCGGACCCCCGGGGACGCGGCAGCCGCGTCCGTCCCGGCGCAGGCCGCGGTACCGGTCGCCGTGGCCGACGAGGGCTGACGGCTCGGGGCCGGCCGCCGGCCGCGGCTCCGAGAACCGGGCCCAGCAGTAGTACGCCGAAGCCGCCGCGCGTCCAGCAGGACGCGCGGCGGCCTCTGCCGTCCGGTGGCTCGGGTGCACCTACTACGGCCCCGGACCTGTCGGAGGCAGTCCTGCAGCGGGTCGGGCGTGACCGGACGGGGAACCCCGGGCCCCGGGCGCCGGATCCGGGCCTTCGAGGGCAGCACGAAACCCCCGGTCGGACCGTGCTGGTCCGACCGGGGGTTTCCCGGTCAACGGTGGGTGTGCCGGAGCGGTGCGGGTGAGTCGGCGAGCGTGTGGTGGAAGAAGGCCGCCACGGCGGCGGCGGTGTCGTCGGGGCCGAGGAACTCGTAGGTGTCGGCGAGCAGGACGGAGGCGCGCCCGCCGGCGGCGCTCACCACCTGCACGAGGCGGATGCCGTGCTCGGCGGTGATCTTCGGGTCGTCCAGCTGGTGGACCACCAGCAGCGGCACGTCGTTGCCGGTGGCCAGCGCGATCTCGCTGACCTGGTGCAGGACTTCGGCGTCGGGGTGGCGGCGCGGAGTGGTGCGCGGGCGGCGGCGGGCCGCTTCGGGGGACAGGTCCGCGCCCCAGGCGCCGCCGATGCCGGCCACGGCCTGGACGCGGGACCGGAGGTCCACGGTCCCGTACGCGGTGAGGGCGGCGAGGTAGGCGCCGTCGCCGCAGCCGAAGAGGCCGATCCGGTCGGTGGCCGGGCCGGTCGTGCTGCCGCCGGAGCGCAGCAGCCGCACCAGGGCGCGGACCGTCTGCAGGGCGTCGTGGCGGTGTGCGGGGGCGGGTTCGCGGATGGCGGCCACGGCCAGACCGTGGGCGGCCAGTGCCGGCGCCCAGTGCCCGGTGGTGTCGGCCGGCGCCGCCGGGTGTGCGTACTGGGAGACGTCGATGACGAGGGGGAGCCGCGGTCCGGCCGGGGTCGGCAGGTGGAGGTCGACGACGGGCGCGGGGTGGTGGGCGATGAGGGCGTTGCGTTCGACGCGGGTGCGGGGCCGCGTCCGGTCGGCGTCGGCAGGGTTGTTCAAGGTCGGTTCCTCGTCCGGGTGTTCGGGGTGTTCCGGGATGGGCGGGCGGCGGCTGCGGGGTGTGCGGAAACGGTGCCGCCCTGCCCCGGTCGGATGGGGCAGGGCGACGGCGGCCGGGGGCCGAGCGGGCGTGTTCGGGCTACCGGGCGCCGGTGAGCATGACGGTCTCCGCCCGGCCGGCGGCGGCGCGTTCGGCGGGCGTGCCCGGCCGGAGGCGGCTGCCGGCCCAGCCGAGGAGGAATCCGACGGGCACCGTCACCACGGCGATGTTCCGCAGCGGGAACCAGTGGAAGTCGGCGTGGGGGAGGAGCGAGTACGGCTGCCCCGAGACGGTCGGGCCGAAGACCTGCAGCAGCAGGCAGCAGGCCAGTGAACCGTAGAGCGTCCACAGCATCCCCGTCCGGGAGAAGCCGGGCCAGAAGAGCGTGTACGCCAGGACCGGCAGGATCACCGACGCGGCCGCCGCGGTGGCGAACGACGCCAGGAAGAGGACGCTCCATCCCCGCAGCAGGACCGCCGCCAGCACGCTGACCACTCCGAGGACGACGATGGCCCACTGCGCGACGGCGAGTTCCCGCTTGTCGGTGGTGTTCCCGCGGTGCAGCGTCCCGGCGTAGACGTCGTGGGAGAGTGCGGCGGCGCCGGCGAGTGTGAGCCCGGCCACCGAGGCGAGGGAGGTCACGAAGACGGCGCAGGCGACCGCCGTGAACAGGATCCGGCCGCCGGTCCCGTGGGCGAGGGCGTTGGTGAGGAGCAGCAGGGCGGAGTTGCCCTGGGGATCGTCGGCGGTGATCGCGTGGGCACCGACGGCGGCGGCCGCCGTCAGACCGAGCAGCACGATCGCGCCGTAGTACAGGGTGATCAGGAAGGTCGCACGGCGCGCGGCACGCCGTGCGGAGCGGCCGCTCACGGACGCGCCGATGCGCATGAGGAGGGGCGGCAGGACGGCGGAGCCGACCGACAGGGTCAGGCAGAGCGAGAACTGGTCGAGGGTGCCCGTCGTGGTGCTGCCGAAGCGCAGGCCCGGCGCTTGGAAGAGGCCGGGTCCGCCCGCTCCGGCGGCGGCGTGCGCCGTCAGCGCGTCGAGGTTCCAGTGCAGTCCGGCGGCGGCGGTCACGGCCACCGCGGTGACGACGCCGAGGACGAACAGGGCCTTGCCGGTCTGGATCGTGCTCGTCCCGCGCATGCCGCCGAAGGCCGAGAAGGTGATGATCAGCAGTCCGCTCAGCACGGTGCAGGCCAGGGCGGTCCCCGGGGTGCGGGATCCCAGGACGTACGCGGTGGCCTCGCCCGCGACGGTGAGCTGGACGACGGTCAGGGGAACGCACACCGCGACCGTCGTCACCGCACCCGCGATCCGAGCCGCCGAGCCGGTCGTGCGGGTGGCGAGGACGGACCCGAGGGTGAAGCGGCCGGTGTTGCGCAGCGGTTCCGCCAGGACGAGGAGGACGACCATGGCCGCGCCCGCGCTGGTGGCCGCCGCCATGCCGTCGTAGCCGCTCACGGCGATCGTGCCGATCGGGCTGAGCAGGGCGGTCGCGGGAATGAGGTCACCGCACAGGGCGAGGGCGTTGCGCGTCGTGGGCAGCGAGCGTTCGGCCGTGTAGAAGTCGGAGACCCTGTCGCCGGCCACGCCGGCGATCAGGCAGAGCATGAAGCACAGGCTGATGACGACGAGGAACCCGGTCAGCGGTGTGATCAGAGCGGAGCCGCCGGCGGCGAGCGAGGAGTGGTCGTTCACGGCCGTGCCTGCCCGGAGCCGTACGGGTGTGCGGCGGAGACCAGGGCGTCGACGTGCCGGTCGCAGCGGGCACCGCAGGCGCGGTCGTACCAGACGGCGGAGACCAGCATCGTGACGGCCTGGACGACGAGGAGCAGCATCCCGAGCGTGCAGCCGCTCACCAGGGGCGTCGCCATGCCGTCGGGCGCCGTGTGGGCGAGCAGGAACACCGCGAGCCCCGTGCCGCCGTTGACCGCCAGCAGCCGGCGACGCAGGCGGCGCGCGGTGCGGCGCAGGCGCTCGTACGAGGGGTGGCCGTGGAGGTCGAGTCCGGGTGGGGGTTCCTGCCGGGTGGGTTCGAACAGGGACATCGGGGCGACTCCTGGTCTTCGGGTGCGCGGGGGAGACGGGCCGGGGCCTGCGGCTCGGTGGGGCCCGCCGGGGTGGACGGCGACGGTGGGTGGGGTGCGGCCCCGGCGACGGGCGGGACGTCCGGGGCCGCGGCTTCGTACGGCCGGGACGGGTGCGCCGGGGTCCGTCGGTCGCCGCGGGGTGCGCGGCGGCGGCCTCAGCCGACCGCCCCGTAGCGTTCGGCGTCGGTCTCGGCGAACCAGGCGGTGAGGAATTCGAGGAAGATGCTGACCTTGCGGGGGACGGCGTCACCGGGGCCGTAGATCGCGTTCAGTGGCCGCTCGGGCACACCGGACTGCGGGAGCACCGGGCGCAGACCCCCCGTCAGCAGGTCGTGGTTCACGGCCATCTGCGGCAGCATCGCTATGCCGCGGCCGCAGACCGCGGCCTTCTGCAGGGCGATGTAGGAGTTGGAGGAGTACACGACGTTGCGGATCCTGAGCTGGGTGGAAGCGCGGCCCCGGCCGAGTCTCCAGTGGGGTTCGTCGGTGTGGACGACGCAGCCGTGGGCGGCGATGTCGTCCGGGTGGGCCGGCGCCCCGTGCCGCGCGATGTAGTCCGGGGAGGCGCACAGCACGAAGGGGAGGGAGGCGATCCTCTTCAACCTGACGCTGGAGTCCGGCAGGTCCCGTGCGTGCAGGGCGACGTCGAACCCGCTGTCGAGGAAGTCGTGCGTCCGGTCGGACAGTCCGCCGAGCTCGAACCGCACGGAGATCCGCGGGTGGGCGATGGAGAAGGCGGCCATCGCGTCACCGAGGTCGAGGCTTCCCAGCCACTTGGGGGCGATGACGCTGAGGACGCCTTCCGCCCGGTCGTGGAGGTGGGAGATGCTGGCGTACTCCGCTTCGATCTCCTTGAGGATGCGGCCGGCGAACTCGGCGTACCGCATGCCGGGTTCGGTGAGGCTGATCGAGCGTGCGGTGCGGTTGACCAGCCGGACGCCGAGCTCCCGTTCCAGCTCCGCGACGTGACGTGAGACGAGGGAGCCCGAGAAGTTGAGCACCTTCGCGGCGCCGCTGAAGCTGCCGATCCTCGCGACAGTGACGAAACTCTGCATGAGGGACATGCGGTCCATCGGGCTCTCCTCCCGTCGTTCACGGCGGATTGTCAGTGGGTTCTGTGGGGCTGGGCCGGGCCGTCGGCCGTGAAGCGTGCGGCGAAGGACTCCGACGCGCGGGCGAGGACGGTGACGTCGGCACCGACGAGGACGAAGGACGCGCCCGCCTCGACGTAGGCGTCGGCGGCCACCGGGTCGAAGGCGTTGACGCCGACGGGGACACCGGCGGCGAGGACGTCGGCGATCGCGGCCCGCACCGCGGCCGTCACCTCGGGGTGGGCCTGCTGTCCGATCAGGCCCATCGACGCGGCCAGGTCGGCAGGGCCGACGAAGACGCCGTCCACGCCGTCGACCGAGGCGATGTCGGCCGCGGCCGCCACCGCCTCGGCGGTCTCGACCTGCACCAGGACGGACACGTGGGCGGCCGCGTCGGTCAGGTAGTCCTCGATGCGGTTCCACCGGGCGGACCGGGAGAGCGCCGAACCGACGCCCCGGCGCCCCAGCGGCGGGTACTGGGCGGCGGCGACCACCTCGCGTGCCTGGGCCGCCGAGTTCACCATCGGCACCAGGATCGTGCGGGCGCCGAGATCCAGGACCTGCTTGACGACCACGGGGTCGTCGCCGGGGACTCGTACGACGGCCTCGACGGGGTAGGCCGCGACCGCCTGCAGTTGCGCGAGCACCGACTCCAGCCCGTTGGGGGTGTGCTCCATGTCGATGAGCAGCCAGTCGAGCCCGCCGCCGGCGCAGATCTCGGCGACCAGCGGGCTGCCGCTGCACACCCACATTCCCGACAGGGGCCGGGTGGCCGACGCCAGCCGGTCACGGAGTGTGGAGGTCACTGGAATCGGCATGAGACGGTTCCCATCGGTCCGTAGTCGCACAGGACGACGTCGCCCTGCGACACCCACATGGGTCTGGTGAAGGAGCCGGCGAGGACGAGTTCCCCGGCTTCGAGCCGCCCGCCGTGCCGGTGCAGCTTGTTGGCGAGCCAGGCGACCCCGCGCGCCGGGTGGTCGAGCACCGCGGCGGCGACGCCGCTCTCCTCGATGGTCTCGTTGCGGTAGAGCAGGGCGGAGACCCACCGCAGGTCGACGGCGTCCGGGCGGACGGGGTTGCCGCCGAGCACCAGTCCTCCGTAGGCCGCGTTGTCGGCGATGGTGTCGACGATCGTGCGTCCCGGCAGTTCGACGTGGGAGTTGAGGATCTCCAGCGCCGGCAGTACGCACCTGGTGGCGTCGAGCACGTCGACGAGCGTGCAGTGCGGACCTTCCAGGGGGGCGTCGAGCAGGAACGCGAGCTCGACCTCGATCCGCACGTTGGAGAAGTCGGCGAAGTCGATGACCGCGCCGGTGTCCCACACGGTGTCGTCGAAGATGACGCCGTAGTCGGGCTCGGTGATGCCGGTGGCCGACTGCATCGCCTTGGAGGTCAGCCCGATCTTCCGGCCGACCAGGCGGCGGCCCGCCGCGAGCTGTTCGTCGCGCCAGGCGCTCTGGACGGCGTAGGAGTCCTCCACCGTCGCCTCCGGGTGCCGGGCGGTGATCCTGGGCACCGTCGACCGCAGCCGGTGGGCCTCGGACAGCTCGGCGGCCAGTGCGGTGATGGTCTGGGGCGGCAGCATTCACGCTCCTTCGGGGAGGGACAGGTCACAGTGGTTCAGGCCCGGGTGACGGACGGCCAGGTCGGCGGTGACGGAGGCGGCGCGGTGCCGGCGGGCGGCCCGTTCGATGTCCTCGGGGAGCGCGCCGCGCTCGATGAGGTCGATCAGCGCCTCGTGTTCCAGCACCGCCTCGGCCGCGCGGCCCGGCGCGATGCCGGAGGCCGATCCACGCAGGTGCCCCAGCCGGACCCACTCGGCCCGGATGATGTCGAGCAGCCGCGGGTTGGGGCACCTCGCGTACAGGGTGCCGTGCAGGGCCTGGTTGATCTCCCGGAAGACCCGCGGGTCCAGGTCGGGAAGGCCGCGGCGCACGACGTCGTTGAGCTGGCGCGCCCGGGCGATGTCGTCCGCCGTCAGGAAGGGGGCGGCCAGGGCCGTCGCCGCGCTCTCCAGCATGCTGATCGCCTGCATGGTGAAGCGGTACTGGGCGCCGTCCACGTGCGCCACGTGCGCGCCGACGTTCCGTTCGAAGGTCACCAGGCCTTCGGCGGTGAGCGTGCGCACGGCCTCGCGGACCGGTACGACGCTCATCGACAGCTCGCTCGCCAGCGAGCTGAGCACCAGGCGGTAGCCCGGGGTGAAGACGCCGGTGGCGATGCGTTCGCGGATCCACCGGTAGGCCGCCTGCGACTTGCTCTCCCCGGCGGTCGTGCTCACGTGCGGGTCTCCCGCCGCGCGTACCGGGCCCGCCAGTCGGCGTTCATCGGGAACAGTCCGTCCACGGGGTGGCCGGCCCTGACCTGTTCGGCGACCCAGGCGTCCTCGTCCTCCTGGGCGAGGGCGGCGTCGGTGACCTCCTCGGCGAGCGCCGGCGGGATGACCAGCACGCCGTCCGAGTCGGCGACGATCACGTCGCCGGGCTGCACGGTGGCGCCGCCGCAGGCGACGGTCAGGTCGTGGTCCCACGGGAGGTGCTTGCGGCCCAGGACCGCGGGGTGCCGCCCCACGGAGAAGACCGGGATGCCGACGGCCGCGACCGCGTCGGCGTCGCGCACCCCGCCGTCGGTGACGATGCCGGCGGCGCCGCGGGCGTGCGCGCGCAGGGCCAGGACGTCGCCCAGCGTCGCCGCTCCCGCCTCGCCCCGCGCCTCGATGACCAGCACCTCGCCCTCGGCCACGGCGTCGAACGTCCGCTTCTGGGCGTTGTGGCCGCCGCCGTGCGCGGCGAAGAGGTCCTCACGGTTGGGCACGAAGCGGAGCGTCCGGGCGGTTCCGACGATCCTGCTGCCGGGAGTCAGCGGGTGCAGGCCGTCGATGGACACGTGGTCGAGCCCCCGCTTGCGCAGCTGCGCCGACAGGCCGGCCACCGGCGTGCGCAGGAGCTTCTCGCGCAGCTCGGGGCTAAGCCCGCCGGGCCGGGCGGGCTGAGCCGGCAGCGCTCCGAGCGAGGCGTCGAAGGGCGCCCGGCCGGCGACCACGGTGGTCCGCAGCCGCCCCGAGGCGGGCGCCGTCGGGGCGGTCGGGGCGTCCACCTCCACCTCCACGACGTCGCCGGGGGCCAGCACCCGGGAGCCGGCCGGAGTCCCGGTGAGGATGACGTCGCCGGGTTCGAGGGTGAGGTGCTGGGAGAGGTCCGCGACGATCTGCGCCAGCGGGAACAGCAGGCCGGCGGTGGTGTCCTCCTGGACGAGCCCGCCGTTGACCCAGGTCCGGACGCGCAGGGCGGCCGGGTCGACCGCGCCGGCGTCGATCAGCCGGGGGCCGAGCGGTGTGAAGCCGTCACCGCCCTTCGACCGGAGGTTGGAGCCGTGGTCCTGGGCCCGCAGTTCCCCGACGCCGAGGTCGTTGGCCGCGGACACCCAGCCGACATGGCCCCACGCGTCCGCGCGAGCGACCCGCCTGGCCGTGGTGCCGATGACCAGGGCCACCTCGCCCTCGCAGGTCAGCTGCTCGGTGCCGGCCGGGCGCTCCACCTCGCCGCCGGAAGCCGCCACCGAACTGGGCGGCTTCAGGAAGTACGAGGGGTGCGCGGGCCGGTCGCCGCTCTCGGCCGCGCGCGAGGCGTAGCTCGCGTGGACGGCGATGATCTTTCCCGGGCGCCGCATCTCGGGGGCTTGCGCCCTCCTGACGATCACCGTGTGCTCCTTTCAGTAGAATTTGCCGCATGCAGACCAAAGCCGAGCAGGCCTTCCAGATCCTCAAAGAGCGGATCATGGACGGGACGTACGGGCCCGGCCACCGCCTGGTCATCGATCAGCTGGTCCGGACGTACCAGATCAGCTCGGTGCCCTGGCGCGAGTCGCTGCGCCGGCTGGAGGCCGAGGGCTGGGTCGAGATGGTCCCGAACGTCGGCGCGCTGGTCCGCACCTTCGACACGGACGCGTGGCAGAAGGGGCTCAGCCTGCTGGCCCGCATCGGTGGCTACGCCACCGCCCTGTCGGCGCCTCACCTGACCGAGGACGACCTGGACACCGCGCGCTCGCTCAACCGGCAGATGGGCGAGGCGCTCGCCGCCTTCGACCCGGCCCGGTTCGGCCGTCTCAACCGCGAGTTCCACGAACTGCTCGCGTCGCGCGCCGACGACGACCGGCTCGTCGGCATGGTCCACAACGAGTGGGCCAGGCTCGAGGTGATCCGCAAGTCGGCGTTCTGGTACGCGCCGGGCCGGGCCGAGGCCTCGCTGACCGAGCACGACGACCTCATCCGGCTCATCGAGTCCGCCGCCGACGGCGAGGCCATCGAGACCGCCGCCCGGCAGCACGAGCTGCGCACGGTGGACGCCGTGACCCGGTACGAGGCGGGGCTCCAGCGCGACCCGGTCCGACCGGCCGAGCGCTGATCACCGCGCCCGCTCGTGCCAGCGGGCGATGAGTGCACGGCCGTAGTCGTTGCCGTTGGGGTGGCGCAGGGTGGTGTGCACGTGGAAGCGGGCCGGTAGCCGGTTGTTCAGCCACACGCCCGCGTGGTGGTCGAGTTCGGCGACGATCACCGGGCTCTGGACGCGCAGGTAGAAGGGCTGGGAGCCGTCGGTGGCGCCGTACCAGGCGAACCGGGTGTCGTCCCGGTGGGCGTCGAACAGGGCCAGCGCCGCCTCCCGCTGGGGCTCCTTGAGCAGGACCAGGAAGTCCGCGACCACCGTGCGCAGCACGGTGCGCTGCCGATCGGTGAGATCGCCGGCGCGGATGCCCTCGTAGGGGATCACCCGGTTGTCCCGGAAGGCGCCGGCGACGTGGCGCTCGTCGGCCGGGTGCAGCCGGCCCTCGGGCATCGCGGGGTCGAGGACGGACTCGTACACGACCGCGCTCGCCCGCTGTTCGGCGTCGAGCGAGCCGACGAGTTCGAGTGCGGCGGCCTCGCGCGCCGCGAACAGCGGCGGGTGCTGCTCCGTCAGGGCGGGTTCACCCCCGAGGAAGACCGGCGCGATGACGTGCCGGCCGCCGACGGAGACGAAGTTGACGGCCACGTGGTGCCCGAAGAGCTGCCAGCCCCAGGGGGCCAGCGGGTCCGGCGTCCCGAAGAGCGAGAACCAGTAGCTGCGGTCGTTCATCACCGTCGGCAGGTCCACCAGCTCACCGAGGACGGCGTTCAGCGTCATCGCGCCGGTCACCAGCCGGTAGCCCTCGGGGCTCAGCGAGGCCCGCACCACCGCGAGGATCGCCGCCACCTTCTCGTCGGCGAGGTCCTCCAGGCGCAGGCCCACCCGGTGGACGACGAACTCCGGGTTGCTCCAGGCGCGCCACTCACGGGCCGTGAGCTGGTGGCGGAGCGACTGCCGCTCGTCCTCGGCGAGGGTGGCCAGCAGCCGCTCCGCCGCCTGGTGCGGGGCGGGGTCGACGCTCGGGTGCTCCGGCAGGTCGTACAGGCCCGGGCGTACCGTGCCGTCGGACGTGACGCCGGTGAGCGGCTCGTCGTACAGCGCCCTCCAGGAGCCGAGGAGCTCCTGGAGGAAGGGCGCCCGGTGGCGGTCTCGGGAGAACTCCTCGTAGGTCATGCCACGGACGTCGGCGAGTTTCGCGTCGTCGAGGTCGAGGAGGAAGTGGGTGTAGCCGTCGGTCGGCAGCTCGACCGCTTCGCGCCGCGCGGCGACCCGCGCGGTCGAGAAGAAGCCGTCGATGTCCTGATCGGCCCCGGCCTCGGCGTCCTGGCCGGCATCGTGGCTCATGAGTGTCTCCCCTCGTGTCGGGCCGCAGGTTAGATCGGGAGCCGGAAGAGGCGCTTGGCGTTGCCCGACAGCACCTGCTCGCGCTCCTCGTCGGTGATCTCGACGGTGTTCTTGAGGAAGTCCACGCCCTGGCTCATCCAGCCGTAGAAGACCGGGAACGAGGAGCCGAACATGTAGTGGTCGGCGCCGTTGACCTTGAGCGCGCACTCGACCTGGTCCTTGCCCCAGGAGTGCGGGTGGGTCAGGTCGAAGAAGATGTTGTTCTCCAGGTAGCTCTGGATCTTCTCGCCACCGGTCGGGTCGAGCCGGTCGATGGCCTCCTTCTTGTTCGACTTGTGCGGCGTCATCAGCGCGGTGTTGGCGAACCAGTTGCCGCCGAGCATGGTGTGGACGAAGCGCAGGCCGGGCATCCGGTCGAACATGCCGCTGAACAGCTCGCGGCCGACCGCGGTGGCCTGGTCGGTGATGCGGCCGAACTCCCGGCGCAGGTTGGTGTAGTCGATGATCGAGCGCCACTCCACCGGCAGCGGGGTGTGGTGCACGATGACCGGGATGTCGAGCTTCTCGATGACCTTCAGGTAGGGCTCGAACACCGGGTCGTCCAGGTAGATCTGCCCGTAGTGACAGGCGAGTTGCACGCCCACCACACCGAGCTCCTTGACGCAGCGCTCCAGCTCGTAGATGTTCTCCCTGCCGCCCCACGGCGGCACGGTGGCGGTGGCGAACAGCCGGCCGCCCGACCGCTTGACGATCTCGTGGGCGTTGTCGTTGACCTCCCGGCAGGTCTCCAGGCCGAGCCACTCCTGCCAGACCGGCACGCGCATGATGCCGTAGTCGACACCGGCCTCGTCCATGGCCGCGAGCTTGGCCTCGGCGCTGTAGTCGCCGTCGACGTAGTTGAGGTTCTGGAAGCCGGCCGGCTTCTCCAGGATCAGCTGCTTGCGGCCGTCCTCCAGGTCGGCGACCCGGGCGATCTCGCCGAAGCCGCGCGGGGCGCTGTCGAGGAAGCCGTTGAGGATCTTCGGGTTGGAGAACAGGTCCTCGGGCAGGTGGTGGATGTTGATGTCGACCACGGTCATGGGGGACACCTCTCGTCGTAAGTCGGGTTTCTGCGGCATCTGATGACCTGCGCCCACCGTCTCGCCGGTGGCGCCCGGCCGCATCCGGCCGAGATCATGTGCGATATCTGATACGAACGCTAGCCGAGCCCTGCCCCTAGCGCAACAGATTTCATAATTGAAATCATACACGATCTCGTTTATGGTCCCCTGTACGGCGGTGCCCCCAGTGCTGGGAACGCCGTCTGCCACCACGCCCCCGTTCGCGTGGGCGAACCGTCGAGAGAGGACGTTTGTGCAGATGAGGGATGTGATCGCACGCGACATCGAGTACTGGGACGAGGGCACCCGCCTGCTCGGCCACGTGTGCGCACCGACCGGTGAGCGCGCCGGGGCGACCGTGCTCCTGCTCCCCGACGCCTACGGGGTGACCAGACACATGATCGGCATCGCCCGGAGCCTCGCCGAGGAGGGACACGCCGTCTTCGTCGCGGACCTGTGGGGCAACGGGCTGCTGCCCGCCGACCAGTCCGAGTTCGGCCCGCTCATCGGGGCCATGGCCGCCGACCGCGAACGCTGGACCCGCCGGGTGGGCGCGGCCCACCGGGCCCTCCTGGTGCAACCGGAGACCGGGACGACGACCGTGGTGCTCCTCGGCTACTGCTTCGGCGGCTCCTCCGCCCTGGAGTACCAGCGCGCCGGCGCCGACATCGCGGGCGCCGTCAGCGTCCACGGGGGCCTGGACGTCGTCGGGTCCGACTGGTCCGGGGCCGGACGGGCGCCGGTGCTGCTCTGCACCGGCGACGGCGACCCGATGGCCACCGCGCAGATGCGCACCGCCCTCACCGCCGGGATGGCCACGGCCGGCCTCGACTGGCAACTGCACGTGTACGGCCGGACCGTCCACGGCTTCACCTCCCCGACGGCGAAGGACTCCCCGCGGCCGGACGTCGTCGCCTACAGCGCCCGCAGCACCGCCCGCGCCTGGAACACCACCCTGCGGTTCCTGCGGGAGATCGACGAACCGCAGCTCGGCGCCTGACCCCCCCCCGACCACCGCGCCGGCGCCGCGCCGACCGGCACCCGCCGCACCACCTTTCTTGCCCGCCGCACCACCCACCCGCCGCATCACCCACCCGAGGACCCACATGACCGACAACCCGCTCGACATCGCGATCATCGGCGCCGGCCCGGCCGGCCTGGCCGCCGCGCTGCGCCTGCACCAGCGCGGCTTCCGGCCCCGGATCTACGAGACCGTCCCCGAACTCAAGCCGCTCGGCGTCGGCATCGACGTCAAGGTGTACGGCACCAAGGAACTGGACGACCTGGGCCTGCTCGAAGAGTTCAGGGCCATCTCCGTCGACGCGCAGGACTCGATCTTCTACAACAAGTACGGCCAGGAGATCTACGCCGAACTGTGCGGCGTGCACATGGGCTACCTGCACGAGCAGCGCTTCGTCCACCGCGGCCGACTCCAGATGCTGCTCTACCGCACGGTGCTGGAGCGCCTCGGCGCCGACGCCGTCGTCCTCGGGCTGCGCTGTACCGGCTACACCAACCACGACGACCGGGTGACCCTCGACCTGGAGGACCTGGACGGCAACGCCTCGCAGGTGACGGCCGACCTCGCGATCGCCGCGGACGGCATCAACTCCGCCGTCCGCCGCCAGATGCACCCGGGCCACTCGGAGCCGGTCTACTCCGGCATCACCATGTGGCGGGGCACGACCCTGATGGAGCCCTTCGGCAGCGGCGGCACCATCCTGCACATCGGCGCGCCGCAGTCCTCCAGCATGATCGTGTACCCGATCGCCGACGACTATGAGGGCACCGGCAAGGTGCTCGTGAACTGGGTCGTCGAGGCCACCCGGGACGAGTCCGTCGAGGACTGGAACCAGCTCGGCACCGTCGACCAGATCATGCACTACTACGACCAGTGCGACATCGTGCACCTGGACGTCCAGGAGATGCTGCGCAACGCCCGCGAGGTCTACCTCTTCCCGCTGATCCGCCACGAACCGCTCGACACCTGGACCGACGGCCGGGTCCTGCTGATCGGCGACGCCGCGCACGCCATGTACCCCCGCGGCGGCAACGGCGCCTGCCAGGCCATCGTCGACGGCGGCGCGCTGGCCGAGAAGCTCGCCACCGTCCCGGACGTGCCCACCGCCCTGAAGGCCTTCGAGGCCCAGCGCCTCCAGGCCGTCAACGGCATCGTGATGGCCCACCGCGGCGAGGGCTACGAGGTGATCCGCCGGATGGTCGAGGAGCGGACCGGCGGCGAACGGTTCACCGACATCGAGGACGTGCTCCCGCTCGCCGAGGCCGACGCCATCTTCAGCAGGTACCACGCGCTGGTCGGACAGCCCCGCCCCGGCCACGAGGCCGGCGACACCACGGGCTTCCGCACCGAGCACGCCGACCGCTGACCCCGGCCGGGGGCCGGCCCGCCGCCGTCATCGGCGGGCCGGCCACCACCGGGCACCTGGTGCGGCCGCCCCGCGACCGCCCAGCCGCTCAGCCGCACGACCGCTCCGCCCCGCGATCGCCCAGCCCCACGACCGCTCCGCCCCACGACCGCTCAGCTCCCCGGACATGAAGGACGACCATGAGCACCCACCGACCACCCGCCGTCGTGTACGCCGACGACCCGACCCGCGACGAGATCCTCGCGGTGGAGGAACGGCGCCGTACCGCCCTCCTCACCGTCGACGTCCCCGCCCTGGACGACCTGTTCGACCCCTCCCTCGTCCACACCCACGCGCCCGGAGTGACCCACGACAAGGCGCAGCTCCTGGAGCACGTGGCGACCCGGCGGGCGTACCTCGACATCACCCGCGGCCCCTTGGCCATCCGCCTGATCGGCGACGTCGCGATCATGACCGGCCGCATCCTCAACCGGCTCGACAGCCCCGACGGGACCGAACGGGTCATCCGCGGCCAGGTCATCCAGGTGCTGCGCCGCTGCGAGGACGGCGCCTGGCGCTTCGTCAGCTTCCAGATGACCCCGGACGGCGAGCACGTCTGGCCGGCCACCGACGCGGAGAAGGCCGCCCTGGCGGACACGACGATCGAACAGAAGGGCCGACCGGCATGAGACTCGCACGGTTCCACACCGCGGACGGCACCGTCCGCCTCGGCCGCGTCGACGGCGAACTGATCACCGACATCACCCGGGAGACCGGGCCCTCGCTGCGCGACATCCTGCCCGACCTGCCCGCACTGCGGCAGCGGATCGAGGCTGCGGACGGCCCCGGGCACCACCTGTCCGAGGTCACCCTCCTCGCACCGATCGACGCCCCCCAGAAGTACCTGGGCATCGGGATGAACTACCGCGAGCACGCCGAGGAGGCGCGCCGGGCGGGCATCACCGTCCCCGCGAACCAGATGTGGTTCAACAAGCAGGTGTCCTGCGTCGTCGGACCGAACGCCGACGTCGTGAAGCCGGACATCTCCGACGAACTCGACTACGAGATCGAACTCGGCGTCGTCATCGGGCAGCGCTGCAAGAACGTCACCGCCGAGAACGCCCCCTCGGTGATCGCCGGCTACCTCGTCGTCAACGACTTCTCCGTCCGCGACTGGCTGCAGAAGCGCTCGCCCACCTTCACCCTCGGCAAGTCCTTCGACACCCACGGCCCGATCGGCCCCTGGCTCACCACGGCCGACGAGGTCCCCGACCCGCTCGCGCTGCAGATGACCCTGAGCGTGAACGGAGAGGTGCGCCAGGACTGGCCGACGAACGACATGATCTACGACATCCACGACCAGATCGCCTACCTGTCGCAGGTCTTCACGCTGATGCCCGGCGACATCCTCGCCACCGGCACGCCGTCCGGCATCGGCGCGCCGACCCGGAACTTCCTGCGGGTCGGCGACGTGGTGCGCGCCGAGATCGAGGGCCTCGGCGCCCTGGAGAACCTCATCGTCGCGGAGGGCTGAGCCGTGTCCGAGCGGGCCAGTGTCGAACTGCCGGGGTTCGAGCACGCCAATCCGATCCCCGCGGCCAGCCGGATCGGCCCCTTCCTGGCATCGGGCGCCATCACCGGCCGCGACCCGCTGACCGGGGACATGCCGCGGACGCTGGAGCAGCAGTGCGCCAACGTCTTCACCCACGTGCGCGCCCTCATGGCGGCAGCGGGCGGCGGCACCGACGACATCCTCAAGATGACCTTCCACCTGGCCGATCCGCGCGACCGTGAGGCGCTCAACCGCGAGTGGCTGGCCGAGTTCCCGGACCCGGCGCGCCGGCCCGCCCGGCAGGCCCTCGCCGCGCGACTCGACGGTGCGGCGCGGATCCACTGCGACCTCCTCGCCGTACTCCCGGAGACGGCCACGTCGCGTGAACCATCGGACCCGGCCGCCTGACGCAGGAGGACTCATGCCGCAGCACCCTTCCAGGAACTACGAAGCACCGGGCGCCATCAAGCGGATGCTCTTCTCCGCCTGGGCGCTCCTGGACTCCCTCACCCCGGACCTGCGGGCCCGGATGCACATCCCCGAGATGAACGACCCCCGGCGCGCCGACTGGGACTTCATCCCCAAGCCCGACCGCACGGGCGTGCCGCTGAGCAAACTCCACGGCCACCAGCGGACGTTGGCCCACACCCTGCTGAAGTCCGGGCTCAGCATGCGCGGCTACAGCCAGGTGCTGGCCGTGATGGCCACCGAGAACATCCTGCGGGAGCTCGACGTCATCGAGCGCGAGTTCGGCGTGTTCGCGGGCGACTTCCGCAGCCCGGACGCCTACTGGCTCACCGTGTTCGGACGCCCGGGTTTCGAGGACACCTGGGGGTGGCGCGTCATCGGCCACCACCTGTCCGTCAGCTTCACCGTCGTCGCGCAGCGGTACCTGACCGTCACCCCGCTCGCCATGGGCGCGATGCCGATCCCCGCCGGAGTCCTCGACCCGCTGGGCGAGCACGGCCGGATGGCCTTCGACATCCTGCACGGACTCTCCCCCGACTTGCGGGCCCGGGCCGTCGTCCACGACGTCGCACCCGCGGACTTCGTGACCCGCCAGGTGCCCCGCGTCGGCGCCGAGGAATGGCCGGACCCGGTCGACCTCGGCATCGTCGGCTACACCACCACCGACGAGGACCGCCGCAAGCTCCGCTTCACCAGGGAGGCACCCTCCGGCATCAACGGCGCCGACCTCACCGGCACCGAACTGGCCGCCGTCCGGGAGCTGCTGCTGCGCTACGTGGAAACCGGACCGGAGGAGCTCACCGCCCAGTACCGCGACGACGTGCTCCGCGAGCACCCGTCCGGGCTGCACTTCGCCTGGGCCGGCGGAACCGAGCCGGACACCGCGCACTACTACCGGATCTCGACCTCCGGCCTGCTGGTCGAGGCGGACAACGCGGTCGCCGCGGGACAGCACGTGCACACCGTCTGGCGGGACCTGAACAACGACCTCGGCCACGACCTCCTGCTCGACCACTACGCGCGGCACGGCCCCAACGGAGAGCACCTGAGCCGACGGCTGACCTCCAACCGCTCCGAACCCACCGGCCCACTCCGGACGGACGCCTGGTATCCGCCGCAGGCATACCTGAAGCACTGACCGGCCACCGTCACCCACGTGCCCACGGACCGGTATCGGACCACCACCGCTCCCGCGGGGGCCCGGCCCGGACGCGCAACCGTGGGCCGTGCCGTTCCCCGACGCGGTGGATCCGTGGGACGCCGGGTGCGGCCGGCCGCGTTCAGTGCGCGGCGTCCTGCGGATCGGCCTGGAGCGCCGCGAGCTCCCGGGCGGCCCGGGGGACGCCGGCGTCGACGGCCTGACGGAGGGCCAGCTCGGCTCCGGCGCGGTCCCCGGCCTCCCGGCGGACCGCCCCCAGGGTGAGGAGGGCGTCGGCACGACCCTTGGCGACCAGGGTGCGGAGCAGCAGTTCGGCGCTCTCCCGCCGCCCGTGTGCCGCACGGATCCGGGCGAGCGTCTCCACGGTGTCGTACGAGCGGTTCGCCAGCTCTTCGGCAGCCCGGCCCTGTCCGCTGAGTTCGAGGACCCGGACCAGGCCGTGGGCGGCGTACGACTGACCCTCGTCGAGCGCGCGCCGGTAGAGGCGTTCGGCGCGGCGGAGATCGCCCTGCTCCTCCCGCAGGAGGGCGAGGTCGAGCAGGACCGAGTACAGCTCCCGGTTGTACGCGCGCCAGTACAGCCCGGCGGCCGCACGGTGGTCGCCCTGCGCGGCGTGCTTCATCCCGAGCCCGCGCAGCACGTTCGGCTCCCCGAGCGCGACGGCGATGTCGGCGTACTCCGCGCTCCCCGCCCGGTCGCCGTCCTCGGCCAGCACCCAGGCCAGCTCCCGAGGGGCGTTCACATCACCTTCGACGTGGTAGGCGTGCTTGAGGACGTCGATGGCCCGCGGCTTCTCCTCAGGGCTCATGTACGTCCAGGCGAGTCCGGTGAACGCCTCGGTGTTGCCGGCCCGGAAGGCGCAGCCGGTCAGGGCGAGGGCCAGCCGGTGCCTGCCCTTCTTCGCCAGCCAGCGGGCCTGGTACTCGATGCTGCGGGCCCCGCCCGCGGCGAGGGCCTCGTTGTAGAGGTCCAGCGCCGCCGACCGGTCGCCGCGCTCCCAGAGCACTGAGGCGAGGCCCACGGTGGCGTCCGGGCCCACGTCGGAGCCGACGGCCCGCCGGTACCACGCCTCGGCCTCGTCGAGGTTCCCGTCCTGTTCGAGCTGCCAGGCAAGTCGGACCTGTGCTCCGGCGTGCCCCGCCCCGGCGGCGAGTGCGTAGTAGGGGGCGGCGTCGACGTCGCCGTGGCGCTGTTCGAGGTGCCGGGCCAGGGCGTTGAGCGCGCTTCCGCCGTCGGTGTCCGCCGTCGAGCGGGCGAGGGACTCGGCGTCGGAGATCCGGCCGCGGGCCGCTGCGGCGACGACCAGGGTCGCCCGGTCGGCGGTGGACGCATGCCGTTCCGCGGCGCGCCAGAAGGCGCCACCCGGGCAGTGGAGGTTCCGGGTGCGGCGCGCGTCCTGTTCGAGGAAGTCGGCGAGGCGCAGCCCACCGCCGCCCGTCCCACGCACGGTCGACAGGGGTCCGCGTACGCCTCGGCACGGCTCGGAGTGGTAGCGGAGCGCCTCCTCGAACCAGTGTTCCGGTGCGAGGTCCAGTTCGAGATCGGTGAGGTAGTCCGTCGCCGCCTCCGCGAGGAAGCCTGCGGCCAGTTCGAGGCCGTGGCCGAGCCGGCGGGCATCCATCGCGGCTTCGAGGACGGCCCGGGCGGTGGGGGAGGCGTTGGCGTACCGCTCCTGGAGTGCGGGCCCGCCTGCCAGGTACTGGGTGATGTGACGGCCCTCGGCCGACCGCGCTGCCTGGCGCAGCCGGTGGTCGCTCAGGTCGGGCACGGTGAGCAGCGCGGCCACCTCGTCCGCGGTGAAGCGTGAGGGGACGGGGATCCACCGGTGCGCGAGCAGCGCGCGACGTTCTGCGTTCTCGTCTGTGCTGCCGGCTGCCGTGGTCATCGGCCGCTGGTAGGCGTGCCAGGACGTACCGAGCACGAGCACCGGTGCCCGGCCGGGATCGCGCAGGAGCTCGTTCAGCGCGGCGGCGACGCGCTCGTCCCGGTCGGCGTCGCCGGTGAGCAGGTACCGATTGATCTCGTTCAGCCACAGCACCGTCCGCGGCCCGACCGAGCGGACGCAGCCGAGCAGGGTGTCCGGCGACGGCGGGTGCCAGAGCCGCCACTCGTCGGGCAGACCCCGGATCGCCTCCCAGAGTGCGCGGGTCTTGCCGGTGGAGGAGTCGCCGAGCAGGACGGCCGTGCCGCTCGTCCCGCGCACGGCGCCGTCCAGGACGGTGTTCAGCTCGTCGTCGAAGGGTCTGCGCAGGTAAGGGGGGAGGGGAGCGACCGGGGCGTCGCCCTCGGCGTGGATCGCCTGGTGCACTTCGAGGTCGAACGGGTCGGCGTCCGTGACGGGCATGCCGACGGCGCCCTCGGACGTACCGGTCCGCCCGTCCGGACCGCCGTAGTACTCGGCCAGCGCGTGCGCGTCGCAGAAGCGGAGGGCGACCGGGTCGCCGAAGTACCGCGCGACGATCCACGGCAGGGGGCGCAGCAGCCGGCCCAGGTGCTCGGCGTCCCACACCTCGCCGAGCAGGAGCTCGGGGAACTCGGCCCGGTATTCGAGCGCGAGCTCCCGTACCCGGGTGGAGGTCCCCCGGCACGAGGTGACGATGACGAACCTGGTCGCGCGGTGGGGCCGACTGCCGCGGACGAAGCGGTCGAAGGCCTTGCGGGCCGAGGCGGCGGGGAACTCCACGACGTGCTTGACCTGGAAGGCCGACCAGCGACCGTCGGAGGCCAGGCCCACCACGTCGATGCCGCCCTGGGCCTGGCCCGCGGTCCCGTAGCGGGCAACCCGGGTGAGCCCCTCGGTGGCCTCGACGAGTTCGCAGACCAGTCGCTCGAAGTCGGTCCAGTGCTGGGTGTCGAAGGGGAGGAGCGGGATCTTCGGGTCGGCCACCGGTGGCCGGGCGGTCGGGGCGCGGTGGGGCATCGATGGCACCTTCGGGCTCGGCTCGCTCGTGTTCGTCGGCAGCCTATGCCTCGCCACCGACAGGCCGGGCGGCCCGCTTCCCGGGCATGCCGCCGGCCGCGGCGGTGGTCGCCCGCCCGGCCCGTTCGGGCGGCGCCCCACCGGGGTCGGCCGTAGCCTGGGGACAGCCAGGGGTGCAGTGCGTCCGTGGGCCTGGACGGGCTCGCGGGAGTGGCACCGTGCCGGGTCGGGCCCGGCGCCGCCCGTTGCCCGGGGCCCGCTGCTGTACGCCGGCGTGCCGTGGGTGCGGCGGCTGGACCCGTGCCGGTGCCCGCACCCGACCCGACGGCCCCGCGGGGCGTCCCGCCGAACAGGCGGCGGGACGCAGCCGGGTCGTGGAGCGACCGCCGAGCCGAGGAGTGGCCCGTGACCGAACAGGTGCTGGCGAGTTGGAACGAGGGCCCGGTCAGGCAGGCGATCCTGGACTACGTCGAACGGGCGACGACACCGGGGGCGGCGTTCGTCGAGCCGGCCGACCGGATCGCCACCTTCGACAACGACGGCACGCTGTGGGTCGAGCAGCCGCTGCCACCGCAGTTCGACTTCGTGTTCCGCACCTGGGAGCGGGAGGTGAAGGCCGACCCCTCGCTCGCGGCGCGGCAGCCGTACCAGGCGCTCCTGCAGCGGGACCAGGCGTTCTTCGAGGGGCTGGCGACGCAGGAACCCGAGGCGGTGGCGAGCCTGCTGGAGGCGTTCGCCCGGTCGTGGGCGGGCACGACGCCCGAGGAGTTCGACGCGCAGGTGCGGGAGTGGACCAGGACGGTGCGCGACCCGCGGTTCGGCGTCCCGTACGTGGAGCTGGTCTACCGGCCGATGCTGGAGCTGTTCGACCTCCTGCGCGGGTGCGGGTTCCGGGTGTTCGTGTGTTCGGGCGGCGGCCGCGACTTCATGCGCGCCTTCGCCGAGGAGACCTGGGGGATCCTGAAGGAGAACGTCATCGGCTCGGCCGCCGGCTACACCTACACCGACGGCAGGATCGTCCGCTCCCGCGAGCTCCTGGGCGGCCTGGACCTGGGGCCGGGCAAGCCCGAGCACATCTTCGCCCACACCGGCCGACTGCCGGCCTTCGCGGGCGGCAACGCCGACGTCGACGTCGAGATGCTCCGGAGCGCGGCGTTCGCCCTGCTCGTCCGGCACGACGACGACCAGCGCGAGTACGCCTACACCAAGGGCGCCGAGGCCTCGCTCGCCACGGCCGAGCAGCTCGGTTGGACGGTGGTGAGCATGAAGCGCGACTGGACGACCCTGTTCTGACCGGGAGGACGCACCGAATGACCGACCTGACCGCCGTCGACGTGCTCGTCGAGCCGGACGGGGAGACCCTGCGGCACGCCCGCGCCTGGAACGCCCGGATGCGCGAGAGCGTCCCCGACGGCTTCGCCCTGGACGCCTCCCACCGACCGCACATCACCACCCTGCAGCGCTACGTCCGGACATCCGACCTGGACGACGCGTACGACGCCGTCCACCGGGCCCTGACCGCGACCGACCCGCGGACCCTCTCCTACCAGGCCGTCGCCATCGGGCACGCCGACTGGGGCGTGCCCGGCCAGGGCCTCGCGGGCATCCTCCTGCGACCCGGCCCGCGGGTCCTCGACTTCCAGGCCGCGCTGCTGGCCGCGGTCTCGCCGTTCACCGAGTCCGGCGGCACGGCCGCCGCCTTCGTCACCGACCCGGGCGAGGACATCAGCCGGAGCACCCTCGACTGGGTCGACGGCTACGTCCCCGCCCAGATCGGCCCGGACCGGTACACCGCTCACATCACCGTCGGCTTCGCCACCCTCGACGACCTCGGGACCATCGAGGCCGAGCCGTTCGACGCCTTCACCGTCCGGGCGTCGGCCGTCGCCGTCCACCAGCTCGGAAACAGCGGGGCCGCCCGCAGGCTCCTGCGGACCTGGCCCACCCCGAACTGACCGGGCCGCACCGCGGGCAGCGCCCGGCGCCTGCGCGAGGCCGGCCGGGCACGGCCGGGAGCCCCGCCTCCCGGGTCGGGGCGGCGGGGCTCGGAACCACGGACGGGTTGCGGCTATCCGAGGCCGCGGGCGTCCTGCTTCAGCGCGGTGTCCACGGTGAGCGCGGTCGCCACGACGAGGCCGAGCAGCGGGTCGGTGAGCGGGCGGTGGATCTGGAGCACGTAGTTGTCGGCCGTGGTGAACATCGTCTTCGCGAGGCCCTCCCAGGTCTTGGTGATCCGGGCGATCTCGGTGTCCGTCTCGTCGACGATGGAGAAGTTCCAGGCGCGCCAGTTCTCCGCCTTGACGGCGCCGACCTTCCGGCCGCCGACCTCCAGCGCGAAGTTGATCTTGCCGATCGCGTTCTGCTGAACGATCTGGCCGACCTCCTGGCCGTCCGGGCGCTGCACGATGACCCGCGACTTGATGAACTTCGCCGGGCGGGTCAGCAGCAGTACCGGGGTGCCCTGCGCGTCACGGATCTCGAGCTTGTGGGTCAGGTACTGGTCGATGGAGAAGAGCAGCCGGACGACCTTGCGCAGACCGCTCTGGCCGACCTGGACCACCGAGCCCAGCGTCGCGCCCTGCTGGTCGAAGACCGCGTACTCGTTGGTCAGCTCGATCAGCTTGGCCTTCTGATTCACCACCAGGACCGGCTCGGAGAAGAGGGTGCCGCCGCCACCGTGGACCGGGTCGATGCCCGCCTGCCGCTGGACCTGGCGCTGCACCTTGGCGGAGTCGCCGACCGGAGCCGTCTGCTGCCCGGGGATGTTGGGGGTGTTCGTGTTCTGGGACATGGCGGGCAGGCTAGGCTCAATCGTTCGTGGGTAGCTAGATCATATTGCCCGGTCCCGGATCCGCCCGGACCTCGAATCATGCCGCTGACCTGCGGGTTCGATTGCCATGAGGCACAGTTGGCGGATATTCGACGGGTGGGATGTGGCGGATGTCACACCGGGGGTGCGTCAGTTCGCCGTCCTCGGGCCCTGGTTCGGGTGGCTGCGAGGTGGAATCCGGCCACTTCGCCCGGCGCCCCGGACCGCCGGCCGCATCCGGCGAATCGGAGACTGAATCGGTGAGTGAGCCGGGGTGAGCGCGCGCCGGACACGGGAGCCGGGTGCCACCCTGGGAGAGCATGCCTCCATGGACATCGAAGCGCTCGTACGCACCCGCCGCGCCCTGCACGCGGTCGCGGAGCTGGTCATGGCCGGCCCGCAGTTCCGCACCAGCGGCACCATCAGGCTGCGCGCCTCCCTGGGGGGTTTCGCCACCCGGGCCGAGCCGAACGTGCAGGTCGTCGGTGCGGATCTGGTGGCGTCCGGACAGCGGCTCTTCCTGGAGCGGACCACCTGCGCCGGGCTGGCGGCCGAGATCGGGGTCGCGGTCGGCGCGCCCGCCGGGCTCTACGAGAGCGGATCCGGGGTCGGCCCCGAGGACGTGATCGAGGCCGATCCGCAGCAGGCGCACCGGATCGCGCAGGGATTCGCGGTCGGCGACGCCGCGCTGCGCCGGATGTTCCCCGGGGCGGATCCGGTGATCTGGCCGGAGCACTTCGACATCGGCGTGACCGTGGCCGCGGTCAACTACGGGGTCTCTCCGGGCGACGACCACCGGGCGGAGCCGTACGCCTACGTCGGCCCGCACGTCCAGCAGGAGGGGGTGTACTGGAACGCGCCGTTCGGCGCCGCGGCCACCGTCCGCGAACTCGGCGGCGTGGACGGTGTGCTGAGCTTCTTCGAGCAGGGTCGTCGGTTGCTCGCCTGATCACCACCACCGGCGCCCGGGCCGGCCTCCCGGGCCGCGCCGAACGGCTCCTGGTACCCGTTCACCGTCCCGCCACGACCGCGTCGGTGGTGACGGGTCAGCGCGGGCCGGCGGCCGACCTGCGGACGGAGCTCGGTGAGGTGGGGGCCGGCAGCCCCGACCGCGCGGCGCCGAGGGGCGCGGCTCCGGAGCGCCGCTCAGCCGCCGTTCAGTTCCCGGCCGACCTTCTCGTCGATGCCGCGCAGCGCCTGGTCGACGGGGGTGCGCCCGTCGACGCCGGCCACCACGTCGGACTTCTGCGCCTCCCAGCGGGCGCCGAAGCCGTGGCGGTCCTGGAGCAGCAGGTCGGGGGTGTTGCGCTCGAACTGGGTCATGATCGCGGCCCAGCTGGGATCGGTGTTGTAGAAGGAGTCGACCACGACCTTGGTCTCACGGGGCACCTTCGCGGTGTCGTACGGGAAGATCCCGTGGAACTCCATGAACTGGGCGCTGGTCGACGGTGAGGAGAGCCAGCGCATGAACGTTCCGGCGGCGCCCGGGTCCGCGAGGCCGGCTCGGGCGACCAGGCTGTGGCCGCCGACGGCGGAGCAGCCGCTCCTGGGGCCGACGGGCATCGGGGCGACCGCCCACTTGCCCCGGGTCTTCTCGTTGCCGGCGGCGATGTCGGAGATGGCGCTCTGGTAGAAGGAGAACATCGCCACGTCGCCCTCGATGAAACCGCCCAGGGCGCTGGTCCCGGTGGTCGACACCTTGTCGGTGTAGAAGGACTTCATGTAGTTCATCGCGGTGCGCCCGGCCTCGGTGTTCTGGGTCGAGGTCTTGAAGTCGGGTGAGGTGAGGCTGCCGCCGGCCTGGCAGAGGAAGCTCTCCCAGGTGGGGTTGATGGCGTTGAGGTGGTCGTCCATCCCCTTGAACTGCCAGCCGCTCACCTTCTTGCCCGCCGCCGCGGACTTGGCGGTGATGGCGGCGGCGGTCGACTTGAGCTCCTCCCAGGTGCGGGGTGCTTCGGTGAAGCCGTACTTCTGCAGGATGTCCTTGCGGTAGAGCAGGACGTCGACGTCGAAGTACAGCGGTGCGCCGTAGAGGCGGCCCTGGTACTCGTTGACCTTGACCAGGGGACGGAACCGGCCGAGGTCGTCGGCGGTGTAGCCGAGGCTGTCGAGCGGGGCGAGTCTGCCGGCGGACAGCAGGTCGAGTTCGAGGCCGTTGTTGGCCAGCCAGATGTCCGGACCCTGGCCGCTCATGACGGCCTTCTTGATGGTCTCCCGTCCGGTCTGCCAGTCGAGCACGGTGAGCCGGACGTCGATCGAGCCCTGGGAGGCGTTGAAGTCCTCGACCAGGTGCTTGAGGTTGTCCGGTCGGCCGATCCAGAACGGCATCGTCCAGAAGGTGATCGTGGTGCGTCCGGTCGGCCGGTGGGCCGGATCGGGGGAGCAGGCACTGACGCCGAGCGCTGAAGTGGCGGCGAGGGCGGCGGCCATGAGTCGGTGGGGCAGGTGCGCCATCGGGGTGGGAACTCCTTCGTGGGTGGAGTCGGATGATGGCGTAGGGTATGCGATATACGAAACGACTCCAAGGGGTTGCGCCGGATCGATGTGCGGCCGCGGTCGGTGGCCCTCCGGTGGCGGTGCTCAGTGCGCGGCCATCTCGGCCCAGACCAGTTGGCCCGCGCCCGTGTGCGACGCGCCCCACGCGCTGCTCAGCGCGGCGACCAGCAGCAGGCCGCGCCCGCCGCACCTCTCGGTGGCATCGGGGTGATCGACGGCTCGCAGGCACGCGTCCGGGTCGAAGCCGGGGCCCGAGTCCTGGATCTCCAGGCGGACCACGCGAGGTGCCGCGTCCGACTCGGAGATCGAGAGCGTGGCGAGGGCCGAGGTGCCGCCGTGCCGTACGGCGTTCGTGGCGAGTTCGCTCGCGATCAGCGTGAGGTCGTCGACCAGGTGAGGCACTTGCCAGTCGGTGAGCCGGCCGGCGATCCACCGGCGCAGTCGGCTCGGGGTGAGGCCGTCGGCGGCGAGTTCGTACCGGTGGATCCGCGGCGGGCCGCCCGGCCCGCCCGGGGCGCTGTGGGTGCGCGGTGCGGTGAGAATGCGAGGCATGGGGACTCCTCGGCTGGTGGGGGACGGCGTCCGCCTGCTGGGGCGACGCCCGTGTCGGCCGGAAGACAGCTCAGCTGACAAGGTGACGGTAGTATACGAAATCCGATAAGGCAATAGACCGGGAGAAATCGGTCAAGTATGCAGGTCGAGGCAGGTCAAGTGGGTGCCTGTCAGATGTTCTCGCACGATAGAATATCGCATACGATAAAAGGATGGACCGGAGCAGCTGGGCGGAGCGCATCCCCGCCGTGAAGAGCAAGGCCGATCTCGCCTACGAGAGCCTGCGGAGCGCCATCGCCCGTGGGGACCTCAAGGCGGGTGAGCGGATCAACATGGACGAACTCGCGCGGAGCTTCGGCGTCAGCAAGATCCCGATCCGCGAGGCGGTGAAACGGTTGGAGTCGGACGGGCTGCTGGTCTCCCGGGTGCACGCGGGCGTCACCGTGGCCGGTGTCGACGTCACCGAGATGCGCGGCGTCTTCCTCGCCCGTGGGGCGATCGAGGCGCTCATCGCCGAACTCGCCGTGCAGCGCGTGGACGAGCGCCGGCTGGCCGAGCTGCACGAGGTCCAGCGGGAGATGCGCGACACCCTGGAGCGGGGCGGCACCGCCGAGATGGCCGAGCTGAACTCCCGCTTCCACCGGCTCCTCGCCGAGGCGGCCGGCTACCGGATCCTGCGCGACCTGACCGAGCAGCTGCTGCTCACCATCCGCCGCTACCGCATCACGGCGCCGCTCGGTGAGCGCAACTGGCGCTCGGTGGTCGACGAGCACGACACCATCATGGCGGCGCTGCATCGGCGCGATCCGCAGGCGGCGGCCGCCGCCGCACGCGCCCACATCGGCTCCCAGGCGGCGCACGAAGTGGAGGACGGCGGGTGAGCCCCGGCCCGGTGGTGGATCGGGACCGACGGTCACCCCCGGTCGGGCCGGTGGCGGCCCGACCGGCGGGGCAGGGGGCACCGCC
>NZ_JBHUSG010000045.1:0-87475 GCF_042673745.1 Kitasatospora sp. NPDC057015
CCACCCCCCCACGCCGGCCGGGGGTTTCGGCGCCCCCCCCGCGGGGGGCCCCCGGCGCCCGCCCCGGCCCGCGGGGCCACCGACGCGTTCGGCTGTTCCGCCGTCAGGCCCGGCCCGCCGCCCGGCGGCGGCTGGCGACCACGATGGCGCCGCCGGCCGCGAGGACGACCACGCCGCCGATCGCGATCGGGAGGGCGCCGCCGGCGCCGGTGAGGGCCAGGCCGCCACCGGTGCTCGGGGTGGCCGAGGGGCTGGCGCTCGGGCTCGGGACGACGCCCGGCACGGCCGGGGCGCTGCCGCTCGCGCTGGGCGAGGGCTTGGGCGTGCCGCCGGGGGTGGTGGCCGGCGTGATGGCCGGGGTCGAGGCGCCCGGGGTGGTCGGGGCGGAGGTGCCCGGTGCGGGAACGCCCGGGGTGGTCGGGACGACGACCGGGGGCACCTCGGCGGGCAGGCAGCCGGTGAAGGGGTAGTGGTGCGTCTCCGCGCCGCCCTTGCCGGTGAGCGACTTGGCGATGACCGAGCCGTTGACCGGGCCGCCGCTGCCGAGGTCGAAGGCGGCGTTCGGGGCGAGCACGCTGCCGGCCCAGGCGGCGGCGCTGTTCTTGACGACCTTGGTGGCGGTCGGGAAGTTCCAGAGCAGCTTTGCGCGCACGGCGCCGCCGGAGGCGGACTGCAGCTTGTCGTCGAGGACGTAGCCCTTGGTGTCCGCGTCCCAGAGGAAGAAGCCGGTGGTGCCGGCGGCGGCCATGTCGTAGCCGGCACCGGTGACGTTGACGATGGTGGAGGCGCCGGCCGGGACGTGGACGTACACCTCCTTCGCGGCCTGGAGGGTCGCGGCGGGGACGGTGAAGCTGTTCACCGAGGCGTCGGTGCCGGTCAGGGTGAGGCGGGTGCCGTCGGTCTCGACCTTGGCCCCGGCCGTCGCGGGGGCGGCGGCGAGGGCGGCGGAGGCGGCGCGCAGCTTGGTGAACTCGGCAGCGAAGTCGATCGGGGACGGCCCCTTGGCGATCTTGCCCTGGTGGGCGTCGAGGACGCCGGTGAGGGTCCCGGCGTAGCTGCCGTTGCCCTTCATCACCTGCGTGTTGGTGCCGGTGATGTTGCCGGCGACGACCAGCGCGTTGCCGCCGGGGAGCGCCGCCACCTGTGCCGGGGTCAGCTCCTGGCCGACGGTGAAGCCGCCGGTGAAGTCGGCGTTGCCGCCGATCGCGACCGCGCCCTCGGCGTCGGGCGTGTGGGTGTCGTCGCCCTCGACGAACTCGCCGTAGAGGTTGGCGACGCCCAGGCTCTGGCACTGCTGGCCGGCCGGGGCCGCCTGGGAGGCCGGGGCGAGGAAGGCGCCCAGGGCCAGGGAACCGCCGAGCGCGAGGGCGACGGCGGGTACGGATATGCGCATGTGCAGGATCTCCGCTGTGGGTGCGGGGTGGGAGAGATCCACAGGTGTGGACCAATCGCACTCTTACGGCCAAACCGGCGAATGGTCAAGACCTTTGCTCGCAGTGGTCGAGACCTCTGTCCGCATTGCCCGGTTGATCACGTTTACGACCGCGGGCCCGGGGCCGCCACGGGCACGGCGCCGCACCCGACGGCCCCGCCGGAAGATCGCCCACCGTGCAATCTAGGATGAATCCGTGCGTACCCCTTCCTCTCTTCTCGCCGAACGCTGGCAGCCCTCCGCCGTCGTCGTACGGCGGGCCGCGCTCGCCGCCCTGGTGATGAGCATCGTGATCGTGGTCACCGGCGGGGCCGTCCGGCTCACCGCCTCCGGCCTCGGCTGCACGACCTGGCCGAGCTGCACCGGCGAGAGCCTGACGCCGACCCCCGAGATGGGCCTGCACGGGGTCATCGAGTTCACCAACCGGATGCTGACGTACGTGCTGTGCGCGGCGATCGGCTGGGCGATCCTGGCGGCGCGCTGCGCCCTCCCGTGGCGACGGAGCCTCACCCGGCTCGGCTGGGCGCAGTTCTGGCTGGTGATGAGCAACGCCGTGATCGGCGGCATCACCGTGCTGACCGGCCTCAACCCGTACACGGTGGCCGTGCACCTGATCTCCGCGATGGCGCTGGTCTGGGTCGCGACCCTGATGTGGGAGCGCTCGAAGGAGGGCGACGGCGCACCTCGGCCCTCGGTCGCGCGGCCGATCACCCAGCTCGCGTACGTGCTGGTGGGGGTCGTCGGACTACTGGTGGCGGCCGGCACCCTGGTGACGGGGGCGGGGCACCACCCGGGCACGCCGACGGACAACCGGATGGTGCCGCGGATCCCGCTGGACTACGACCGGCTCGCGCAGGTGCACGCCGACCTGGCCTTCGTCTCGGTCGGCCTGGCGGTCGCGGTGCTCTTCGTGTTCGCCGCCGTCAAGGTGCCGCCGGCCGCCCGGGCCCGGGCCCGCGAGCTGCTCGCGGTGCTGCTCGTCCAGGGCGTGCTGGGCTTCGTCCAGTACTTCACCCACGTGCCGGAGCTGCTGGTCGGGGTGCACATGCTGGGCGCCACGCTGACCTGGATCGCCGCGCTGCGCATCCCGCTCGCGCTTCGGACGCGCACGCAGGAGCCGGCCGGCGCCCCGCTGCCCGACCGGACCCCGGCCGCGGCCGCCGTCTGACCCGCCGTACGACCCGGGCCCCGGTCGTTGCGGGCGGCGGACTCAGCCGCCGAGCTGGATGCCCGCCATCCGCTTCCACTCGTAGGAGCCGGTCTTCACCCGCAGGCCGAGCTCGCCCTCGAAGGTGTCGTGCACCGTGAGGCCGGCGAGTTCGGCGGCCCGCAGGCCGACGGCGTAGGTCGGGGCGACCTGGTCGCCCCAGGTGCCGTCCGCACCGACCACGACGATCCGGGTCGCGGTGCGGCCGACGTACTCGACGACGCCCTCGGCGCTGCCGCCGTGCTGGGCGGCGAAGCTGGTGAGGTGCTTGGCGATGCGCTTGGCACGGCGCTCGGCGCGGGCGTCGGTCGCGGCGGGGGTGGCGGTCTCTGCGCTGCTCATGCCCGCATGCTACCGATCGGTAGCGGGACTCGCGACGGCAGCGCCGTGTGCGGCGGGCCACACCGCCGCGCCTCCCCCCGCTCCTGTTCCGACCGGGCCTCCGGTCGGGCCCCCACCTCGGCCGGAACGGCGCCTGCGGTCAGGCCCGGGCCGCGGGTGCCGCCGGGGCCGTCAGGTCGAGGCACCAGTCGTTGCAGCGCATGAAACTGCCCTTCGGGTACTCGAACTCGCACTCGTCGAGCAGGGTGAACCCGGCCCGGCGGCAGATGGCGTTGGACGCGGGGTTGCCGACCGAGGGGAAGGCGTGCAGCTCCCGGTGGCGCTCCTCGGCCCGTACGGCGGCGATCACGGCCCTGGCCGCGGCCACCGCGACGCCCCGGCCCTGGAATCCGGGCAGGACGGCCCAGCCGGTCTCGTAGACCTTCTCGCCGCGCCAGACGGTCTCCCAGAACCCGATGCTGCCGGCCGCCCGCTCCTCGCCCGCGAGGTGGACGGTGAACATCCGCCCCCGGCCGGTGCCGGGCAGGTCCACGTACCGCCGGTGCCGGTCGAGCAGCTGCTGCTCGGTCTCCGGGCCGCCCAGGTGCTCGGTCATCTCCGGCGCGTTGGTCTGCCGCAGCAGCCAGAGGTCGTCCTCCGCCCAGGGTTCCAGCCGTACGTCCTGCATGTCGACCTCCGCTCCGGCCGGCGCGTCGGGCGCCGGAACGACCACCCAGCATGGCACGGACGCGGCGGCCCGGGCCCCGGCCGGACGGCGGGCCCGCCCGCGGACGGCGCGAGGCCCCGCCATCCGGGGACGGCGGGGCCTCGGTGCGGATCCCGCGGGACCACCCGACGGGCGACTACCCGATGAAGGGGTCCACGGCGATGACCACGAAGAGCAGCGTCAGGTAGGTGATCGACCAGTGGAACAGCCGCATCTCCTTGAGCTTGGCGCCCACCAGGCCGGCCTTGGCCCGGTTGTACAGGCCGTGCGCCTCCTTCAGCCAGGCGGCGCCGAGCACCAGGGCGGCGGCGGGGTACAGCAGGCTGGTGTCGGCGAGCGGCCACAGGGCCAGCGAGACGGCCACCATCACCCAGGAGTAGGCCACGATCTGCTTGGCGACCGCCAGGTTGCCCTTGATCACCGGCAGCATCGGCACGCCGGCCTTGGCGTAGTCCTCACGGACCTTCATCGACAGCGGCCAGTAGTGCGGCGGCGTCCAGAAGAAGATGACCAGGAACAGCACCAGGGCGGACCAGGAGACCGAGTTGTCGACGGCCGCCCAGCCGACGAACACCGGCATGCAGCCGGCGATGCCGCCCCAGACGATGTTCTGCGCCGTGCGCCGCTTGAGCCCGAGGGTGTAGACGAAGACGTAGAACAGCAGCGCCGCCAGGGCCAGCCCGGAGGAGAGCCAGTTGACCAGCAGGCCCAGCCACAGGGTCGAGACGACCGCCAGCGCGATGCCGAAGACCAGCGCCTCGGGCGGCGAGACCATGCCGGTCACCAGCGGCCGGCGCTCGGTGCGGGACATCACCGCGTCGATGTCGCGGTCGATGTACATGTTGAGGGCGTTGGCGCCGCCGGCCGACAGGTAGCCGCCGACGACGACCTCCAGCACCAGCAGCGGGTCCGGCACACCGCGCTGCGCCAGGAACATCACCGGCACGGTGGTGATCAGCAGCAGCTCGATGATCCGGGGCTTGGTCAGGGCGACGAACGCGCCGACACGGGCCCCGAACGGCCGGTGCGCATGCGTCGCACCGGTGACCCCGGCGGGGCGGGATTCGACGGCGGTCACTAACACCCCAACTGAAGAAAAATCCTCGCAGGCGTCCACCGGACCAAAGGTGCCGAATTCGTCCGCTCTGCGCGTACCACGCCACCTTAGACGCTCCATATCTCCCGACCGGCCTCGGGGTCCCCCGGCGGGGCGGAACGCACACCGCTGGGTGAACGGGCTCCGCGGGGCGGTGCGCGGCGGGGCCGGGGCGGTCGGCGGCGCCGCGGGGCTCGCCCGTCCTGCCGTCCGGAGAGGCAGCCGCCGGGAAAAGGGACGAGTGTGGACAAAGCCCCTGTCCGCGCGTCCGGGAATGGCGACCCGCAAGGCCCGGTTGACCCAGCACGGAGGGTGAGCCCCGGCCCAAACGGTAGGCTCGCACAGAGAAGCGGGATCTACCCTCCGTGACCGGCACCACCCAAACGTCTGGTCCACAGCGACGTGGCCGACCCGGTCCCCTTCACGGGGTCACTCTTCAATACGGAAGGAGCCCTGAGACTAGGGTGAGCACCACGCCGACGAACGCATTCGAGTGGACCGAGCTGGACGAGCGTACGGTCGACACGGCCCGTGTCCTGGCCATGGACGCAGTACAGAAGGTCGGCAACGGACACCCGGGGACGGCCATGTCGCTGGCCCCCGCGGCGTACCTGATCTTCCAGCGCTTCCTGCGCCACGACCCGACCGACCCCGCCTGGGTGGGACGCGACCGCTTCGTCCTCTCCCCCGGACACACCAGCCTCACGCTCTACACCCAGCTCTACCTGTCCGGCTACGGCCTGGAGCTGGACGACCTCAAGGCCTTCCGGGTCGCCGGCAGCCGCACCCCCGGCCACCCCGAGCACGGCCACACCGCCGGCGTGGAGACCACCACCGGTCCGCTCGGCCAGGGCATCGCCAACGCCGTCGGCATGGCGATGGCCGCCCGCTACGAGCGCGGCCTCTTCGACCCGCAGGCCGCCGCCGGCGCCTCGCCGTTCGACCACACCATCTGGGCCATCGTCTCCGACGGCGACCTGGAGGAGGGCATCTCCGCCGAGGCCTCCTCCCTCGCCGGCCACCAGAAGCTCGGCAACCTCGTCGCCCTCTACGACGACAACCACATCTCGATCGAGGGCGACACCGAGACCGCCTTCTCCGAGGACGTCCTCAAGCGCTACGAGGCGTACGGCTGGCACGTCCAGCGCGTCACCCCGAAGGAGAACGGCGACGTGGACGTGGCGGCGCTGGCCGCCGCACTGGACGCCGCCAAGGCCGAGACCTCCCGCCCGTCGATGATCGCCATGCGGACGATCATCGCCTGGCCGGCCCCGGACGCCCAGAACACCGCCAAGGCCCACGGCTCCGCCCTCGGCGCGGCCGAGATCGCCGCCACCAAGAAGGTGCTCGGCTTCAACCCCGACGAGACCTTCGAGGTGACCGACGAGGTCATCACCCACGCCCGCGAGGTGGTCACCCGCGGCAAGGCCCACCGGGCCGAGTGGGAGAAGGGCTTCGCCGCCTGGCGGGCCGGCGACCCCGCGCGCGCCGCCGAGTTCGACCGCATCCAGGCGGGCGAGCTGCCGGAGGGCTGGAAGAGGCAGATCCCGTCCTTCCCGGCCGGCAAGGACGTCGCCACCCGCAAGGCCAGCGGCGAGACCCTCAAGGCGATCGGCGCGGTCATCCCGGAGCTGTGGGGCGGCTCGGCCGACCTCGCGGAGTCCAACCTGACCACCATCGACGAGGAGTCCTCCTTCCTCCCCGAGGGCAACCCGCTCAAGAGCGCCTCCCCGTACGGCCGGACGATCCACTTCGGCATCCGCGAGCACGCCATGGGCTCCACCATGAACGGCATCGCCCTGCACGGACGCACCCGCGTGTACGGCGGCACCTTCCTGGTCTTCGCCGACTACATGCGCCCCGCCGTGCGCCTGGCCGCCCTGATGAAGCTCCCGGTCACCTACGTCTGGACGCACGACTCGATCGGCCTCGGCGAGGACGGCCCGACCCACCAGCCGGTGGAGCACCTGGCCTCGCTTCGCGCCATCCCGGGCCTGTCCATCGTCCGCCCGGCCGACGCCAACGAGACGGCCGTCGCCTGGCGCACCGTCATCGAGCGCCAGACCAGCCACCCCGGCCCGGTCGGCCTGGCCCTCACCCGCCAGAACGTCCCGACGTACGACCGCGAGGTCTTCGGCTCCGCCGAGGGCACCGCCCGGGGCGGCTACATCCTGGCCGAGGCCTCCAGCGGCGTGCCGCAGGTGATCCTGCTCGGCACCGGCTCCGAGGTCCAGCTCGCCGTCAAGGCGCGCGAGGTCCTGGAGGCCGAGGGCATCCACACCCGGGTGGTCTCGCTGCCGTCCTTCGAGTGGTTCCAGGAGCAGGACCAGGCCTACCGCGACAGCGTGCTGCCGCCGGACGTCAAGGCCCGGGTCTCCATCGAGGCCGGCATCGCGCAGGGCTGGCGCGAGCTGGTCGGCGACCACGGCCGCATCGTCAGCCTGGAGCACTTCGGCGCCTCCGCCGACTACCAGGTGCTCTTCCAGGAGTTCGGCCTGACCAGCGAGACCGTGGTGGCCGAGGCGCACAACGCGCTGCGCTCGCTGGAAGCCGTCAACCGCTAGCGAGGGTGCACGCCCCCGCGGCGGGCGACCGCTCACCCGCCGCGGGGGCCGTGCACAGCACAGCGCGCCGCGTGCCCGGCCGCACACCGGGTACGCGGCCCGTACGACGAACTCAAAGACGCAGAAGACCAAGAAGAGGACTGAGCACCATGACTGACGCATTGAAGCGCCTCAGCGACGAAGGCGTGGCGATCTGGCTGGACGACCTCAGCCGCAAGCGGCTGAACACCGGCAACCTGGCCGAGCTGGTGCAGAACAAGCACGTCGTGGGCGTCACCACCAACCCCACCATCTTCCAGAAGGCGATCGGCGGCGGCGACACCTCCTACGACGCCCAGCTGCGCGACCTCGCCGTCCGCAAGGTCACCACGGACGAGGCCGTCCGCATGATCACCACCTCGGACGTCCGCGACGCGGCCGACGTGCTGCGCCCGGTCTACGACGCCAGCAACGGCCGCGACGGCCGGGTCTCCATCGAGGTCGACCCGCGCCTGGCCCACGAGACCGCGGCGACCATCGCCGAGGCCAAGCAGCTGTGGTGGCTGGTCGACCGCCCCAACGTGCTGATCAAGATCCCCGCCACCAAGGCCGGCCTGCCCGCCATCACCGAGGTCATCGGCAAGGGCATCAGCGTCAACGTCACCCTGATCTTCTCGCTGGAGCGCTACCGCGCCGTGGTCGACGCCTACCTGGCCGGCCTGGAGCAGGCCAAGGCCAAGGGCCTTGACCTCTCCGCCATCGAGTCCGTCGCCTCCTTCTTCGTGTCGCGCGTCGACACCGAGATCGACAAGCGCCTCGACAAGGTCGGCGGCGACGCCAAGGCGCTGCGCTCCAAGGCCGCGCTGGCCAACGCCCGCCTCGCCTACCAGGCGTACGAGGAGGTCTTCGGCTCCGTCGACGGCACCACCGCCCCCGGCGCCCGCTGGAAGGCCCTGGAGGCCGCCGGCGCCAACCCGCAGCGCCCGCTGTGGGCCTCCACCGGCGTGAAGGACCCGGCCCTGCCGGACACCCTGTACGTCACCGAGCTCGTCGCCCCCGGCACGGTCAACACCATGCCCGAGGCCACCCTGGACGCCACCGGCGACCACGGCGTCGTCACCGCCGGCACCATCACCGACAACTACGCCGACGCCGCGTCCGTGATGGCCGCCATCGCCGCCGCCGGCGTCGACTACGACGACGTGGTCCAGGTGCTGGAGGACGAGGGCGTCGAGAAGTTCGAGCAGTCCTGGAACGAGCTGCTCGACACCGTCACCGCCTCGCTGGCTTCCTTCGCAGCCGAGAAGTGATCCCCGCTCACACCAGCGCACTGAAAGCGGAGCCAATCAAGTGAGCACTGATTACCCCGAGTTGACACAGGACGCCGAGGCGGGAGACCCCCCACCGGCACCCGTCAACCCGCTCCGTGACCCCACCGACCGGCGGCTCCCGCGCATCGCGGGGCCGTCCGGCCTGGTCATTTTCGGGGTCACCGGCGACCTGTCCCGCAAGAAGCTCATGCCGGCCATCTACGACCTCGCCAACCGCGGCCTGCTGCCGCCGGGCTTCTCGCTGATCGGGTTCGCCCGCCGCGAGTGGGAGGACGAGGACTTCGCGCGCGAGGTGCACGACGCGGTCAAGGAGCACGCGCGTACGCCGTTCCGCGAGGAGGTGTGGCAGCAGCTCGCCAAGGGCATGCGCTTCGTCCAGGGCGACTTCGGCGACGACGACGCCTTCGAGCAGCTGCGCGAGACCATCGAGGAGCTCGACAAGGCGCAGGGGACGGGCGGCAACTTCGCCTTCTACCTCTCGGTGCCCCCGAAGTTCTTCCCGCTGGTCGTCCAGCAGCTGAAGAAGCACGGCCTGACCGATCCCCCGCAGGGCTCCTGGCGCCGCGCGGTGATCGAGAAGCCGTTCGGCCACGACCTGGAGAGCGCCCAGGAGCTGAACCGGATCGTCCACGAGGTCTTCCCCCGTGACGAGGTCTTCCGGATCGACCACTACCTGGGCAAGGAGACCGTCCAGAACATCCTGGCGCTGCGCTTCGCCAACACCATGTTCGAGCCGATCTGGAACCGGTCGTACGTCGACCACGTGCAGATCACCATGGCCGAGGACATCGGTATCGGCGGCCGTGCCGGGTACTACGACGGCATCGGCTCGGCCCGTGACGTGATCCAGAACCACCTGCTCCAGCTGATGGCGCTCACCGCCATCGAGGAGCCGGCGTCCTTCCACCCGAAGGCGCTGGTGGCCGAGAAGCTCAAGGTGCTCAGCGCCGTCAAGCTCCCCGCCGACCTGGGCAAGCACACCGTGCGCGGCCAGTACGCGGCCGGCTGGCAGGGCGGCGAGGAGGTCGTCGGGTACCTCGACGAGGACGGCATCAACCCGGCCTCGAAGACCGACACCTACGCCGCCATCAAGCTGGAGATCAACAACCGCCGCTGGGCGGGCGTCCCGTTCTACCTGCGCACGGGCAAGCGCCTGGGCCGCCGGGTGACCGAGATCGCGGTGGTCTTCCAGCGGGCGCCGTACCTGCCCTTCGACTCCTACGCGACCGAGGAGCTGGGGCAGAACGCCCTGGTCATCCGGGTCCAGCCGGACGAGGGCGTCACGGTGCGGTTCGGCTCCAAGGTGCCGGGCACCTCCTTCGAGGTGCGGGACGTGACGATGGACTTCGCCTACGGCGAGTCCTTCACCGAGTCCAGCCCGGAGGCGTACGAGCGGCTCATCCTGGACGTCCTGCTCGGTGACGCCAACCTCTTCCCCCGGCACCAGGAGGTCGAGCTCTCCTGGGAGATCCTCGACCCGATCGAGAAGTACTGGGACGCCCACGGCAAGCCCGCGCAGTACCCCGCCGGGACCTGGGGCCCGGTGGAGGCGGACGAGATGCTCGCACGAGACGGCAGGAGCTGGCGCCGGCCATGAAGATCGACCTGACGGACACCACGTCCAGCAAGATCAACGCCGCCCTGATGGACGCCCGGCGGGCCGGTGGCGCGGGCGCCGCCGGCATGGTGCTCACCCTGGTGATCGTGACCGACGAGGGCAGCGCGTACGACGCCCTCAAGGCCGCCAACGACGCCTCCCGCGAGCACCCCTCGCGCACCCTCGCGGTGATCAAGCGCGCCGGGCGCTCGCCCCGGGCCCGCGCCGAGACCCGCCTGGACGCCGAGATCCTGGTGGGCTCCGACGCCGGCTCCGGCGAGACGGTCGTCCTGCGCATGCACGGCGAGCTCGCCGCGCACGCCCAGTCGGTCGTCCTGCCGCTGCTGCTGCCGGACGCCCCGGTGGTGGTGTGGTGGCCGGAGAACTCCCCCGCCCACCCCGCGCAGGACCCGCTGGGCGCCCTCGCCCAGCGCCGGATCACCGACGCGGTCACCGCCGAGTCGCCGGTCGGCCAGCTCGCCCAGCGCGCCCAGAGCTACACCCCGGGCGACACCGACCTGGCCTGGACCCGGATCACCGGCTGGCGCTCCATGCTGGCCGCCGCCCTGGACCAGCGCCCGGCGAAGGTCACCTCCGCCGTGGTCGAGGGCGAGTCCTACAACCCCAGCGTCGAGCTGCTCGGCCTCTGGCTGACCACCCGGCTGCACGTCCCGGTGGAGCGGGTGGTCACCGGCGGCCCCGGCATCACCTCGGTGACGCTGCGCACCAAGGACGGCGACATCACCCTCGACCGTCCGGACGGCCTGATGGGCACCCTGTCCATGCCGGGCGCACCGGACCGCCAGGTGGCGCTCAAGCGCCGCGAGACCTCGGAGCTGATCGCCGAGGAGCTGCGCCGCCTGGACCCGGACGACATCTACGCGACGTCGGTGCGCACGCCGGTCGAGCGGCTGCGCGAGCCGGTCAACGCCGAGACGACGGCCGCGGACAAGGCCGCCAAGGCCGTCGAGGCGGCCACCGCCGCCCCCGTCCGGGTGACCGCCAAGGTGCCGGCCGAGCCCGTCGAGGCACCGGCGAAGGCGGCCGAGGCACCGGCGAAGGCCGCCGCCAAGGCGCCGGTCCGCAAGACGGCCGCCGCGGCGAAGAAGGCACCGGCCAAGCGCGCCACCAAGCGGGCCGGCTCGTGACCGCCGCCGTCCCGCAGCTGGTGGTCCACCGGGACAAGGAGCTGATGGCGCAGGCCGCGGCGGCCCGGCTGATCACCCGCATCGTCGACGCGCAGTCCGCCCGCGGCACCGCCTCGGTGGTGCTGACGGGCGGGCGCAACGGCAACGCACTGCTCGCCGCGATCGCCGACTCCCCGGCACGGGACGCGGTGGACTGGCGGCGGCTGGACCTCTGGTGGGGTGACGAGCGCTTCCTGCCCGCCGAGGACACGGAGCGCAACGTCGTCCAGGCCAGGGCGGAGCTGCTGGACCGGGTGCCGGTCGACCCGGCGCGGGTGCACGAGATGCCGGCCTCGGACGGCACCGACGGCTCCGACGTGGAGGCGGCGGCCGACCGGTACGCCAAGGAGCTGGCCGCGGCCGCGGAGCCGGGCGACCGGCTCGGTGTACCGGCCTTCGACGTGCTCCTGCTCGGGGTCGGTCCGGACACCCATGTGGCGTCCCTCTTCCCCGAACACCCCGGTGTCCGGGAGGGCGAGCTGACCGTGATCGGCGTCCGGGGGGCTCCCAAGCCCCCGCCGACCAGGATCTCGCTCACCCTGCCGGCGATCCGGGCCGCCCGCGAGGTCTGGCTGCTCGCGGCCGGCGAGGACAAGGCGGACGCGGTCGCACTGGCCCTCTCCGGCCCGGGCGAACTGCAGGCGCCCGCCTCCGGCGCGTACGGGCGCAGCCGTACGCTCTGGCTGCTCGACCGGTCCGCCGCGTCGAAGCTGCCGCCCGAACTGTACCCGCCGGCCTCGGCCTAGGCGGTGACGGACGGAGGTGGGTGCAGCCGCGCCCGCCCCCTTCCGCGTTCGGTGCGGGCGACCGTCGGCCCACCCGGTGCCGGGCCCACCGGACGGCGAGGGCGGCCCGGGCCGGGCGGATCAGCGGCTCCACGCCCCGCCTCCCGGTCCGAGCCGGCCTCGCGGGCCCGGCGGGCCCAGGCGGCCGGCTCCGCCCGCAGGGGCGAGTCCGCAGCGGACTCCGCCCCGGCCGGCGAGCGCAGCACGAAGGTGCCGGCGCCCGGCCGCGGGGCGACCAGCCCTCGCGTTCCGGTTCGCGGTGGGCCTTGAGGACGGTGTCGGGCCCCGCCGTCGAACCGCACCCGGCGGGGCCCCGGGGCGCAGCGAACGCGCGAAGGGGGCCGGGCCAGTGGCCCGGCCCCCTTCGTGGAGGTGCGGTGGACTCAGATCTCGCCGCGCAGCTTGGCGAGCGCCTCGGCGAGGATCGCCTCGCCGTCGGCGTCGGTGCGCCGCTCGCGGACGTACGCGAGGTGGGTCTTGTACGGCTCGTTGCGCGACGGGGCCGGCGGGTTGTGCTCGTCCTGGCCGGCCGGGAAGCCGCAGCGCGGGCAGTCCCAGGTCTCCGGGATGACGGCCTCGGCGGCGAAGCTCGGGCGCGTCTCGTGCTTGTTGGCGCACCAGAAGGAGATCCGGTTGCGGGGCGCGGACTCGCCGCGCTCCGCCTCGCCCATCGGGCCGGCGCCGACTCTGCTGCCACGGATGGCGTTGCCACTTGCCACGGTCTGACTCCCTGCGTGCTGATGCGATGCGATCTCAGCCGACACCCTGGGACAGGGAGACCCGGGCCCCTCGCGGGGTGCGGATCGCGGCCAGTATCCACTGCCGACCGGCTACGGCCTGCGGGCGGTGGCGAAGTTGTCCCAGTGTAAGCAGCCGATAAGGATCTGTCCGCACCGCCTCCGGGAATGCCCCGGAACCGGGCACCCCCTCAGGATAGGCGGGCGGACGACGCGCCGTCAGATATGCGCGGAAAAGGCTGTTCGGGCAGGAAACATCAGCTCTTGTACTTGAGCACCAGGCCCAGAATCATGATGCAGGCGAACCAGCCGACCCCGACGATGATGGTGATGCGGTCGAGGTTGCGCTCGGCCACGGCCGAACCGCCGCCGGCGGACATCGCGCCGCCGCCGAACATGTCGGACAGGCCACCGCCCTTGCCCTTGTGCAGCAGCACCAGGAGCACCATCAGCAGGCTGAAGATGATCAGGGCGATGGAGAACCCGAGAACCAACACAGCGGACCAACTCTCTCGTTCATCGGCAAGGGGCCGGACCGCCCTGAGCGGTCCGGCCCCAAAGCCTACGTTGCTGCAGCGGCGTTAGCCTACTGCCTGCTCACGGTAACGCACGATCCTGACGAACTCGTCGGCGTCCAGGGAGGCTCCGCCGATCAGGGCGCCGTCCACGTCGGGCTTGGCCATCAGGCCGGCCGCGCTGGAGGCCTTCACCGAACCGCCGTAGAGCACGCGGACCTTCGCGGCCAGCTCGCCGTCGTACAGCTCGGCCAGGCGGGCGCGGATCGCCGCGCAGACCTCCTGGGCGTCCTCCGGGGTCGCCACCTCGCCGGTGCCGATGGCCCAGACGGGCTCGTACGCCACGACGACGCTCTCGGCGTCCGCGGCCGGGACGCCGTCCAGGGCGCCGTCCAGCTGGGCCAGCGTGTGGGCGACGTGGGTGCCCGCCTTGCGGACCTCCAGGGGCTCGCCGACGCACAGGATCGGCGTGATGCCGCTGCGGTAGGCCGCCTTCACCTTGGCGTTGACGATCTCCTCGTTCTCGCCGTGGTACTGGCGGCGCTCCGAGTGGCCGATGGCCGCGTAGGTGCACTTCAGCTTGGCGAGCATCGGGCCGGAGACCTCGCCGGTGTAGGCACCGGAGTCGTGGGCCGAGATGTCCTGCGAGCCGTACTTGATTTTCAGCTTGTCGCCGTCGACCAGGGTCTGGACCGAGCGCAGGTCGGTGAACGGCGCGAGCACCGCGACCTCGACCGCCTCGTAGTCCTTGTCGGCCAGCGCGAAGGCCAGCTTCTGGGTGTGCTGGATGGCCTCAAGGTGGTTGAGGTTCATCTTCCAGTTGCCCGCCATCAGCGGGAGACGCTCGGTCATTGATCAGCCTTCCAGGGCGGCGAGACCGGGGAGGGTCTTGCCCTCCAGGTATTCGAGGCTCGCGCCCCCGCCGGTCGAGATGTGCCCGAACTTCGTCTCGTCGAAGCCCAGGATGCGGACGGCGGCGGCGGAGTCCCCGCCACCGACCACGGTGAACGCGTCACTGTCCAGCAGCGCCTGCGCGATCGCCCGGGTGCCGGGGGCGAACGCCGGGTGCTCGAACACGCCGGCCGGGCCGTTCCAGAACACCGTCCTGGCGTCAGCCAGCTTCGCGGCGAACAGCTCGCCTGACTTGGGGCCGATGTCCAGGCCCAGCACGCCGTCCGGGATCTTGTCGGCGTCGACGACCTGGAAGTCCTCGACCGGGGCGCCCGCCTTGACGTCGGGGAAGCTCCCGGACACCGCGATGTCGACCGGCAGCACGAACTCGACGCCGGTCTCCTCCGCCCGCTTCAGGTACTCCTTGACGACCGGGATCTGGTCCTCCTGCAGCAGCGAGCTGCCGACCCCGTGACCCTGGGCCGCGAGGAAGGTGAACACCATGCCGCCGCCGACCAGGATGCGGTCGGCCTTGCCCAGCAGGTTGTCGATCACGCCGACCTTGTCGGAGACCTTCGAGCCGCCGAGCACGACGACGTACGGGCGCTCCACCTCCTCGGTGAGGCGCTTGAGCACGCCGACCTCGGTGGCGATCAGGTCGCCGACGGCGTGCGGCAGGCGGGCCGGCAGGTCGTAGACCGAGGCGTGCTTGCGGTGCACGGCGCCGAAGCCGTCGCCGACGTAGAGGTCGGCCAGGCCGGCCAGGGCGTCCGCGAAGACGCCGCGCTCGGCGTCGTCCTTGGCGGTCTCGCCGGCGTTGAAGCGCAGGTTCTCCAGCAGCGTGACCTCGCCGTCGGCCAGGGCGGCGACGGTGGCCTTCGCGCTCTCGCCCACGGTGTCGGTCGCGAACGCGACCGGCGCACCGAGGATCTCGCCGAGGCGGACCGCGACGGGGGCGAGCGAGAACTGGGGGTCGGGCTCGCCCTTCGGGCGCCCGAGGTGGGACGCGACGATCACCTTGGCGCCGGCCTGCAGCAGCTTCACGATGGTCGGCGCGACGGCACGGATCCGGCCGTCGTCGGTGATGCTCCCGTTGGAGAGCGGGACGTTCAGGTCGGCGCGGACGAACACGCGCCTGCCGGCGACGTCGAGGTCTTCGATGGTCTTCACGGTCTTCGAGTCTCCTGGGGAGAGGTGGAACGAGGCGACGGCACGACGCCGGGCCGCCGGGTCCGAGAAGCGAGGGTGCCGGGTGAGGTGGCGCGGGCGCAGGGGCGCGAAGGAACAAGGCCCGGACGGTCGCGCACGGCCGTCCGGGCCCTGTTCCTCACTTCACGTCAGCTCCCGCTGCGTCAGAGCTGGCCACCGACGAGGGTGGTCAGGTTGACGAGGCGGTTGGAGTAGCCCCACTCGTTGTCGTACCAGCCGAAGACCTTGACCTGGTTGCCCTGGACCATGGTCATCAGCGAGTCGAAGATCGTGGAGAACGGCGAGTTCACGATGTCGGAGGAGACGATCGGGTCCTCGGTGTACTGCAGGATGCCCTTGAGCGGGCCGTCCTCCGCCGCCTTCTGGAAGGCCGCGTTGACCTCCTCGACCGTGACGTCGCGCTCCAGCGTGACGACCAGGTCGGTGATCGAGCCGGTGGGGACCGGGACGCGCAGCGAGGTGCCGTCCAGCTTGCCCTTGAGCTCGGGGATGACCAGGGCGGTGGCCTTGGCGGCACCGGTCGAGGTCGGGATGATGTTCAGCGACGCGGCGCGCGCACGACGCAGGTCCTTGTGCGGGAAGTCCAGCGTGACCTGGTCGTTGGTGAACGCGTGCACCGTGGTCATCAGACCCTTGACGATGCCGAAGTTCTCCAGCAGCACCTTCGCCAGCGGCGCCACGCAGTTCGTGGTGCACGAGGCGTTGGAGATGACGGTGTGGTTCGCGGCGTCGTACTTGTCGTCGTTGACGCCCATGACGATGGTGACGTCCTCGTCGGTGGCGGGCGCCGAGATGATGACCTTCTTCGCGCCGGCGGTGACGTGCTTCTTCGCAGCGTCGGCCTTGGTGAAGATGCCGGTCGACTCGATCACGATGTCCACGCCCAGGTCGCCCCAGGGCAGGTTGGCCGGGTCGCGCTCGGCGATGACCTTGAAGGTCTTGCCGTCGACCGTGATGCTGTCAGCGGTGTGGCTGACCTCGGCCTGGAGGGTGCCCAGGATCGAGTCGTACTTGAGCAGGTGCGCCAGGGTCTTGGTGTCGGTCAGGTCGTTGACACCGACGATCTCGATGTCCGCGGCCTGGGCCCGAACCGCGCGGAAGAAGTTGCGGCCAATGCGGCCGAATCCGTTGATGCCTACCCGGATCGTCACGAACCGATCTCCTTGTTAGGTACGCCGGAACTATGCCGACGGGGTGGAAATGGGATGTCCCCGACCACCCATGACCCTACCTCTCCGAGACCGGCGAGGGCACATCGCCCTGGGCCGACACCGCGGCGTGGCGTGTCAAGGGCGCCCGAGCAGGGCTTGTGCCGCGGGCGCCCGCGGAGCCGGTCGCCGGACACCGGAGGGGACTTGGGGAACAGTTCGAATGCGAAACGGCTGGTGTCCACGATGTGGGACACCAGCCGTTCGACAGGTGAGATCAGCCGGCCCGGCTCAGCTGAGCGCCATCTCGTCGGTCAGGTTCGCCTCGGTGCTGGGAAGCCCGAGCTCGGAGGCCCGCTTGTCGGCCATCGCCAGCAGCCGGCGGATCCGGCCGGCCACCGCGTCCTTGGTCAGCGGCGGATCGGCGAGCGCACCCAGCTCCTCCAGCGAGGCCTGCTTGTGCTGCATCCGCAGCTGGCCGGCCGCCGCCAGGTGCTCCGGCACCTCGTCACCGAGGATCTCCAGCGCGCGCTGCACCCGGGCGCCCGCGGCGACCGCCGCGCGCGCCGAGCGGCGCAGGTTGGCGTCGTCGAAGTTGGCCAGCCGGTTGGCGGTGGCCCGCACCTCGCGGCGCATCCGGCGCTCCTCCCAGGCCAGCACCGACTCGTGCGCGCCCAGTCGGGTCAGCAGCGCGCCGATCGCGTCGCCGTCCCGGATCACCACCCGGTCCACCCCGCGCACCTCGCGGGCCTTCGCCGGGATGCCGAGCCGCCGGGCCGCACCGACCAGCGCCAGCGCCGCCTCCGACCCCGGGCAGGTGATCTCCAGCGAGGAGGACCGGCCGGGCTCGGTCAGCGAGCCGTGGGCCAGGAACGCCCCGCGCCACGCCGCCTCGGCGTCGCAGGTCGCACCGGAGACCACCGCCGGGGGCAGCCCCCGGATCGGGCGTCCCCTGCCGTCCACGAGCCCGGTCTGCCGGGCGAGCAGTTCGCCGTCCTTGACCACCCGCACCACGTACCGGCTGCCGCGCCGCAGACCGCCGGGGGCCATCACCACCAGGTCGGAGGAGTGTCCGAAGATCTCCAGCAGATCCTTGCGCAGTCGCCGCGCCGCCACGCCGGTGTCCAGCTCAGCCTCGATCACGATCCGGCCGCTCACAATGTGCAAGCCGCCCGCGAACCTGAGGATCGCCGAAACCTCCGCCTTGCGGCAGCAGGCCCGGGTGACGGGGAGCCGGCTGATTTCGTCCTTCACCGCTGCCGTCATCGCCATGGGCCGATCCTTCCATGTGTCCGGAAAATCCGGTCGTACGCCGCGGCCAGAAGCTCCCGGTCGTGTCGCGGCGTGCCGTCCGCCGCGGCGACCCGGTCGAGCACCAGGGCAGCGCCCATCCGCTCCGCCGCCTTCTCCAGGCCGGCCAGGTCGGCGACGCCGAAGGCGCCGCCGGTGACCGCCCGCTCGTCCACCAGGATCGCATCAACGGCGAGCCCGGGGGCGTGGTCGGCGATCACCTCCAGGTGGCGCTGCGGGGTGAAGCCCTCCGTCTCGCCGGGCTGGGGGGCCAGATTCAGGGTGAGCAGGCGCCGGGCGCGGGTCTCGACGAGCGCCCTCGCGAGGTCCGGCACGAGCAGGTGCGGCAGCACGCTGGTGAACCAGGAGCCCGGGCCGAGCACGACCCAGTCGGCCTCCCGGACGGCCGCGACGGCCTCGGGGACGGCCGGCGGCGCGTCCGGCAGCAGCCGGATCGACTGCACCGTACCGGGGGTCACCGCGACGTTCGCCTGGCCGCGCACGGGCGACAGCTCCGCGGGCCGGGCCGGGTCGTGGCCCCGGACCTCGGCCTCGATGTCGAGCGGGACGGCCGACATCGGCAGCACCCGGCCCTGCACGTTGAGCAGTCGACCGACCCAGTCCAGCGCCGCCACCGGATCGCCGAGCTTCTCCCAGAGGGCGACGATCAGCAGGTTGCCGACCGCGTGGCCGCCGAGCTCACCGGTGCCGCTGAAACGCTGCTGGATCACCTCGGACCAGGTCCGGCCCCATTCGTCGTCCCCGCAGAGCGCCGCCAGCGCCTTGCGCAGGTCACCGGGCGGCAGCACACCGAGCTCGGTGCGCAGCCGCCCGCTGGAGCCGCCGTCGTCCGCGACCGTGACCACCGCGGTGAGGGCGGTGGTGAGCCTGCGCAGCGCCGACAGGGAGGCCGACAGGCCCTGCCCGCCGCCCAGCGCGGCGATCCTCGGGGCGTTGGCGCGCGGCTTGCCCGCCGTCGTGGCGCGTGAAGGGACCGCCGACCGGTCGGCGGCCTTGTTCTGGAGCTGCCGCCCGGGCACGTATCCCGCCACAACCACCTCGGCTTCCTCTGCCTGCCGCCGCCCACCGCCTGGCGGCAGGGCTCGCGGCTACTCCCGTCCCATGTCCCGGTGGACGAGCACCGTCTCCACGCCGTCGGCGATGAGACGCTTCGTCAACCGCTCGGACATGGCCACGCTGCGGTGCTTGCCACCGGTGCAGCCTACGGCAAGCGTCATGTACCGCTTCCCCTCGCGGCGGTACCCCTCGGTGACGATACGCAGCAGGTCCGTGTAGCCGTCAAGGAATTCGTTCGCACCGGGCTGCTGAAACACGTAGTCGGCGACGTCGGCGTCGGTGCCCGTGCGCGCACGCAGCTCGGGCACCCAGTGCGGGTTCGGCAGGAAGCGACAGTCCACCACGAGGTCGGCGTCGACCGGCAGGCCGTACTTGAAGCCGAAGGACATCACCGTCGCGCGCAGCTCGGGCTCGTTGTGGTCGGCGAACTGGGCGTCCAGCTTGGCCCGCAGCTGGTGGACGTTGAGGTTGGAGGTGTCGATCACCAGGTCGGCCTCGCCGCGCAGCTCGCGCAGCAGGTCCCGCTCCTGGGCGATGCCGTCCACGATCCGGCCCTCGGCCTGCAGCGGGTGCGGGCGGCGCACGCTCTCGAAGCGGCGGACCAGCGCGTCGTCCGAGGAGTCCAGGAAGACGACGCGCATCCGCACGCCGCGCTTCTCCAGCTCGTCCAGCGAGGTCAGCAGGTCGTCGAAGAACTTGCGGCCGCGGACGTCGACCACGACGCCGATCCTCGCGACGGCGCCCTGGGAGCGCGCGCCGAGGTCGACCATGGTCGGGATCAGGGCCGGCGGCAGGTTGTCGACGACGAACCAGCCCAGGTCCTCCAGGCACTTCGCCGCCGTGGAGCGGCCGGCTCCGGACATGCCGGAGATGATCACCAGCTCCGGCGCGGTCTCGGCCACGTCTGTCACGGTCACTTCGGTTCCCCGCTCTCAATGGTTCTGCTGAGGAGAACGCCCGGGGCGGCGCCGCGCTTCCCCAGGTCACCCTGGGGAGTGAAGGCGGGCCGCACGGGCTGACGGGCGGCGCCGGCCGTCATGGCGTCTCCGGTGGTGTTGCGGTCGATGGCACTGCGACGGGCGGCACTGCGGAGGGTTCCACCGCGGCGGGTCGCGCTGCGGCGGGTTGGACTGCGGTGGGTCGCGCTGCGGCGGGTTGCGCTGCGGTGGGTTGCGCTGCGGTGGGTCGCACGGCGGCATCCCCGGCCACGGCGCCCTCGTCGGCGTCGTCGGCGTCGTTGTCAAGGATCTCTCCGGTGGCGGTGTTCACCGCGAACGCCGCGGGTGTACGGGAGGCCAACGCTGCCGCAACAGTCTCGGCGGTGCGCCGGCCGATGCCCGGGACCTCGCAGAGCTCGTCCACGGTGGCCGCCCTCAGCTTCTTCAGCGAGCCGAAGTGCTTGAGCAGGGCCTGGCGGCGAGTCTCGCCCAGGCCGGGGACGGAGTCCAGCTCCCCCGCGGTGAGTCGCTTGGAACGCTTGTTGCGCTGGTACGAGATGGCGAAGCGGTGCGCCTCGTCACGGACCCGCTGCAGCAGGTACAGGCCCTCGCTGCTGCGCGGCAGGACCACCGGGTCGTCCTCGCCGGGCAGCCAGACCTCCTCCAGGCGCTTGGCCAGGCCGCACAGCGCGACGTCGTCCACACCCAGTTCGTCGAGCGCGCGGCGGGCCGCGGCCACCTGCGGCTGGCCGCCGTCGACCACCAGCAGCTGCGGCGGGTAGGCGAAGCGGCGCGGGCGGCCGGTCTCGGGGTCGATCGGGCCGGCCGGCAACTCGCCCCCGGCGGCGGGCGGCTGCCCCGGGTCGTCGGCCTCCGGAACCGCCCACTCGCCGGTCTGCTCGCGCTCCTGGAGGTAGCGGCGGAACCGGCGACTGATCACCTCGTGCATCGAGCGGACGTCGTCCTGGCCCTCGAAGCCCTTGATCTGGAACCGGCGGTACTCGCTCTTGCGCGCCAGACCGTCCTCGAACACCACCATCGAGGCGACCACGTCCTCGCCCTGCAGGTGCGAGATGTCGAAGCACTCGATGCGCAGCGGCACGGAGTCCAGCTCCAGCGCCTCGGCGATCTCCTGCAGGGCCCGGCTGCGGGTGGTCAGGTCCGAGGCGCGCTTGGTCTTGTGCAGGGCCAGCGACTGCTGGGCGTTGCGCTCGACCGTGGCCATCAGGTCCTTCTTGTCGCCGCGCTGCGGCACCCGCAGGTCGACCTGGGAGCCGCGCAGGCCGCTCAGCCACTCCCGCACCGGCCCGGCCGGCTCGGGCAGCGCCGGCACCAGCACCTCCCGCGGGACGCTCTCCGCGCCGCCGCCGTAGAGCTGCTGGAGGGCGTGCTCGACCAGCGCCGCCGTGTCGACGTCCTCGACCTTGTCCGTGACCCAGCCGCGCTGGCCGCGCACCCGGCCGCCGCGGACGTGGAAGATCTGGACGGCGGCCTCCAGTTCGTCCTCGGCGAGGGCCAGCAGGTCGGCGTCGGTGCCGTCCGCGAGGACGACGGCGTTCTTCTCCATCGCCCGCTTGAGCGCGCCGATGTCGTCGCGCAGCCGGGCGGCCTTCTCGTACTCCATGTCGGCGGCGGCCTCGCGCATCTGCTCTTCCAGCCGGCGCAGGTGGTTGCCGGTGCGCCCGGCCATGAAGTCGCAGAACTCCTCTGCCAGCTCGACGTGTTCGGCCTGCGAGATCTTGCCGACGCACGGGGCGGCGCACTTGCCGATGTACCCGAGCAGGCACGGCCGGCCGACCTGGGCCGCCCGCTTGAAGACGCCGTTGGAGCACGTCCGGACCGGGAAGACCCGCAGCAGCAGGTCGACCGTCTCGCGGATCGCCCAGGCGTGCCCGTACGGGCCGAAGTAGCGCACGCCCTTCTTGTGCGCCCCGCGCATCACCTGGACCCGCGGGAACTCCTCGTTCAGCGTGACCGCGAGCTCCGGATAGCTCTTGTCGTCCCGGTACTTGACGTTGAAACGGGGGTCGAACTCCTTGATCCAGGAGTACTCCAGCTGCAGCGCCTCGACCTCGGTGCCGACCACCGTCCACTCGACGGAGGCGGCCGTGGTGACCATCGTCGCCGTGCGCGGGTGCAGGTTCGCGATGTCCTGGAAGTAGGAGGACAGCCGCGGGCGCAGGCTCTTGGCCTTGCCGACGTAGATGACCCGCCCGTGGACGTCGCGGAACCGGTAGACACCGGGTGAGGTCGGAATCGCGCCCGGAGCGGGGCGGTAGGTGGACGGGTCAGCCATGGGTCTACCGTACCGAGTCGGCCGGACATCCCGGGGAGCGGTTCACCCTTCGGCCCGCGGGACGGCGGCCGCCCCCTCGACCTGGCCGGTACCGGGTCGGGGCACGGGTCGACGCCGGGTCGGGAGCGGCTTCGGGCACGGGTTCGGGCACGGGTTGAGGAGCGGCTTCGGGCACGGGTTCGGGCACGGGTTGAGGATCGGGTTCGGGCACGGGTCGGCGCGGGACCGGTCAGCGGGCGGCGCCGCGGTTGAGCAGGTCGAGGCCGAGCGGGGTGATCGAGTGCAGCACCGCGCCGCCCCGACGGCGGGTGGTGATCAGGTTGGCGTCGCGCAGCACGCCCGCGTGCTGGCTGGCGGCCGCCGGTGAGATGCCGAGCCTGCGGGCCAGCTCCCCGGTGCTGCACCCCTGCGCCACCACGTCCAGGGCCGCCGCCCTGGTCCGGCCCAGCAGCGCGCCGAGGGAGCGCCGGGCCTCCGTACCGCCGTCGCGGTCGCCGTCGTCCCAGAGCGCGGCCGCGGTGAGCGGGTCGCGCAGCGTCGGGATGCCCAGGACCAGCGGCGCGGCCTCGTCCGTCAGGTCGGTCAGCAGGACGGCCTGGTGGGCGAGGAACACCGTCGGCGCGAGGACGAGTCCGCGGCCGGCGAGCCGGATGTCGGCGTCCCGGGGGAACCGGACCCGCAGGACCGGGGCCTCCCAGCGCACCAGCGTGGGGCAGACCGTCTCCAGCAGTCGCTCGACGCCGCCGTCCAGCACCGTGCGCGCGTAGCCGGCCCTGACGGCGTCGAGATGCCCGCGCATCCGGTGCCAGTGGGGTTCCACCAGCGCGCGGTAACAGGAGTCGAGCGAGCCGGCCAGCAGCTCCCTGGCCTCCCGGTCGCCCTCCATCAGCGCCCGTAACCACCGGGGTTCGGCCCGCGGCAGGGCGAGGTGCTCGATCTCCATCCGGACCAGCGAGTCGGCGGCGGACAGCAGGTGCTCGGCGCCGGCCTCGATCGAGGGCGCGGAGCCGGCGAGCGCCGACAGGTCGAGCGCCTGGCCGGGGCCGGGCACCAGCGAGACCATCGGCCCGAGCGCCTCCCGGAGCCGGCCGCCGAACTGCCCGCTCAGCTGCCTGCGCCACGGCCGGAAGGCCACCGGGCTGACCCGGCAGAGCAGTTGGTCGAGCGCGTGGCCGGTCTCGGCGGCCGCCCCGACCGTGCCGGCCACCCTGGTCCTGGCCAGGTCGTCCGCCGTGAAGTGGATCCGCAGCATGGGTCCTCCCCTCCCCCGGAGGCCCCCGCCTCCGCCCCGCCTGCAGTCTCGCGGGTCGTGCGCACGCCGTCCAGCTGCGGTTTTAAGGCTCGGCCGAAAGGCCTGCCGGCGGTGGACTCCCGGGCCGCAGGCTGGAGTTGTCCGGCCCGACGGCCGGACCCGCACCTCCGGGGGCGATCACCGTTCACCAGGATCACCGTTCACCAGGATCACCGTTCACCAGGAAGAGGGAACAGCATGAGGAAGATCTCCACCGCCGTGGCCGGGGTGGCCGTGGCCGCGCTCGCCGCACTGCTGCCTGCCACCGCGCAGGCCACGCCGTCGCAGGTCTCGGCGGACGGCAACCTGCACGCCTACCTGGGCGTCAACCGGACCACGCAGTGCGCCCAGTGGGCGGGCAACTCGTCGAACTGGGGGTCGTGCGCCAACGTCACCCACTCGCTGTGGAACAACGGCGTGGACGACGGGATGGGCGACGTCCTGGTCTACTGGGGCACCGGCTACAGCGGCGCCTACCGCTGCATCGACACGGGCACGGTGATCGACGACCTGTCCACGGTGACGTTCAACCGGGGCACCGGCGGCGGGCGCGGCCAGACGCTGGAGAACAACATCGCGTCCCACCGGTGGGTCCCGTCGGGCACCTGCTGAGGGACGGCGGCAGCCGCCCGGTGACGCTGCCGGGCGGCTGCCGCCGGGGCCGGGCCCCGGCCGGCCCGCCCGGTCAGGCCTGGGTCACCGTGAGGGTGCCGTCCTTCTCCGTCACCTGGTACGAGGGCAGCGGGGTGGGGGCCGGGCCCGTGCCCTGGACCGAGCCGTCGGTGATGCTGAACCGGCTGCCGTGGCAGGGGCAGAGGATCTCGTTGTTCTTGACCTGGTCGACGATGCAGCCGGCGTGGGTGCACTTGGCGCTGAACGCCTTGTACTGGCCCGCGGTCGGCTGGGTGACGACGATCTTCTTCTCGCGGAACACCTTGCCGCCGCCGACCGGCACCTCGCTGGCCGGGCCGACCTCGACCGGTCCGCCGGCCGCGGCCGTGGAGGAGGTGGAACCGCCGGCCGAGGAGCAGCCGGACACGGTGAGGGCGCCGCCGCCGGCGAGGACGGCGGCCGCTCCGCAGAGCAGGGTGCGGCGGGTGGTGGCGGGGCTCTGCTGGGCCTCGGACATCGGTGGCTCCTGCTCGTACGGTCGGATCTGCTGCGGACGGCCGGGCGGGCCCGGTGCGCCCGGCTCGACCGGGCGGGCGGGCCGGCTCGACCGTCACCGGGTGCGCGGGGCACCTGCGCCGCATCCTACGGCGCGAGACCGCGCCGCCCGCCCCGGGTGGGCCGGGGGCGGACGGCGCGGGGCCGGGGTTACTTCTTGGCGGCGGCCCGCTTGCGGGGCGCCTTGGCCGGGGCGGGCGCCGGCGCGTCGCTGACGTCGGTGAGGATGTCGCGCAGGAACTTGCCGGTGTGGCTGGCAGGGACGGAGGCGACCTGCTCGGGGGTGCCCTCCGCGACGATCATGCCGCCGCCGGAGCCGCCCTCGGGGCCCATGTCGACCACCCAGTCGGCCGTCTTGATCACATCGAGGTTGTGCTCGATGACGACGACCGTGTTGCCCTTCTCCACCAGGCCGTCCAGGACCTTGATCAGCTTGCTGATGTCCTCGAAGTGCAGGCCGGTGGTGGGCTCGTCCAGCACGTAGACCGTCCGGCCGGTGGAGCGCTTCTGCAGCTCGGAGGCGAGCTTGACGCGCTGGGCCTCGCCGCCGGAGAGGGTCGGCGCGGACTGGCCGAGCCGGACGTAGCCGAGGCCGACGTCGTTGAGGGTGCGCAGGTGCCGGGCGATGGCGGGGACGGCCTCGAAGAAGGCCAGCCCCTCCTCGATCGGCATGTCCAGCACCTCGGAGATGGACTTGCCCTTGTAGTGGACCTCCAGCGTCTCCCGGTTGTAGCGGGCGCCGTGGCAGACCTCGCAGGGAACGTAGACGTCCGGCAGGAAGTTCATCTCGATCTTGATCGTGCCGTCGCCCGAGCAGTTCTCGCAGCGGCCGCCCTTGACGTTGAAGGAGAAGCGGCCCGGCAGGTAGCCGCGCACCTTCGCCTCCTGGGTCTCCGCGAACAGCCGCCGGACGTGGTCGAAGACGCCGGTGTACGTGGCCGGGTTGGAGCGCGGGGTGCGGCCGATCGGCGACTGGTCGACGTGCACGACCTTGTCGACCAGGTCGGTGCCGGTGACCCGGGTGTGCCGGCCGGGCACGCTGCGCGCGCCGTTCAGCTCCCGGGCGAGGTGGGTGTAGAGGATGTCGTTGACCAGGGTGGACTTGCCGGAGCCCGAGACGCCCGTGATCGCCGTGAACGTGCCGAGCGGGAACGCCACGGTGACGTCCTGGAGGTTGTGCTCGCGGGCGCCGTGCACCACCAGCTGGCGCTTCTTGTCGCGCGGCCTGCGGGCCGCCGGGATCGGGATGGACCGCTTGCCGGAGAGGTACTGGCCGGTCAGCGACTCCTTGTTGGTGAGCAGCTGCTTCAGCGACCCGGAGTGCACCACCTTGCCGCCGTGCTCGCCGGCGCCCGGGCCGATGTCGACCACCCAGTCGGCCATCTTGATGGTGTCCTCGTCGTGCTCGACGACGATCAGGGTGTTGCCGATGTCCCGCAGCCGGACCAGCGTCTCGATCAGCCGGTGGTTGTCGCGCTGGTGCAGGCCGATGGACGGCTCGTCCAGCACGTAGAGCACGCCGACCAGGCCGGAGCCGATCTGGGTGGCGAGGCGGATCCGCTGGGCCTCGCCGCCGGAGAGGGTGCCGGCCGCCCGGTTGAGCGAGAGGTAGTCCAGGCCGACGTCGACCAGGAACCGCAGCCGCTCGTTGACCTCCTTCAGCACCCGCTCGGCGATCTGCTTGTCGCGGGCGTCGAGCTTCATCGCGCCGAGGAAGTCCGAGCAGTCGCTGATCGACATCGCCGAGACGTCCGCGATCGACCGGCCCTGCACGGTGACCGCCAGCACCACCGGCTTGAGCCGGGTGCCCTCGCAGGTCGGGCAGGGCACCTCGCGCATGTAGCCCTCGAAGCGCTCGCGGCTGCTGTCGCTCTCGGCCTCGGTGTGCCGGCGCTGGATGAACGGCACCGCGCCCTCGAAGCCGGTGGTGTAGGAGCGGTCGCGGCCGTAGCGGTTGCGGTAGCGGACCTCGACCTGGTGCTTGTGGCCGTACAGCAGCGCCTTCCTGGCGCGGGCGGGCAGGCCGGCCCAGGGGATGTCGGTGCGGAAGCCGAGCTCGCCGGCGAGCGCGTCGATCAGCCGCTGGAAGTACTCCTTGGTGTGGCCGCCGGACCACGGGTGGATGGCGCCCTCGTCGAGGGACTTCTCCTCGTCGGGGATGACCAGCTCGGGGTCGACCTCCATCCGGTTGCCGAGGCCCGAGCAGTCCGGGCAGGCGCCGAACGGGGAGTTGAAGGAGAAGGAGCGCGGCTCCAGCTCCTCGAAGGAGACGTCGTCGTACGGGCAGTAGAGGTGCTCGGAGAACATCCGCTCGCGCTCCGGGTCGTCCTCCGGGAGGTCGACGAAGTCGAGCACGACCATGCCGCCGGCCAGCTTGAGGGCCGTCTCCACGGAGTCGGTCAGGCGGCGCTTGGCGCTCTCCTTCACCGTGAGGCGGTCGATGACCACCTCGACGGTGTGCTTCTCCTGCTTCTTGAGCTTGGGCGGCTCGGCCAGCTGGACGGTCGCGCCGTCGACCCGGGCGCGGGCGTACCCCTTGGACTGGAGGTCGGCGAAGAGGTCGACGAACTCGCCCTTGCGCTCGCGGACCACCGGGCTGAGCACCTGGAAGCGGGTGCCCTCCGCCAGCTCCAGCACGCGGTCGACGATGGCCTGCGGGGACTGCTTGGCGATCGGCCGGGCGCAGTGCGGGCAGTGCGGCTTGCCGATCCGGGCGAACAGCAGCCGGAGGTAGTCGTACACCTCGGTGATGGTGCCGACCGTCGAGCGGGGGTTGCGGTTGGTGGACTTCTGATCGATGGAGACGGCCGGGGAGAGGCCCTCGATGAAGTCGACGTCGGGCTTGTCCATCTGCCCGAGGAACTGGCGGGCGTAGGAGGACAGCGACTCGACGTAGCGCCGCTGACCCTCCGCGAAGATCGTGTCGAAGGCCAGCGAGGACTTGCCCGAGCCGGAGAGGCCGGTGAAGACGATCAGCGAGTCGCGCGGCAGGTCGAGGGAGACGTTCTTGAGGTTGTGCTCACGAGCACCGCGGACGATGAGGCGGTCGGCCACTGCTTCTGGCGCCTTTCTCCGGTGGGCTTCTCACTCAGGATTCGGCTGAGGACTCTCACCCAGATGCCAACGGGCTCGGACGGCCCGTTCTTCCGGTGTTCCAGTCTTGCAGCTTGGGACGGCCAGCCTACTAGCTCAGGCGTTCGATTATCGAGCTTGTCCAGTGGAGACCACCCGAACGGGTGACGGCGGCCCCGCCGCGGGCCCGCCCCGCACCACCCCGCAACCCGGACAACCCCCCAGGTGAACCGGCCAATCCGAGCCGGCACACCGGATATCCGCCCCATCGCCCGGCGGATCGGCGATAGCGTCGTACCACTCAACGAGCGGCCGCCCCGGCGGGCACGCGGCGAGGGCGACACCCAGCGATCCACGCGGTACCGGACAGCGCACGACAGACCCGGGCGGATTCGGACCGGCCGGGCGACACCTTCGGAGGGGTAGACCATGACCGACACCGGCAGCTCGGCGACCAGCGCACCCGAACTCGCGGCCCGGGCCGCCGCGACCAGCCTGCTCCTGCTCGCGGAGAGCACCGACCAGCTGCTGCGGACGGTCTCCGCACTGGATCCGGAGGCCGTCGCCGGCCCCTCGGCGCTGCCCGGCTGGACCCGCGGACACGTCCTCGCGCACATCGCCCGCAACGCCGACTCGCTGGTCAACCTGCTGGACGGCGCGCGCACCGGCACCGACATCCCGCAGTACGCCACGCCCGAGACCCGCGACCGGGACATCGAGGCGGGGGCGCCGCGCCCGCTGGACGTCCAGCTCGCCGACATCCGGGAATCCGCCCTGCGCTTCACCGCGGCCGCCGAGGAACTCGACGAGAAGGCCTGGACGGCGGAGGTCCGCCACCGCTCCGGCGTCACCTTCGAGGCGTTCGAGATCCCCTGGAAGCGCCTGATGGAGGTCGAGTACCACCACGTCGACCTGGACGCCGGCCACACCCCCGCGCACTGGCCGGAGGAGTTCGCCGCCGCCGAGTTCCGCCGGCTGGCGGCCAGGCTGGACGGCTCGCCCGGGCTGCCCGCCGTCCTGCTGGTCGCGGAGGACACCGGGGACCGGGCCCGGATCGGCGACCGGGACGGCGAGCCCGGACTGACCGCCGAGGGCCCCGTGCGGGCGCTCACCGCCTGGCTCTCCGGCCGCTCCGCCGGCGACGGACTCCAGGTCCACCAGGGCGGCCGGCAGCTCGCCGACGCCCGCACCGCACTGCCGCAGCTTCCGCCGCTCGGCTGAGCGCGCGAGGATGGGAACGGGTCGGGGTCGCGACGCGGCCGGGAGCGCGCCGATGATGATCGCAGAGCCAGGGGTCCTGCCGTCCGGCAGCACCCGAGACCGAGGAGGAGCGCCCCGATGACGTACCACGGAGCGGTGAAGGTCGGCGGCCCGCCGGACGTCCGCGAGCTGGCCCACCTGATCATCAGCAAGGTGGCCGTCGGCCCGTACGACAACAACGCCTACCTGCTGCGCTGCCGGGCCACCGACGAGCAGCTGCTGATCGACGCGGCGGCCGACGCGCCGGTGCTGCTGGAGACGGTCGGCGACCGGCTGGCCACCGTGGTCACCACCCACCGCCACCACGACCACTGGGGCGCGCTGGCGGAGGTGGTGGCCGCGACCGGCGCCCGCACCGCGGCCGGACGGATCGACGCCGAGGCGGTGGACGTCCCCACCGACCTGCTGCTGGACGACGGCGACGTCCTGCGGGTGGGCCGGGTGGAGCTCACCGTCCGCCAGCTGGTCGGCCACACGCCCGGGGCGATCGTGCTGGTCTACGACGACCCGCAGGGCCACCAGCACGTGTTCACCGGCGACTGCCTCTTCCCCGGCGGGATCGGGAACACCTGGGGCGACCCGGCCGCCTTCGAGAGCCTCTTCCGGGACGTCAACGAGAAGGTCTTCGACGTCCTGCCGGACGAGGCCTGGGTCTACCCCGGCCACGGCGCCGACACCACGCTCGGCGCCGAGCGGCCGAAGCTCGCCGAGTGGCGCGAGCGCGGCTGGTAGGCGGAGCGCGACCGCCCGGCACCCCGGCGCGGGTGTCGGGCGGTCCGCCGTCATCGGGCGGGCCGCCGACATCGTGCATGCCGGTCAAACGATGAATATCCTGCAAGACGCCCAGCACGAGAAATTCCGTACAAATATATTGCCTCGACGAGCATCACCACCCGTGGTGGGAAGGCCCGTGAATTCGGCCGCCAAGGGCCGTTGAATATCTCGGGGGATGCACATCATGAATATCGGCGCGCAAAGAGCTCACTCAACCGCGGGTTCGGAATTCCAGCCGGCGTGGCGATTGCGGTCGCCGTGATCCCGGGGGGAAGTGCGGTGGCGGCCAGCCCGTACACCGGGGATTCGATCCGCAACCTGCACAGCGGACTCTGCCTGGAGATCGCCGACTGGAGCCGGAACAACGGCGCCGTCGCGCGCCGGTGGTCCTGCACCGACAGCCCCTCGGCTCCGGTCGTTCCGGGTGCCGGCCTCGGCCGGCACCCGGAACGACCGGCCGGGCCGGCGACACCGCCTCAGAAGTCCCCGTAGTTGACCTGGAAGGTCGGCAGGCCCAGCCGGCGCCAGAGCGCCACCACCCGGTCCCGGTCGTCGAGGCTGACCCGCACGGCGAAGCGGTGGCGGACATGGGCGTCGAAGAGGTCCAGCTTCACCGCGTCGTCCCGGCGGGTGTCGCCCGCCGCGCGCATCCACAGCTCGTCGTACGGCACGCCGTGGGTGGCCAGCCAGGCCTCGGTCTGCGGCCGGTACTCCTCGCTCCGGCCGGACAGCACCACGACCCGGTGGCCGGCGTCCCGGTACAGCCGGACGGTGTCCGCGACCGCCGTGTTGAGGGCATCCTCGTCGCAGTGCTCGAAGTCGTACGGCCCGCGCGAGACGTTCACCGCGAGCGTCCCGTCGATGTCCACCATCACCGCCGACGGCAGCCCCTCGGCGGGCACGTACGGCTCCACCGGGATCGTCTCGGCCATCCACTCGGCGGTCAGCCGCCAGCCGCTGCGCCGGGCGGACCGGTGCCGCTGGTCCAGCCGGCGGATCGCCTCCTCGCCGACCGGGTTGGCGCGGGCGGCGTCGCGAGCCAGGCACTCCTCCAGCGGGACGTCGGTGAAGTCGTGGACGACGAAGGTGACGTCGTCCGCCTGGGCCAGGACGGCCTTCAGCCGGCCGGCCATCCCCGAGGTCATGTGGGTGTTGTCGACGACCACGTCGAAGCCGTCCCGGACGGCGGCCAGGATCGCGGCCTCCTGGACGGCCATCGCGGTCTTCTCGTGCTTGTGGCTCCAGGCCCGCTCGCCGCCGTGCTCGTCCAGCATCGCGCGGATGTCGTCCATGTTGACCCGGCGCATGGTGCCCTGCGACTGCGCGAGCAGTTGCAGGGCCCGGGTGGTCTTCCCGGAGGCGGGCAGGCCGGTGGTGAGGTGCACGGTGGGCATGGTTCAGCCTTCGTCGTCGGTCTTGAACGGCGCGTCGCCGCGGGGTTTGACGGCCCTCCAGGCCATGTCGAGGACGTCCCGCCCGTCGTACAGGCGGAACATCGCGGCCGGCAGCCGGGACTTCCCGGCCTCGGCGGCGAAGGACTTGCGGTCCAGGCCGGCCGGGATCAGCGCGAAGTCGGCCTCGGCCCGGGCCACGAACTCGGCGACCAGGGCGCGCTGACGGTCGGCGATCTGCTCGACCCAGTCCCGGAACTCGTCCGGCACCCGGTCGAACAGGGTGCCGAGCTCGCGGCCGGCGGCCAGCGCCTCCCAGACCGTCCGCTCGTTGGTGCCGGTGTAGAGCCGGTGCAGTGCGAGGTAGGCCGTGAGCTTCAGCTTGGCCCGGACGCCGGAGGCGAAGCGGATGACGTAGCCCTCCTCGCGCGTCCCGCCGACCTGCTCGCCGTCCATCGTGGTGTCCTCGGCCGCGCGCTTCTCCAGTTCGGCGACGTCGGAGCTCAGACCCCAGGAGCGGACCACCGGGCCGATCGGCTCCCACTGCGCGGCCACGCTCGCCAGCGGTGCCTCGCTGCCGTCGGCGGGCCGGTACGCGGCGAGGAGCACCAGGTCCTGCCGGGCGCCGTAGTCCACCACGATCCGGTTGCCCGGGTAGATGGCCTCCGCGAGGTAGGTGAGGCCCTCGTCCAGGCCGCTGGTGTCGGAGCGGTCGAGGACCTGCTGGGCCCAGCGGGCCTGCTCGGAGATGAACGAGCCCTTGGACGCCGCGTGCCAGCGACCGGCGTGGTGGAAGACGATCGCCAGGCTCCCGTCGGCCTTCTCGAAGACCTCGAACGGTTCGGCCGGCAGCGCCGGCGCGAAGTCGTGCAGGCCGTGCATCGCGGTCACGAAGATCTTCGGGAACGGCAGGGCGACCACCTCGCCGCTCGCGTCGTCCGCGATCAGGCCCCGGCAGCGCATGGTGACGGGGGTCCAGATGTGCCCGTACTGGCAGACCGGCGTGTAGGTGTAGATCGAGACCGGCAGCGTCGGGTGCGGCTTGCGGGTGACGTGCCCCGCCTCGACGGCGGCGGCCAAGTCGGCGGCGTCGAAGAGGTCGTCGAGGGTGAGGCGGGTCGGTGCGAGGGTCACGGGAGCCTGCTTTCGGTGGTCTGCCCGTGATTGTGCCCTGACGATCGACACTGCCGCCGATGAATATTACTGACCGACGGACCAGGGGTGACTCCCGCGCCCGGCCCCGGTCGGCGGAACGGCCCCGCGGACCGGGGTCTCCGGTCCGCGGGGCCGCCGACGGCGTCTGCCGGGGGGATCAGACGTCGGCCTTCTCCGGCTGCTCGCTCTCCAGCGCCTCCTGCCGCCTGGAGGCGATCAGGCTGGCCACGGTGGTGACGGTCAGCACCACCACGATGAAGCCGAGCGACAGCGGGATGCCGATCTCCGGCACGTGCACACCGCTCTCGTGCAGTGCGTGCAGGACCAGCTTCACACCGATGAAGCCGAGGATCACCGACAGGCCGTAGGACAGGTAGACGAGCTTCTTCAGCAGACCACCGATCAGGAAGTACAGCTGGCGCAGACCCATCAGGGCGAAGGCGTTGGCGGTGAAGACGATGTACGGGTCCTGGGTCAGGCCGAAGATCGCGGGGATCGAGTCGAGCGCGAACAGGACGTCGGTGGTGCCGATCGCGATCATCACGATCAGCATCGGCGTCATCAGCCGGCGGCCGTTCTCCCGGACGAAGAGCTTGGTGCCGTGGTAGACGCTGGTCGACGGGAAGCGCCGCTCGATGGTCTTGAGCAGGCGGTTCTCCTCGAACTCCTCCTCCTCGCCGGCCCGGGCGTCCTTGATCAGCTTCCAGGCCGTCCAGACCAGGAAGGCACCGAAGATGTAGAAGACCCAGGAGAACTGCGTCACCAGGGCGGCGCCGCCGGCGATGAAGACCGCCCGCAGGACCAGCGCGATGATCACGCCGAACATCAGCACGCGCTGCTGGTAGATCCTGGGCACCGCGAACTTGCCCATGATCAGAATGAACACGAACAGGTTGTCGACGCTGAGCGACTTCTCGGTGATGTAACCGGCGAAGAACTCCGTGGCGGGCTGCGAGCCCGAGTGCCACCAGAGGAATCCGCCGAAGATCAGAGCCAGGACGACCCAGACGGCCGTCCAGATTCCGGCCTCCTTGATCGAGACCTCGTGGGGCTTTCGGCCGCCGATGAAGAAATCGGCCACGATCAGGGCGACCAACACCCCGACGGTGCCGATCCACAAAGATAGGGAAACGTCCACTTCTGCTGCTCCTCCGGCAGGTAGGCGAGACAGTCATCGTCACTGCCGGAGGTCTCTTCCGCCCGTCGGCCCGCATTCAGGGGGCGAACGGACCAGCGCCCCGGGGCACCCCTGAAGGGGCATCCGTGATGACGGGGACACTGCGGGGGAATACTCCCCTCCGCTGCCGCCAACACTAACAGGAAGCCCAAGAAAAGGTAAAGAAGGTAAAGATCCACCCTGTACCGGGCCGGCCCGGGCCCGGCCGGCCGGGCGGAACCCGCCGGAACCCGCCGGGCTCAGAGGAAGGGGTCGATCGCGGGCAACATGTCCTGGAACGTACGGGCCCGGGCCGGCGCCCCGATCGCCTGCATGCCCCAGCCGCCCGACTCCTCGCGGAACACCTTGGCCATGATCTGGCCCGTGTGCGGGCCGCCGCCCGCCAGCTCGTAGCGGGCCAGCTCCTGACCGTTGCTCTCGTCGACCAGCCGGCAGTGCGCGTTCTGCACCTCGGCGAAGGTCTGCCCGGTGTACGAGCTGACCGTGAAGACCACCTGGGTGATGTGCACGGGCACGTGCGAGAGGTCGACCAGGATCGACTCGTCGTCGTCACCCGCGCCGGCCCCGCCCACCAGGTTGTCACCGGTGTGCCGCACGGAGCCGTCGTTGCTCTCCAGGTGCTGGAAGAAGACCACGTCGGAGGGGGTCTTCTCGGCGTAGAGCAGCGCGGAGGCGTCCAGGTCGATCTGGCGGGTGCGGCTGCCGAACAGGCCCCGCCTGGGGGCGGCCCGCCAGCCCAGGCCCATCCGGACGACGGTCAGGGACTCACCCGAACTCTTCTGCAGGCTGACCGACTGTCCCTTGGCCAGGTTCACCGACACGGTGCTGTCCTCTCTCCTCGACCACGCGGGTCGGTTCCCCGCGCCGGCTTCACGGCGGAACACCCCGTTGCCGTCCCCCGGCTGAGGCCCCCTGGTGCCGGCAGCCGCGAACGCCGTCGGCCGGACGGCCGACCGGCGGCCACCCGGCCGACACCCGCAGGCCAGCCTAGGCCCTGAGGGTCTCGGCGCCACGCAGGACCGACCCGTTTGTGCCAAGCCCGGGACACCCCGGGCATCGACCCCGCCGGACGGCCTCAGGCCATCCCCGCCTCGCGCATCTGCCGCAGCTCCCGCTTCAGCTCCTTGACCTCGTCCCGGATCCGCGCCGCGACCTCGAACTGCAGGTCGGTGGCCGCCGCGTGCATCCGGTCGGTCAGCTGCTGGATCAGGTCGGCCAGCTCGGTGGCGGGCAGGTTCTTGGCGGGCTTGCGGTCCGCGCCCAGGGCGGGCACCGGGGCCTTGCCCTTGCCGCTGCCCCGGTAGCCGGTGGAGAGCAGCTCCTCGGTGTCGATCTCCTCGCGGCTGAGGGTGTCGAGGATGTCGCCGATCTTCTTCCGGAGCGGCTGCGGGTCGATGCCGTGCTCGGTGTTGTACGCCTGCTGGACCTCGCGGCGGCGGTTGGTCTCGTCGATGGCCTTCTCCATCGCCGGGGTGATCCGGTCCGCGTACATGTGGACCTGGCCGGAGACGTTGCGGGCGGCCCGGCCGATGGTCTGGATCAGCGAGGTGCCGGAGCGCAGGAAGCCCTCCTTGTCCGCGTCCAGGATCGCCACCAGCGAGACCTCGGGCAGGTCGAGGCCCTCCCGGAGCAGGTTGATGCCGACCAGCACGTCGTACTCGCCGGCCCGCAGCTCGCGCAGCAGCTCGACCCGGCGCAGGGTGTCGATGTCGCTGTGCAGGTACCGGACCCGGATGTCGAGGCCGAGCATGTAGTCGGTGAGGTCCTCGGACATCTTCTTGGTGAGGGTGGTGACCAGCACCCGCTCGTTGCGCTCGACCCGCTTGCGCACCTCGTGCACCAGGTCGTCGATCTGGCCCTCGGTGGGCTTGACCACGATCTCGGGGTCGATCAGGCCGGTCGGGCGGATGATCTGCTCGACCACGCCGTCGCCGCGGGACAGCTCGTACTTGCCGGGGGTCGCGGAGAGGTAGACCGTCTGGCCGGTGCGCTCCAGGAACTCCTCCCACTTCAGCGGGCGGTTGTCCATCGCCGAGGGCAGCCGGAAGCCGTGCTCCACCAGGGTGCGCTTGCGGGAGGCGTCGCCCTCGTACATCGCGCCGATCTGCGGGACGGTGACGTGCGACTCGTCGATCACCAGGAGGAAGTCCTCCGGGAAGTAGTCGAGCAGGGTGTTGGGGGCGGTGCCCGGCTCGCGGCCGTCGAAGTGCATCGAGTAGTTCTCGACGCCGGAGCAGGTGCCGATCTGGCGGAGCATCTCGATGTCGTAGGTGGTGCGCATCCGCAGCCGCTGGGCCTCCAGCAGCTTGCCCTGCTTCTCCATCCGGGCGAGCGTCAGCTCCAGCTCCTGCTCGATGCCGTTGACCGCCCGCTCCATCCGCTCCGGGCCGGCCACGTAGTGCGAGGCGGGGAAGACGTGGACGGACTCGTCCTGGCTGATGATCTCGCCGGTGAGCGGGTGCAGGGTGTAGAGCGCCTCGATCTCGTCCCCGAACATCTCGATCCGGACGGCCAGCTCCTCGTACACCGGGAAGATCTCGATGGTGTCCCCGCGCACCCGGAAGGTGCCGCGGGCGAACGCCAGGTCGTTGCGGGAGTACTGGATGTCGACGAAGCGGCGCAGCAGGACGTCCCGGTCGATCTCCTCGCCGACCTTGAGCTGGACCATGCGGTCGACGTACTCCTGCGGCGTGCCGAGGCCGTAGATGCAGGAGACGGAGGCGACCACGACCACGTCCCGCCGGGTGAGCAGCGAGTTGGTCGCGGAGTGGCGCAGGCGCTCGACCTCCTCGTTGATCGAGGAGTCCTTCTCGATGTAGGTGTCCGTCTGCGGGACGTACGCCTCGGGCTGGTAGTAGTCGTAGTACGAGACGAAGTACTCGACGGCGTTGTTGGGGAGAAGCTCGCGGAACTCGTTGGCGAGCTGGGCGGCCAGGGTCTTGTTCGGCGCCATCACCAGGGTGGGCCGCTGGAGCTTCTCGATCATCCAGGCGGTGGTCGCCGACTTGCCGGTGCCGGTGGCTCCCAGCAGGACGACGTCCTGCTCGCCGGCACGGATGCGGCGCTCCAGCTCGGCGATCGCCGCGGGCTGGTCGCCGTTGGGCTGGTAGGGGCTGACGACCTCGAAGGGCGCCACTGTCCGCTCAATGCTCGTGATGGGTCGCACGCCACCACCGTACGGCCAGCCACCGACAATCCGTCGCGGTTCCGGGCGGGCCGGGCGGCCGGGGGCCCGCCGGGGCCGGCCGGGGGCGTCGGCGGCGGGCGGTCGCGGCCGGCCGGACCGGGCCCGACGCCCTTCCGGCTGCCCGGAGGGGCGTGTCATCATGTGATGACATCACTTGATGACAAGGAGCCCTCGTGCGCCCCGCCACCGCCTCCGCGCCGGTCATGGCCGACCCGCGGACCCCCCGCGGCCGGGCCCTGGTCCCCGTCCTGGTCTTCCTCGGCATGGTCGTGGCCGTGGTCAGCAGCCTCGGCGCACCACTCGTCCCGACCGTCGCCGCCGACTACGGCGTCTCGCTCGGCGGCGCGCAGTGGTCCCTGACCATCACGCTGCTGGCCGGCGCCGTCGCCACCCCCGTGCTGAGCCGGCTCGGCGACGGGCCGCACCGGCGGCGGGTGATCCTCACCGCGCTGTCCCTGATCACGGCCGGCTGCCTGCTCGCCGCCCTGCCCGGCGGGTTCCCGCTGCTGCTGGCGGGCCGCGCGCTGCAGGGAATCGGCCTGGGCCTGACCCCGCTGGCCATGAGCGTCGCCCGCGACCACCTGCCCGCCGCGCGGGCCCGCTCCGCCGTCGCCACCCTGTCCGTCACCACCGTGGCTGGCGTCGGACTCGGCTACCCGCTGACCGGCCTGATCGCCCAGCACCTCGGCTTCCACGCCGCGTTCTGGGCCGCCGCCGCGGCCGGCGCCACCGTGCTCACCGCCGCCGCCCTCGTCCTGCCCGCCAGCACGCACCGCCCGCACCGCCGGCTGGACGCCCCCGGCGCCGTCCTGCTCGGCCTCGGCCTGGCCGCGCTGCTGGTGGCCCTGAGCGAGGGCGGCCAGTGGGGGTGGACCTCGACCCGGCTGCTGGCCGCCGCCGGCACCGCCGTGGCGGCGCTCGGCGCCTGGGCCCTGCACGAGCTGCGCACCCCGTACCCGCTGGTCGCGCTGAGGCTGCTGCGCAACCGCGCCGTCCTGACCGCCGACGTCACCGGGCTGGTCGCCGGCGTCGGCATGTACTTCCTGATGTCGCTGGTCATCCGCCTGGTGCAGACGCCGGTCTCCACCGGCTACGGGCTCGGCCGGTCCGTGGTGGTCGCGGCGCTGACCCTGCTGCCGTTCTCGGTGGCCAGCGTGGGCGCCAGCCGGCTGGCACCGCTGATCGGCCGGCGGTTCGGCGCCCGGGCGGTGATGCCGGCCGGCTCGCTGGCCTTCGTCGCGGCGATGCTGGTCTTCTGCTTCGCCCGCTCCGGCCTCTGGGAGATCTTCCTGCTGATGGCGATCGCCGGGCTGGGGGTGGGCTGCACCTTCGCGGCCATGCCCGCGTTCATCGTCAGCGCCGTGCCGCCGGCCGAGACCGGCAGCGCGCTGGGCGTCAACCAGGTGCTGCGGGTGATCGGCGGCTCGATCGGCAGCGCGCTCAGCGCCGGCATCCTGACCGCCCACACCACCCCGCCCGCCCGGTTGCCGGCCGAGAGCGGCTACACCGCGGCGACCGCCGTCGGGATCGGCGTCTGGGTGTTCGCCGGCCTGGCCGCCCTGCTGCTGCCCGGACGGCTGCCGGCCGGCCGGCAGCAGGGTGGGCAGGAGCAGGGCGCCTTGCAGCAGAGCGGGCAGGAGCAGGGCGGGCAGGAGCAGGGTGACGAGCAGCAGGCGGGCCGGCGGCAGGACACGGCGCAGGCCACCGGTGCGGACGCGGACGGCGCCGCCGCCGGCGCCCGCTCCGCCACCGCGGCGCAGGCCACCGGTAGGGTCACCGCCGGGGCCACCGGCAGCGTGCCGGGCGGCGGCGAGGGGCACGGCCAGGACGGCAGCCGGCCCGGACGCGCCCCCGCGGACGGCCTGGAGGCCCGATGACGGACACCGACCCGGCCGCGGCGGCCGCGCCCCGCCGCCGCGACGCCCAGGGCAGCCGCCGGGCGCTGCTGGACGCCGCGCGGGCCCTGTTCGGCGAGCGCGGCTACGAGCGGACGACCGTCCGGGAGATCGGCGAGCAGGCCGGGGTGGACCCGGCCCTGATCGCGCGCTACTTCGGCAGCAAGGCGGCGCTCTACGTGGCCGCGCTGCACAGCGAGCAGGACCACGAGGCCCCGGCCGCCGACCTCCTCGCCCCCGGCCGGCTGGACGAGGTGCTCGCCAAGCTCGACCGGGTCGGGCCCGGCCCCGTGCTGCAGGCCGCCGTCCGCCCGCACGACGACCAGGTCGTCCAGCGGGCCGCCCGGGCGGCCCTGGCGGCCCGGCTCACCGGACCGCTGGAGCAGCGGCTGGAGCGCTCCGGCGCCGACCGGGCCCGGCTGCGGGCCGAACTCGCGGTCGCCGCGGTCGCCGGCATCGCGCTGGCCAGGTCGGCCGGCGCCTTCGACACCCTCGGCGCGGCGCCGCACGCCGAGGTGGCGGAGCTGGCCACGAGGATGCTCGAAGCGCTCGCCGAGCCGCCGCGGGACGCGACCGGGGCGACCGGGGCGACCGGGGCGACCGGGGCGACCGGGGCGACCGGCGGACCGTCGCACTGACGGCGGCGGGCGGCCGACCCGCGGGACGGGCGGAGCTACCCCACCTTGGCGCTGTCGCGCGCCAGCGCGACCAGCCGGGAGACCGCCCGCAGGTACTTCTTCCGGTAGCCGCCGCGCAGCATCTCCGCGGAGAACACCTGGTCGAAGGGGATGCCGGAGGCGGTGATCGGCAGCTCCCGGTCGTACATCCGGTCCGCGAGCACCACCAGTCGCAGGGCGGTGGACTGGTCCTCCACCGGCTTGACCCCGCGCAGGAAGACCGCCCGGACGTCGTCCAGCAACGCGCCGTACCGGCTGGGGTGGACGACGGAGAGGTGCGCCAGCAGCGCGTCGAAGCCGTCGAGCGAGGCACCCGCCGTACGCGCCGCGGCCGCCTCGACGGCCTCGTCGGTGTACGGCGGCGGGGCCTCGGGCAGGCCGCGGTGGCGGTAGTCCTGGCCGTCGATCCGCAGCGGGCGGAAGTGCGCGGCCAGGCCCTGGATCTCGCGCAGGAAGTCGGTGGCCGCGAACCGGCCCTCGCCGAGCTTGTCGGGGAGCGTGTTGGAGGTCGCGGCGAGCTTGACGCCGTTCTCGACCAGCCGGGCGAGCAGGGTGGACACCAGGACGGTGTCACCCGGATCGTCCAGCTCGAACTCGTCGATGCAGAGCAGCCGGTGCCCGGACAGCGTCTGGACGGCCTGCTGGAAGCCCAGCGCGCCGACCAGGTTGGTCAGCTCGACGAAGGTGCCGAAGGCCTTCGGGCCGGGGGTGGCGTGCCAGAGCGAGGCGAGCAGGTGGGTCTTGCCGACGCCGTAGCCGCCGTCCAGGTAGACCCCGGACGGGCCGGCCGGGACGGGCGCGGTACGGCGGAACCAGCTGCGCTTCGGTGCGGCGCTCCCGGCGTTGAGGGTGGCCGCGAACTCCTCCAGGACCTGCACGGCCTCGTACTGGCTGGGCTGCGTCGGGTCCGGGTTGTAGCTGCCGAAGCTGACGTCGGAGAACCTCGGCGGCGGGACCATCTCGGCGACCAGCCGCTCGGCCGGCACGACCGGTCGGCGGTCGGTCAGCGCGACCGGTCCGGCGGCGGGCACGGGGGTCGCGGTGCGGTCGCCGGTCGGGTTCGGGACCAGGTCCGGGGCGGCTATGGCGTCGGGGCGGGAGGCTGCGGGCACGTTAGTAGAGGGTACGCCTGGTGGAAGACTGGCTCTCATGCAGCAGCTGATCAGCCCCCTCCCCCCGCCCGCGGCCGGCACCGCGCCGCTCGACCCGGCGTCCCTGGAGTCGCTCGCGGCCGTCTACGCGTACCCCGACCAGGTGAATCACGGCCGGCCGTGGTTGCGGGCCAACATGGTGGCCGGGCTGGACGGCGGCGCGCGCCTGGAGGGGCTCTCCGAGGGGCTGTCGGGGGACGCCGACAAGCGGATCTTCGGGGTGCTGCGGGCGCTGTCCGACGTGGTGCTGGTGGGGGCGCAGACCGTCCGCGCCGAGGGGTACCGGCCGGCCCGGGCGCGGGCCGAGTTCGCGGCCGCGCGGAAGGCGGCCGGGCAGCCGCCGGCGCCGGTGATCGCGATCGTCAGCCGCTCGCTGGAGCTCGACCTCGCGGCCCCGCTCTTCACCGAGCCGCTGGTCAGGACGGTGGTGGTGACCACCGAGGACGCCCCGGCACAGGCCCGCGCGGCGGTCGGGCGGGTGGCCGACCTGGTGCTCGCCGGCCGGGGCTCGGTGGACCTGCCGGCGGCGGTGGCGGCCCTCGCCGCACGGGGCTGGACCAGGCTGCTCAGCGAGGGCGGCCCGCGGCTGCTGGGGCAGCTCGCCGCCGACGGGCTGCTGGACGAGCTGTGCCTCTCGGTGGCGCCGCTGATCACCGGTGGCGATGCGCCGCGCATAGTCCACGGTGCGCAAATGCCGGACGTGCAGCGGATGCGACTGGTGTCATTGATCGAGCAGAAAGGTTTCCTCTTCACCCGCTACCTGCGTCCGCAGGGTCTGTGATCCAGCTCCCCTGTGGCACCTGTGCCGCGTGTGCAGCGTGAGGAAAGCTTCCTCCGGGCACTATGGGACTGGACGCCGGACCCGGGGGCCTGCCACTGGAAGGGACTCACGTGTTCAAAACAGTACTGATGATCGAGAAGGCACTCTCCGACGCCGATGTGGAACTCGTCACCACGCTCCACAGTGAGGAGAAGGTCTCCTTCATCGTCCTGATGCAGCCGCGAGGCAAGCAGGACGAGCTGCTCCGCGCCCTCGACGACGTGGCCCTCGGACACCTGGACAAGGTGGTGCACGAGCACGACGAGTCGTCCACCACCCCCACCCTCGCCAGCGAGTCGCTGGAGCACAGCCTGCGCCACCTGCGCGAGGCGGGCGCCGACGCCGTCGGCGAACTCGTCGAGGAGAAGCCCCTCGACCACCTGCGCTCGGTCGTCGAGGACAACGCCGCGGACGAGGTGGTGGTCCTCACCTCCCCGCACTTCGTCGAGGAGTTCTTCCACCGCGACTGGGCCTCCCAGGCCCGGCACAAGGTGGGAGTACCGGTCCTGCGACTGTTCGCCAGCGACTCCTGACCCACTCCCCCGGTGGTGCAGAATCGTCCTTGCGGCCGGTCCACGCGACCGGTCCGCGAGGACGATTCGCCCACGTCGCCCCCCTGCCGCCCCAGCCCGTACGGAGCCCCGCCTTGAACGACGCCGCACACGACCTGCACGCCCCGCACTTCATCGGCATCGGCGGGGCCGGCATGTCCGGACTGGCGAAGATCCTCGCCGTCCGCGGCGCCCAGGTCTCCGGCAGCGACTCCAGGGAGTCCGAGACCGTCCTCGCCCTGCGGGAGCTCGGCGCCCGGGTCCACGTCGGCCACGCCGCCGAGAACGTCCCCGCCGGCGTCAGCAGCGTGGTCGTCTCCAGCGCCATCCGCGAGGACAACCCCGAAATGGCCGCGGCCCGCGAGCGCGGCATCCCCGTGGTGCACCGCTCCGACGCCCTCGCCGCCCTGATGGGCGGCCGGCGCGCCCTCGCCGTCGCCGGCACCCACGGCAAGACCACCACCACCAGCATGCTCGCCGTCAGCCTCGCCGAGCTCGGCCTCGACCCCTCGTACGCCATCGGCGGCGACCTCGACGCCCCCGGCAGCAACGCCCACCACGGCACCGGCGAGATCTTCGTCGCCGAGGCCGACGAGAGCGACCGCAGCTTCCACAAGTACGCCCCCGAGGTCGCCATCGTCCTCAACGTGGAGCTCGACCACCACGCGAACTACGCCTCGATCGAGGAGATCTACGAGTCCTTCGAGACCTTCGCCGGGCGGATCACCCCCGGCGGCACCCTGGTGATCTCCGCCGACCACGCCGGCGCCCGCGAGCTCACCTCCCGGCTGGCCAGCCGCGAGGGCCTGAACATCGTCACCGTCGGCGCCGCCGAGGACGCCACCGTGCGCGTGCTCTCGGTCGCCGCCCGCGGCATGACCAGCGAGGTCACCGTCCTGCTCGACGGCGCCGAGCTCACCTTCACGGTCTCCGTCCCCGGCCGGCACTACGCGCACAACGCCGTCGCCGCGCTCGCCGCCGGCGCCGCGCTGGGCGTCCCCGCCGGCGACCTCGCCAAGGCGCTCGGCACCTACACCGGCGTCCGGCGCCGGCTCCAGCTCAAGGGCGAGGCCGGCGGCGTCCAGGTGATCGACTCCTACGCCCACCACCCGACCGAGATGACCGCCGACCTCGAAGCCGTCCGGGAGGGCCTGGACGGCGCCGGCCGCGTCCTGGTCGTCTTCCAGCCGCACCTGTTCAGCCGCACCCAGCAGCTGGCCGAGGAGATGGGCCAGTCCCTCGCCCTCGCCGACGCCTCCGTCGTCCTGGACATCTACCCCGCCCGCGAGGACCCGATCCCCGGCGTCACCAGCGAGCTGATCATCGACGCCGCGCACCGAGCCGGCGCCGAGGTCACCGCCGAGCACGCCTTCGACGCCGCACCCGCCCTGCTCGCGGGCCTCGCCCGGCCGGGCGACCTGCTGCTCACCATGGGCGCCGGCGACGTCACCAACCTCGGCCCGGAAATCCTGAAGCACCTCGCGAACGTTGCAACCAACGCCTGACGTCGGCACCCTCGCCGACGCCCGACCGACCGGGAGCACGCCGTGAGCTACAAGATCGAGAAGACCGACGCCGAATGGCGCGAGCAGCTCAGCCCCGCGGAGTACCACGTGCTCCGCGAGGCCGGGACGGAGCGCCCGTTCGTCGGCGAGTACACCGACACCAAGACCGTCGGCGTCTACGGCTGTCGCGCCTGCGGAGCCGAGCTCTTCAGCTCGGAGACCAAGTTCGACAGCCACTGCGGCTGGCCCTCGTACTACGCCCCGCTCGCCGAGGACCGGGTCCAGTACATCGAGGACACCACCCTCGGCATGCGCCGCGTCGAGGTCCGCTGCGCCGCCTGCGGCGGCCACCTCGGCCACGTCTTCGAGGGCGAGGGCTACGGGACGCCGACCGACCAGCGCTACTGCATCAACAGCATCTCGCTGACGCTCAAGCCCATCGAGGATTGAGGCAGCGGGCAGCCCCCGGCGACGACACGAAGTTCCGGGGGCTGCATCCGTCCCGCGTGACCGAGCGGCAAGCAGCTGGCTCAAATGCTGCGGAGGACGGCATCACACTCCCTGCAACGCCGGTTGGGTACCACGGTTGCTCGGGGACCCGCCGCCGGTACGGTGCATGCTGCATCGCGGCCGTATCGAGCCCGCAAAGCGTCCTTGCACCGGATTCTTCCGGGACGCCGCAGTCTCGCTCCAGCAGCCACGTGGCGGCCAGCCCAGGGAGGGCGCCGACTCCCGGACGCTAGGGATCGTCCATCGCGTCCTTATAGTTCAGCCAGGTCCAGGCGTCGATCACAAGAGAGCACAGGCCCGCAGTGCCCCTCCAGACAGTCGGCCCCACGCCGGGCAGTAGCTTACGGCTCCCTGGGGCCTCCTTCTGGGTGGAGTTGCCCACTCGCTAAGCCCATCGCGGTCCTCCAACGTGCGACTGGACGTGATGCGAGGTGACGATAGAAACGGTGCGTTGTTGGCTCGCCACGCCGCGACGTGTACTTCCGCGCTGCCGCCGACGAGCAGCGCTATCCCTTGGCGCGCGTGGCGGCTCAGCGGAAGGACTGACTCAAAGATGAGCACCAGCATCCGGTTCGCGGCGGATCAAGCTTCAAAGACGGTGGGCACTACGGCTGTTGACATCCTGTCGCCCTCGGGCGACAAGACCGGCAGCGTTACGCTGCCCGCTGAGATCTTCGACGCCAAGGTCAGCATTCCGCTGATGCACCAGGTCGTTGTCGCTCAGCTCGCGGACGCCCGTCAGGGCACCCACTCGACAAAGCGTCGTGGCGAGGTCCGAGGCGGCGGCCGCAAACCGTACCGCCAGAAAGGTACCGGTCGCGCCCGTCAGGGCTCGACCCGCGCGCCGCAGTTCATCGGCGGTGGCGTTGTCCACGGCCCGAAGCCGCGTGACTACTCACAGCGGACCCCGAAGAAGATGATTGCCGCCGCCCTACGCGGTGCGCTCACCGACCGGGCTTGCCATAACCGCATCCACGTCGTCACCGCTGTAACGGCGACCGAGGCGCCATCGACCAAGGCCGCCAGACGCCTGTTCGGCATGATCACCGAACGCAAGAGGGTCCTCCTGGTCGTCGAGCGCGACGACGAGCTGGGGATTAAGTCCGCTCGCAACTTGCCGAACGTGCACATCCTGCACGTCGGTCAACTGAACACCTACGACGTACTTGTCTCAGACGATGTGATCTTCACCCAGGCTGCTTTCGAGCGTTTCGTGGCCGGTCCAGCCCCGTCCGCCAAGACCATTGCCGCTGAGGGCGAGCTCGAAGGGATGACCCTGCCGAAACCGCTCAAGAAGCGGCCAGTCACAGGTCGAACAACAGCGTATTTCGCAGAAGGGTCTGACGACGATTTTGTTTCGGTTGGAGTATTTGATGACAGCTGCTCATTCCTGTGGTCAACGACCTGCGGCGCCGAGGCGATCGGAAGCATCATCTATCACACAATCAGCGAGGCATCGGAGGCGCGCCCGATTTCCACCATTGCTTTGATTGCTGGGAAAGATGGACACCAACGACTACGCCTGCGGGAGCTACTTCGACTAACATCAAAAGAGCCCGAGTCCATCCTATTCGCTCGGGTGAACTTCCCCCACCTTGCAATCACATGGCAGGCCGCCAGAGAGGAGGCCCCAAGCCAGCTCGGGATCATCGCAGATGCGTTCGACGCGACCACCATGGTGGCCTTTCTGGCCAATACTGGCACAAAAACAATTTCTCAGCTCTCCGCGCAAATCATCGACAATGCCAGCGGAATGCTACATCGAATTCCCACGGGGGAATTACTGCACGTCGAGGATTGGTTCTCATGACCATAAGCGACAAATCATCGAATCTCTATGAAATAGAGACAACAACCGAGATTGACTGCAGTGGATCGTCAATGCGAGCTGGGGATACGTGCCACCATCGCGTCTCATTAACGAACTATGCCGTAGGCGAGGTAGGGGTTAAATTCAAAGCCGAGTGCTACGGCACCGGACCGCTACTTTACAAGGCCGGGAAGGAATGGGGAGACCTTGAATTTGACCTGCGGCCATTTGTGAGCGACCCACCTTCGGTTAATCTTGAAGAAGAGATCAGACATGCCGGGGCCCCGATACCTTCGGCCGGCTACCAAAAAGTCACGGTTAAAGTATCAAGCCCAGCTGCTCAAATATTTAGAGAGTCATATGCAAACCTCGTCCTCCGCGTGAACCTCTCGTGAAGCCGGAGGATGCGTCAGCATTAGCAACAGCTGCCTCCTTCACTGCCAGCTTGGCACTGCACGTAAGCGGATCACTTTGGACAGAGGCGGCGGCCAAGCGAGCTGCAAATTGGGTACGTAAGGAGCGACTTGCTGCCTTAGCTGACGCAGACATTTTGCGGCTTCCCGTAAACCTCCGGCCACCTCAGCTCGCACATCTCGTCAGCTGGGGCATCGACATCTCTACAGCCTTCGGGACAGTAGTATCCCCCATCGTCAGCTTTGCCATCTCCGCCTTCAGCTTCAGCTGGAGATCCGCCTTCTTTTGCTGCGCATCTCTTGTTTTTGGTCTTCTATTATTCGCCTGGGTTTACACCCGAACAAATCCCAGCCGATACGAAGCCAAGAAGCGAAAGAAGATAAAGGATCCAATCTTCATCTTAGGAACTCTAGCTAACCTTGTCGGCATTCTCTTCTTTGCGATTCCTGTTCTCTAACCTTCGCTCAGTGCCCACCGGCAAGCCGTCTACTATCGTGAGTGCGCGGCATAGCCGGATCGAGGAAGAGGTCTTACAACGCCCAGACCATGGAGTCGAGCAGATCCGGGGAGCCCTCGGTCTCGCCCTGGCCGACAACGGGGTCATCTGCTCCTCCAACTCGGCGTACAGGCAGGCCAGGCTGAAGTGGTGGACGTGGGCCTGCTCGTACAGCTGCGCCATGGGTGCGGCGCCGGCTCACACCATCAGCACACTGTGAATCACCCACGGCTGGCCCTCGTACTACGCCCCGCTCGCCGAGGACCGGGTCCAGTACATCGAGGACACCACCCTCGGCATGCGCCGCGTCGAGGTCCGCTGCGCCGCCTGCGGCGGCCACCTCGGCCACGTCTTCGAGGGCGAGGGCTACGGGACGCCGACCGACCAGCGCTACTGCATCAACAGCATCTCGCTGACGCTGAAGCCGGCCGACAGCTGACGACCGACGGCTGACGGCTGACGGAACGGGCCCCCGGACACCACCAGGTGCCGGGGGCTCCGCGCTGCCCGGCGCGCCCGCGTCGGACTCGGTCGGGACCGCCGGTCAGCGGCGGCCGCGGCGGACATCACGGGGCGTTGGCCGGCGGTTGGCGGTCTGTTGGAGCCCTGTTGGCGGGGGCCTGGAAGATCGTCCCGTCAGTTACCGAGGAAAGGTACGCGGAGATGATGAAGAGGTTCGTGACCCGGCTGGGGCTCACGGCGGGAGTGGCGGCACTCGCGCTCGGCGGGGTGAGCGGCACCGCGCAGGCGACGCCGGGCGCCGCCTACGTCGGCCCGGGCTACGCCAACAACCCGCACGCGGTGTGGTGCGTGCAGCACCTGATGAACGACGTGTCCCGGCAGTACGGCCAGCCCACCGTCGACGAGGACGGGGTGTGGGGACCGAAGACCTTCGCCGCGGTGAAGACGTTCCAGAACCGGTTCTGGGCCACCTCCTCGAACGGGGCCGACGGCATCGTGGGCCCCACCACCGGCGAGTACCTGCTCTCCTACGGCGACGACTACTACGGTCGCGGCAACTACTGCTTCTGGTACCTCCCCTCGCCGGACGCCACCTTCATGCCGGTGGCGAGCACCCACCTCGACTGACGCCGGCCGCCACTGCGCGGGGAGTGGCGGGCGACCGGACCAGGAGTGAGGTCCGGCGCGTACAGCGAGCGGGACGACGCCGGAGCGATCCGGCGCGACAGCAGCCGCAGGCCATGCCTGCGGCTGCTGTCGTACGGGGCCGCCCGAAGGGACGTCAGAACCGGACGTCGTCGCCCTCCCGGACCGGGCCCGGCCGCAGCACCTGGGCGTACACCCCGACGCACGGCTCCGGCGAGCGCCCGGCCAGGGCCGGGACGCGGTTGTGCACGGCCGGTGTGCGCAGGGCGTCGGCGTCCCGGGGCAGGGCGCCGTGCGCGAGGGTCGGCACCGCGCAGCGCGGTGTGGAGGCGACCACCCGCAGGACGAGGCGGTCGCCGATCCGGAGCTCCCGGCCGACCCAGCCGTCCTCCACGAACCCCGTTCCGGGGGTGTCGATCACGAGGTTGGGGCGGTAGCGCTCCGCCTCGGCGACGCCGCGCGGGCCCAGTGCCGCCAGCCGGTCCAGGGTGGCGGTGGTCAGCAGGTGGACGGGGGCGAAGTCGAAGAACGTCCCGGGCGGGGACGCCGAGCCGAACCGGACGACGTCGGCCGCCACCTCGGCGTCCAGGCCCTCCCCCAGCACCTCTTCGGGTCTCGAGCGGTCCAGCGTGGCGCCGGCCGGCGGCCGGTCGGTCAGGGTGACGGGCCGGCCGACGATCGCGGAGAGCACGTCGTCGACGCCGGCGTCGGTACTCAGCAGGGTCTCGCCGGCCGGACCGGTGATCCGGGTGGCCGGGCCGGTCAGGGCGGCCGCGCAGGTGAGCAGGGACCGCCAGAGCCGCGGGGTCTTCGCGCTGGCGACCTTGCCGGTCTCCCGGTCGAGCAGGGCGAGGCGCCGGTCACCCGCCAGCCCGCGGTCGGTCACCTCGGCGGCGGGGATCCGCTCGCCCAGCATGGACTTGACGGGGTAGCGCCGGAGCGCGCCGACCGTGCCCACCGGGGTGTCCGTCACCGGTCACGCCCCGCGCAGGTGGAGGGCGTCCAGCAGGGCCAGCTCGTCCGCGGAGAGGCGCAGGGCGCCGGCGGCGACGTTGGCGGCCAGGTGGTCCGGGTTGCCGGTGCCCGGGATGGCCAGCACGTGCGGGCCCCGGTGCAGCGTCCAGGCGAGCCGGATCTGCGCGGGCGTCGCCTCGTGGGCACGGGCGACGGTGAGCACCTCCGCGGCCTCGGGGGCGGTCGCGCCCGACTCCCGTCCGGCGGCGGCGATCGAGTAGAACGGCACGAACGCGACGCCCTGCTCCCCGCAGGTGCGCAGCAACGTGTCGTGCTCGGGCCGCACGCCGATGCCGTAGGGGTTCTGTACGCAGACCACGGGGGCGATCGCCCGGGCCTCGGCGAGGTGGCCGGGCTGGATGTTGGACAGGCCCAGGTGGCGGATCAGTCCGGCGTCGCGCAGGTCGGCGAGGGCGCCGAAGCGCTCGGCGATCGGGGCGGTGCCGAGGATCCGCAGGTTGACCACGTCGAGGTGGTCGCGGCCGAGCTGGCGCAGGTTCTCCTCGACCTGGGCGCGCAACTCCGCCGGGGTGGCGGCGTGCTGCGCCCACTCGCCCGAGGGGCCGCGGGCCGGGCCGACCTTGGTGGTGATCACGAGGTCGTCCGGGTAGGGGCCGCCGAGGGCGCTGTTGATCAGCTCGTTGGCGGAGCGCAGCGAGGAGAAGTAGAAGGCGGCGGTGTCGATGTGGTTGACGCCGAGCTCGACGGCGCGGCGCAGCAGTCCGACGGCCCGGCCGCGGTCGCTCGGGGTGGCACCGGGTGCGAAGGCCGGGCCGTCCTGGGTGAGGCGCATGGCGCCGAAGCCGATCCGGTTGACCGTCAGGTCACCGAGTCTCCAGGTGCCCGAGGCGGCCGCGGTGATGGTCTCGTGTGTCATGCCGAGCATCATCATCGTGGGGGCGTCCCGGCCGCCACGGAATAAGAGACGTCAGGCGGGCGGCCCGCACGGGCCGGTCGGGACAGCAGGGGCGACAGGATTCGAACCTGCGACATGCGGTTTTGGAGACCGCCGCTCTGGCCAACTGAGCTACGCCCCTCGGTGGGTGTGACCTCAGCCTGCCGTACGGCGCGGGGCGGGCGCAACGCGGTTTCGGGTGGCGGTGCGCCCGCCGGGGCGTCAGCCCGTCAGCTGCTTCACGAACTTCCGTTCGCTGGCGCAGCGTTGGTAACCGAGCCGGTCGTTGATGGCGAGCATCGGGGCGTTGCCGGCGTCGTTGCTGGTGAAGGCCTCGGTGAGGCCGGCGGCCCGGGCCAGGTGCAGGGATCGGGTCTTGGCCAGGGTGGACAGGCCGCGACCGCGGAACTCGCGCCGGCAGGCGGTGAACGCCGACCAGTAGCGGTCCCCGTCGGTCTGGGCGGCGCTGAAGGCGGCCGGGCGGCCGTCGACCACCGCGACGACGGTGAGCCCGCGGTCGAGGTCGGGCCGGGACCAGACGCCGTCCAGCCAGTCCTGGTAGTCGGACCGGTCGACCTCGACCTCGCCGGGTTCGTCCCGGATCGCGTCCTCCTCGACGAGGAACAGGGGGTAGGGGTCGTCCTGGAAGTCCGCCGCCGTCCGCAGTTCGACGCCGGCGGGCAGCGGCGGCTCCGGCGGCAGCGGGGCGGTGAGGTCGCGGCGGGCGAAGTGCGCGAGTCTGCCCTCCCGGTAGCCGCGGTGGGCGGCGAAGGCGAGGGCCTCGGGCACGTCGTCCACCCAGCTGTGCACCTCGGTGGCGCCGTGCGCGGCGAGGTGCCGCTCGGCGGCGGCCAGCAGGGCGGTGAAGGCGCCCCGGCGGCGGAACCCGGGGAGCACGCTGCCGTTGGCGAAGGCGATGCCCTCGGTGCTGGTGTCGGTCACCCGGCCGCAGCGGACGCTGCCGACCACCCGGCCGTCGACCTCGGCCACCAGTGTCCGGTAGTGCTGGTCGGCGGGCAGGTGGTCGGGGAGCCAGGCGAACACCTCGGCGGGGAGGACCAGGTGCGGGCGGCCGGCGCAGTGGGCGGCGGCGGCCGCCTCGGCGTCGGCGGGGCGGAAGTCACGAATCGTCAAAGTCATATGCATGCCAGGCTAGCCGGGCGGCCGCCGCGGCGCCCGCGAATTTCCCGGGGCGCGGGCCGTCCTCGCAGGTCACCGGGCCGGGGTACCCCCCGGGGTGATCGGTGTCGGTGCCACATGCTCAAGTAATGCTCTGAGAATCCCGGTCGAGGCTTGGCAGCGGCCCCGCCCGGGGACATCCTCAGCATCGTGCGGTACCGAAGCCCCGCACCCCGCACTCCCCACCGGCCCGACGGCCGCCCGGCGACGAAGCCCGCGCACCGTCCGGCCCCCTCACCGCAAGCCCTCCGAAGGGGGCGAACCCATGGCTACTCCCGCATCGACCCTGCCCCGGCTGGGCGTCGGCCTCGGCTGGCGCAGCGAGATCGACACCGTCGTGGAGCGACTGCCCGGCCTGGACTGGGTCGAGGTGGTCGCCGAGAACATCTGCGCCGGCCACCTCCCCGAGTCGCTGCGGCTGCTGCGCGCCCGCGGTGCCACCGTCGTCCCGCACGGCGTCTCGCTGGGCGTCGGCGGCGCCGCGCCGCCCGACCCGGCCCGGCTCGCCCGGCTCGCCGAGGCGGCGCTGGCCCTGGAGTCGCCGCTGGTCACCGAGCACCTCGCGTTCGTCCGGGCCGGCGGCCTGGAGGCCGGCCACCTGCTGCCGGTGCCCCGCTCGCGGGACTCGCTGCGGGTGATCGCCGAGAACGTCAGGATCGCCCAGGACCAGCTCCCGGTGCCCCTGGCGCTGGAGAACATCGCCGCCCAGCTGGCCTGGCCCGAGGACGAGCTGACCGAAGGGCAGTTCCTCGCCGAACTGGTCGAGCGGACGGGCGTGCGGTTGCTGATCGACGTCGCCAACCTGCACACCAACCGGGTCAACCTCGGCCTCGACCCGGCGGCCGAGCTGGACCTGCTGCCGCTGGAGGCGATCGCCTACGTGCACGTGGCGGGCGGGCGGCTGGTCGACGGGGTCTGGCACGACACCCACGCCGACCCGGTCACCGAGCCGGTGCTGGAGGTGCTGGCCGAGCTGTGCTCCCGGGTGACACCGCCCGGCGTCCTGCTGGAGCGGGACGGCAACTTCCCGCCGCCCGCCGAGCTCGGCGCCGAACTGGACGCGATCCGCAGGGTGTTGGAGGAGGTGCCGCGGTATGTCCGAACGGCTTGAGTACCTCGCCCGCGGGGCGGACGCCGAACTCGTGCTCGCCCGGGCCGCGCTGGAGCGCCGCCAGGGCGCGCTGCTGGCCGCCCTGGTCGCGGGCGGCCCGCCGCCGCCGGGCTTCGACCCGGCGCAGGTCCGCGCCCAGGCGATCGGGCTGGCGGCCAAACGACGCGACACCGTCGCGAAGGTGGTGCCCGAGCTGCCCCAGCTGCTCGGGCCCGCGTTCGGCCCGCTGTTCCTGCGGTACGCCCGGCAGCGACCGCAGGACGGCGGCTACCGGGCCGACGCCCACGCCTTCGCCCGCTGGGCCCTCGCGGACGAGGACGGCGATCCGCTCGACCCCGCCCACCGCCGGCTGCTGGAGGGCTGGCCGGCCCCGTCGGACACCCAGGCGACCGGGCGACCGACCGGCCCGCTGGGCCGGCTGCGCCGGGCCCTGCGCCCGCACCAGGACTGACCGAACCACTCACCACCGGGGGAACCGCCCATGTGGCACACCACGCACCTCACCGTCCTCACCCTGCTGCTGATCGCCGCCGGCCTGTCCGCCGTCGTGACCTTCGCCCGGGCGCGGCGCCGGAGCAACCCGACCGACCTGCCCGGCACCGGGATCCCGCTGCTGGACGCGGCCTTCCTGGCCGGCGGTCCGGGCCGGGTCGTCGACACCGTGCTGGTGCGGATGCACCAGGAGGGCCGGGTGATCGTCTCGCGCGGCGGGCTGGTCACCGTCACGGCCAACACCCCGTACGACGACGTCGAGGCCGCGCTGATCGTCGCGGCCGGCGACCTGCGCCAGCGCGACCTGCCCGGCCTGCGCCGGGCGGTGATGACCTCCGACGCCGTGCAGCGGATCGGCGACCGGCTGGCCGCCCACGGGCTGATGCTCGACCCGGCTCTGCTGCGCCGGGCCCGCTCCGCCCGCCGGCGGCTCTGGCTCGTGCTGCTGGCCGTGCCGGTCTCCACGATCGCGGGCTTCGTCGTGACGAGTGGCGAGCCGGCCGCCGAGCGGCCGGTTGTGGGCGGGGTGATCGCGCTGGTGGTCGTGGGCCTGACGGTGGCCCTGGCGACCCGCCCGGGCCGGGGGCGGATCACCGCGGCGGGGCGGCGCCAGCTCTCCCAGCTGACCGGTACCACGCCGTGGCGCCCGCGGCACGGCGTGGGGATCGCGAGCGGCGCGCTGCTCGGCGTGGTCGCCCTGGAGGGGGTCGACGCGGGTCTGCCGGACGAGGAGCTGCAGGCGGCCATGCTCGCCGCGGCCCGGCCGGTCCCGGCGGTCGGCTCGCCGTCCTCGTCCTCCTCCGGGTCCAGCTGCGGCTCCGGACCGGCCACCTGGTGCGGTTCCTCCGACCCGGGCTCCTCCGGCAGCGGATCGAGCTGCGGCTCGTCCAGCTGCGGGTCCGCGTCCAGCTGCGGTTCGTCCTCGTCGAGCTGCGGGTCGTCCTCCTCCAGCTGCGGTTCCAGCTCCAGCTGCGGCGGCGGGTCGAGCTGCGGCTCGTGACTCCGGCCCGGGGCGGGCCGGTGCGACAAGTGAGCCGGCGCTCATCCGCCTCACATGCGGCCCTCATGTCGTGTTCCTAGGCTCCGTCGGTATGGGACACGATCACGAAGGCCAGCGGGTCAGCCGCCGCACCGCACTGGCGGGCATCGGCAGCATCGGTCTGGGCGCGCTGCTGGCGGCCTGCGGCCAGGGCGGCGGGGGCCGGGCGACCACCACCACCGGCGCGAGCGCCAGCGTGTCGCCGCAGTCCGCCGGCACCGCCGACCTGACCGGGCTGTTCACGGACGCCACCACCTGCACGCTGACCGCGAGCACCACCCAGGGGCCGTACTACTTCGACGCGGACAAGGTCCGCAGCGACATCCGGGAGGACCGGGACGGGCGCCGGCTGCGGCTCGCGATCCGGGTCCAGGACAGCGAGAGCTGCGCGGCCCTGCCGAACGCGGTGGTGGAGATCTGGCACTGCGACGCGGCGGGCCTCTACTCCGGCGCCGAGAGCCTCTCCTCCGGCGGCGGCGGTGCCCCGGGTGGCGGCGGCACGCCCCCGGCGGGTGCGGGCGGCACCCCGCCCGCCGGCGCACCCGGCGGGGCCCCGCCCTCGGGGATGCCCGGCGGCACCCCGCCGTCCGGCGGCCCCGGCGCGGGCGGACCGGCCGGTGGCGGGGCCGGCGCGGGCGGCGACCTGACCCCCACCGACGACAAGCGCTACCTGCGCGGCGCGCAGGTCACCGACGCCCACGGCATCGTGCAGTTCACCACGATCTGGCCCGGCTGGTACTCCGGCCGGACGGTCCACGTGCACGTGATGGTGCACGTCGGTGACGACCGCACGCTGACCACCCAGCTGATGATGGACGAGAAGCTGAACAGTGCGGTTTTCGCCAACGCGCCGTACGCCCGGCACACCGGTCGCGACACCTTCAACGACGGTGACTCCATCTACCGGCCGGGCATGCTGATGACCGTCAGCGAGGAGGGCGACGGCTATCTGGGCGTCATCACCCTTGCCGCGGACCCGGATCACAACGGCAAGTAGCCGGCCGGCGGGCGGTCACAGTTCGATATCGCGGACCGGGAACGGTTCCGCGATGGCCGGATCCGGTCTAGAACAGCCCCATGTGGTTGCTGCTCCTGATTCCGGCCTGCATCGCCGCCGTGCTCACCTGCCTGCGGCTGGTCCGGATCGCGGCGACCGCCGACGCCCTCACCGGAGTGGACGGCCCCCGTCCAGCCGAAGCCGTCGGGATCGGCCTGTACGAGACCGCGTACCTCGCCGGCGGTCCGGCCCGGGTGGTCGACCTGGCCCTGGTGCTGATGGCCTCCCGGGGCCGGCTGCACCTCGCGCACACCGGGTGGACGAGCGTGGTGGACCCGCAGGGGCGCAGCCGGCTGGAGCGGGCGCTGCTCACCGCCGTCGGCCCGGACGGCCAGTGCCGGACGGGTGAGCTGCGCCGGGCGATGGCCGCCCACCCGACGGTGATGGAGGTCGGAGCCCGGCTCGCGCTCGCCGGCCTCGCCACCCCGGCGGCGGTCCAGGAGAGCACCGCGGCGGCCGTCCGGCACGTCCGCCAGGCCCTGCTGCTCGCGCTGGTCCTCCTCGGCGCGGCGCTCACCCTGGGCTCTCCGGCGGCGGAGGACGCGGTCGCGGCCCTCGCCTGGTTCTCCCTGCCGGTGATCCTCACCTCGGGCACCCTGCTGATGGCCCGGGTCGACGTCTACCCGTACACCCGCTGGGCCTCGCCGGCCGGCCTGGAGGTCCTGCGGGAGGTCCGGGTGCCGCGCCAGGCGGTCGCGGGCGACCGGGACCGCGAGCTGCTGACCGCCGTGGCGATGACCGGTCCGGCCGCGCTCCAGGACGCCCGGCTGCGGGCGGCCCTGCGGCACTGAGCGGGCCGCGGCCGGCCTTCCGCGAACGCGCGAAGGGCGCCACCCCGAGGGCCTTCCGGCCGGGGTGGCGCCCTTCCGCACGTCGGACCGTCGCCGGCCCGGGCGACGGACGCAGCCGGTCACCCGGCCGCGGTCACCCGGCCGACCGTCAGGCCAGGCCGTTCAGCAGTTCCGCGACCGGCTTGCGGCGCCCGGTGAAGAAGGGCACCTCCTCGCGCACGTGCAGGCGGGCCCGCGAGGGACGCAGGTCGCGCATCAGGTCGACGATCCGGTGCAGCTCGTCCGCCTCGAAGGCGAGCAGCCACTCGTAGTCGCCGAGGGCGAACGAGGCCACCGTGTTGGCCCGCACGTCGGGGTAGCCGCGGGCCATCTGGCCGTGCTCGGCGAGCATCGCGCGCCGCTCGGCGTCCGGCAGCAGGTACCACTCGTAGGAGCGGACGAACGGGTAGACGCAGATGTAGTCGCGCGGCGCCTCGTCGGCGAGGAACGCGGGGATGTGCGACTTGTTGAACTCGGCGGGGCGGTGCAGCGCCATGTTGGACCAGACCGGCTCCAGGCGGCGGCCCAGACCGGTGCGGCGGAAGCGGTTGTACGCCTCCTGCAGGTCGTCCGAGTCCTCGGCGTGCCACCAGACCATGACGTCGGCGTCGGCCCGCAGCCCGGACACGTCGTAGGTGCCGCGCACCGTGACGTCCTTGGCGGCCAGCTGCGCGAACAGCTCGTCGACCTCGGCGGCCAGGGCGGCGCGGTCCTCCGGCAGGTTGTCCTTGAGCTTGAACACCGACCACAAGGTGTAGCGGATCACCTGGTTGAGGTCGCGGGCCTTCTTCTTCTCGGGCTGCTGCGCGGTGGCCTGCGCGGCCGCCTGCGGCTCAGTGCTGTCAGTCATGCGGACATTGTCCCCTCTGTCACGGGTGCCCCGGCGGCCGGGGTCAACAGCTTGTCAACGGCCGCGCGCGCGCTCGCGACGCAGGCCGGGATGCCCACTCCGTCGTACGCGGCGCCGCACAGGGCCAGTGCGCCGAGCCCCTCGGCCCGCGCGCGGATCCGGGCCACCCGGTCGAGGTGGCCGACCGGGTACTGCGGCAGGCCGCCCCGCCAGCGGGTGACCGCCGTGTCGTACGGCTTCGCCGTCAGGCCGACGGCCTCCCCGAGGTCGGCCAGCGAACGGGCGACCAGCTCCTCGTCCGGGAGGTCGAGGGCCTGCTCCTCGCGATGGCGGCCGAGCGAGGTGCGCAGCACGAAGGTGTCCGGCGCCGAACGCGCCAGCCAGTCCCACTTGTTGGAGGAGAAGGTGGACGCCTTGATCTGCCGGCCGTCCACCGGTGGCACCAGGAACCCGCTGCCGGCCGGCGGCTCGGGCAGGTCGGCGCGCCGGAAGGCCATGGTGACCAGCGCCATCCCCGCGTACTCCACCGCGGCCAGCTCGGCGGCGGCGCCGGGGGCGTCGGTGCGCAGCAGCCGGGCCGCCTCGGGCGCCGGGACGGCCAGCACCACGGCGTCGGCGTGCAGGGTCTCGCCGCCCACCACCAGCCGCCAGCCCTCGGGGGTGCGGCGCAGCTCCTGCACCGGGCTGCCGGTGCGCAGCTCGACGCCGGCCCGGCGGCAGGCGGCGACGACGGCCTGCGGCAGGGTGCCGATACCGCCGTCCAGGCCCTGGAAGACCGGTCCGGTGCTGCTCTGCGGGCGGCTCGCCAGCTCGTGCACCCCGCCCACCAGCGGGGCGCCGCTGCGGGCCAGGTCGAGCAGTTGCGGGACGGCGGCGCGCAGCGAGATCTCGTCGGCGTGGCCGGCGTAGACACCGCCGAGCAGCGGCTCGACCAGCCGGTCGACCACCTCGCGGCCGAGCCGGGCGGCCACGTACGCGCCGATCGCGACGTCGTCCCCCACCGCCGGGGCGTCCTCCTCCCGGCCGGCCCGGGCCAGGCCCTCCGGGGTGAGCACGCCGGCGGCGGCGAGGGCGTCGAGGTCGCCGGGGACGCCCATCACCTGGCCGCCGGGCAGCGGGCGCAGCGCGTCCCTGGTCCAGATCGCGGCCTTGGCGGTGCCGGGCGGCTGGAGGGAGTCGGCGAGTCCGACGGAGCGGGCCAGCGCGACCGCCTCCGGGCGGCGGGCGAGCATCGACTCGGCCCCGAGGTCGACCTTCACCCCGCCGACCTCACCGCCGCGGAGCTTCCCGCCGAGGCGCTCGGAGGCCTCCAGGAGGGTGACCGCGGCTCTCCCGCCACCACCGTCCGCCCCGCTGAGGAAGGCGGCCGCGGCGAGGCCCGCGATACCGCCGCCGATCACGACGACATGAGGTTGCGACATGCTTCGCAGTCTTGCAGAGAGCCGGGCGAAGGCCTCAATCCGTCCGCTTCCGGGCGGGCACCAGCCCGTCCAGGTCGATGGCGATCGGGAACGGGACGGGGCGCTCCAGCTTGCCGCGGAAGATCCCGGCGGGCGCGTAGGAGGAGGTGGGGGCGTCGAGCTCGTAGACGTGGACGACGGGCGCGCCGCCCTCCTCCTCGATCAGCCAGTAGTGCGCGATGCCCGCCTCGGCGTACTTGCGGACCTTGACGGTGCGGTCGCGGTGGGCGGACTCGGGGGAGACGACCTCGACGACCAGGGAGACCTCGTCGGGGGCGAACCAGGTGCGGTCCCCGTCGTAGCCCGCAGTCGTCACGATCAGGTCGGGCTCCGGCCGGTTCCGGCTGTCGAGCCTGATGGTCATCTCTCGCCCGATCCTGCTGCCGGCGGGCACCTGGGCCCTGAGGGCGATGACGAGGTCGGTGATGAGTTCACCATGCCACCAACGCTGCGGGGACATCATGAAGACGAGCGCTCCGTCGATCAGTTCGGTGTGCCGGGGCGCTTCGGTCAGCCGGTCGAGGTCGTCGGCGAACCACCCCTCGGCGCGGGGCGGTCGCATCCACTCGGGTAGCGCGCTCATGGGTTCAGACTAGCCAACCCGGGGCTCCGCCGGGGTCCGGTCCCGCGGGGTGAGGCCGAAGCCGACGGCGCACAGGAGCACCACGGCGGCGGCCACCAGCAGCGGGAGCTGCGGGCGGTGGCCGGCGGTCAGCATCCACGCGCCGAGCAGGCCGCCGACGAACATCGCGACCACGCCGGCGGCCCGCAGCAGGGCGGAGCCGGCGCCGGCGCCCCGGGCGGGATCGTGCCCGACGGCCGGGGCCAGGCCGCTGATCACCGAGGTCAGCGCGCGGGTGGTGAGCGTGGTGGGCAGTTCGGCGACCCGGGCCCGCAGGGTGGTGACGCTGCGCAGGCCCATCGCCAGGGCCGTCAGGGCGATCACCAGGTAGAGGTGTCCGGACAGCGGCTCGTCGAGGCCGCCGATCCCGCCGGCGGCCAGCCCGGCCCCGCCGAGCAGGGCCGCCTCCACGACCAGCCCGGTGACGAACCAGCGCCGCCGGCGGGCCTCCACCCTGGTCTCCAGCAGGGCCCCGGCCAGGTTGCCGACGGCGAAGGCCGCCAGCGAGACGGAGGACGCCGGCACCGACAGGCCGGCGCCGCCGGCCAGGCCGAAGGCGAGGAAGAGCATGTTGCCCGTCATCAGCGCGGTGAAGACGTGGCCGAGGGCGAGCAGGCTGACGGCCTCGACGATCCCGGTGGTCAGGGTCAGCACGATCAGCACGGCGTCGAGCGCGGCGCTGCGCCTGAGGGTCACGGCCGGTTCCTTCCCTCGTACGGCGGACCCGTCCACTCTCGCGGTCCGCCCGGGGCGGGCCCGGCATTGGGCCATGTGTGGGGGCGCCGGTCACCGGTCGCGGGTGGCGGTTCCGGTCCGGGGGCGGCGGTAGGCCCTGCTGGCGGCGCCCGCGGACGGGGCGTCAGGTGGCGTAATGCCGCGGCAACGAAAAACCCGCGGGTACGCCCCTAGGGTTCTGCCAGAACCAGCCGCCCGGCACCACCAGCCGGTACCCCGTCCCCCGTACCCAGCCCCGGAGCAGTCGCGATGACCACCGAGAACCCGCCCCGGCCGACCGGGGCCGGCCAGCCCCGCCGGCCCCGCGCGGACCGTGCCCGGCAGGTCGCCGACGTCCTGCGCCAGCAGGTGCTGAGCGAGGTGTACGGGCCCCGGCCGCTGCCGCACGAGGACGTGCTCGCGGAGGAGTTCGGGGAGTCCAGGAACACCGTCCGGGAGGCGCTGGACCTGCTGCGGACCGAGGGTCTGGTCCGGCGGGTGCCTGGCTCGGGGACGCTGGTGGTGGCGGAGAAGGTGCCGCACGGTCTGAACCGGCTGATGGGGCTCGCCGAGACCCTGCACGAGCACGGCGAGGTGACCAACGAGGTGCGCTCGTTCGGCCCGGTCCGCGCTCCCGGCCCGGTGGCCCGCCGGCTGGGCCTGCCGGAGGGCGGCGACGTGGTGTACGTCGAGCGGGTGCGGCGGCTGAACGGCCTGCCGCTGTCGCTGGACCTCACCTACCTGGTGCCCGACATCGGTGCGGCGCTGGACGCCCAGGACCTCGTCCACCAGGACGTGTTCCGGCTGATCGAGGAGGTGGCCGGGCAGCCGCTCGGCTCGGCCGACATCACGCTGGAGGCGGTGAACGCCGACGCGCACTCGGCCGACGTGCTGGAAGTCCCCCGCGGCGGCGCCCTGTTGATGCTGGAGCGGTTGACCACCCTGGCCGACGGGCGCCCGGTGGACCTGGAGTACGTGCGGTTCCGCGGCGACCGGATCACCATGCAGGGCCGGCTGCTGCGCTCGGCCCTGTGACCTGCGCGTCCTCGTCCCGCCTCCCCGCTCCTCCCTCCCCGTCACGGCGGTCACGCAGCCGTGTCCACGTCGCGGCAGTCGTGCAGCCGCATCCACGTAGCCGATCCATGTAGCCGATCCATGTAGCCGATCCACGGAGACCCCCATGGCGCTCGCCGACCACCGCTCCGACGTGCCCGTCACCATCGACGCCTCGCTCTGCATCGACGGCTGCACGCTCTGCGTGGAGATGTGCCCGCTCGACTCGCTGGCCATCGACCCGGACACCGACAAGGCCTACATGCACGTCGACGAGTGCTGGTACTGCGGCCCGTGCGCCGCCCGCTGTCCCACCGGCGCGGTCACCGTCAACATGCCCTATCTGCTGCGCTGAGGAGCGTTCCCCGATGTCACGCCGCCCGCTGTCCCACCGCCCGGCCTCCCGCCCGCTGAGACCGTCGTCGTCCCGGCGCCCGCTGCCGCTCGCCCTGCTGGCCGCCGCCGTGCTGGCCGGCCTCACCGGCTGCTCGTCCGCCGACGCCTCCGCCGGCGGCACCGTCGAGGTGGTGGTCGGGTACCAGTCGAAGACCATCAACACCGTCACCGCCGGCACCCTGCTGCGCGCCCGGGGCTACTTCGAGCAGCAGCTCGCCGCCGAGGGCAGGAAGGACGGCCGCACCTACAAGGTCAGCTGGCAGGACTACGACTCCGGTGCGCCGATCACCGCGCAGATGCTGGCCGACAAGATCGACATCGGCTCGATGGGCGACTACCCGCTGCTGATCAACGGCTCGCGGGCGCAGGAGGCCGGCGGCCCCGGCACCCGGCTGGTGTCCGTCACCGGCTACAACGCCCTGGGCGCGCTCAACAGCGTGGTGGTGCCGAACGCCTCGCCCGCGCACACGCTCGCCGACCTGAAGGGGAAGAAGGTCTCCACCTCGGTCGGCTCGGCCGCCGACGGCACCCTCGTCCAGGCGCTGCGCAAGGCCGGCGTGCAGGACACCGAGATCTCCAAGCAGAACCAGCAACCCGCCATCGGCGCCTCGGCGTTGAAGGCCGGCAGCGTGGACGCACTGGCCCAGTTCGTGGCCTGGCCCGGCCAGGTGGTCTTCGGCGGTGACGCGCGGCTGCTCTACGACGGCGCGGCGCTGGCCCGCCCCACCCTGCACGGCGTGGTGGTCCGGCAGAAGTACGCCACCGAGCACCCCGCGGTGATCGAGGCCTTCCTGCGGGCCCAGGCCGACGCCACCCGCTACCTCAACGAACAGCCGCTGGCGGCCTCCCGGCAGGTGGCCGAGGCGACCGGGCTGGCCCCCGAGGTGGTCCACCTCTACAACGGCCCGAACGGGATCGCCACCTTCGGGCTGCCGCTGCGGCCCGAGCTGCTGACCGCGCTGCGCGAGGACGTCCCGTTCCTGAAGTCGGTCGGCGTGCTGAAGGCCCTGGACCTCGACTCCTTCGTCGACCCCTCGTACCTGGCCGAGGCCGCCCTGCCGGACATCGCGCCGGCCCGGATCACCGGCACCGACGCGGTCTGCGGACAGCCGGTCACCGACCCGGCCAAGGCCGGCGAGATCTGGTTCGACGGCGAGGACGGCACCCGGCCCGCGGCCACCCCGGCCTGCCTGCTGAAGGCCGTCAAGGCGGCCGGCGGCAAGAAGATCCGGGCCGCCTACGTGCCCGACGCGACCACCGGCACCCGCTGGTTCGCCGACAAGGACCACTGGGCGCAGGACGGCGCCGAGCTGCTGCCCTTCACCACCGAGGACGGCCTGAAGGCCTATCTGGCGGCCCACCCGGGCGCGAAGCAGCTCGGCTACGAGCAAGCCCTGGCGGCGTCGTGAGCGCCACCCTCCGGCCGGCCCCGGCGACCGCCGGGGCCACCACCGCCCCCGCGGCCCGGCGGCGCCCGGCGCTCTGGCGCCGCCGGGCCGTGCGGGCCGCCTCCCTGCTGGCCTTCGTCGGGCTCTGGCAGCTGCTCACCGCCGCCAAGGTGCGGTTCTGGGTGCGCTTCGACCACCTGCCGACCGCCGTCCAGGTCTGGCAGGCCTTCGGCCGGCAGCTGGGCACCGACCAGTACTGGCAGGACCTCGCGGACAGCCTGCGCCGGATCGGCAGCGGGTTCCTGCTGGCGGCCCTGCTGGGGGTGGCGGCCGGGGTGGCGACGGCCCGCTCGCGCTGGGCCGGCGACCTGCTCGGCCCGGTGCTGGAGGTGATCCGCCCGGTGCCGGCGATCGCGCTGGTACCGGTGGCGATCATGCTCTTCCCGGACAACGAGCAGGGCATCGTCTTCATCACCTTCGCCGCCGCGTTCTTCCCGGTGACGGTCTCCACCCGGCACGCGGTGCGGGCCGTCCCGCCGCTCTGGGAGGAGGCCGTGCGCACCATGGGCGGGGGCCGGTGGCGGGTGCTGTGGAGCGTGGTGCTGCCTGGCGCCCTGCCCGGGGTGGTCGGCGGGCTGTCGGTCGGCATCGGGGTCTCCTGGATCTGCGTGATCTCCGCCGAGATGGTCTCCGGCCAGTTCGGCGTCGGCTACCGCACCTGGCAGTCGTACACCGTGCTCGACTACCCCGGCGTCTTCGTCGGGATGGCCACCATCGGCCTGCTCGGGTGGCTGACCTCGGCCGCCGTCGAACTCGCCGGCCGCCGCGTCACGCGCTGGCTGCCGGCCCGGCCCGGGAGCGCAGGATGAGCACCGCGACCGCCGTCACCCCCGCCACCGCGACCACCGGTCTGCGGCTCACCGCCCGGGGCCTGGGCCTCGGCCACGCCGGGCACCCCGTGCTGAGCGGCGTCGACCTGGACGTCGCCCCCGGCGAGGTGCTGACCGTGGTCGGCGCCTCCGGCTGCGGCAAGTCCACCCTGCTGCGGGCGCTGGCCGGCCTGCTGGCACCGACCGCCGGCGAACTCCTCGCCGACGGCGAGCCGCTGACCGGGCCGCACGCCGACCGGGCACTGGTCTTCCAGGAGGACGGCCTGCTGCCCTGGCGCAGCGCCCGCCGCAACGTCGAACTCCCGCTCGCCGTCCGCCGGGTGCCCCGCGCGCAGCGCCGCGGGCCGGCCGAGGAGTGGCTCGCCCGGGTCGGCCTGGACGGCCACCAGGACCGCCTGCCACGGCAGTTGTCCGGCGGCCAGCGCCAGCGGGTGCAACTCGCCCGGGCCCTGGTCGGCTCGCCGCGGGCCGTCCTGATGGACGAGCCGTTCGGCGCGCTCGACGCCCAGAACCGCGCCGCCATGCAGCAGTTGCTGCTCACCGTCTGGGAGCGGCTGCGCTGCACCGTGGTCTTCGTCACCCACGACGTGGACGAGGCGCTGCTGCTCGGTGACCGGGTCGCGGTGCTCGGCGGCGGCGAGGTCGCCGCCCTGCACGACGTACCGCGGCCCCGCGAGGCCGCCGCCCGTACCGACCCCGCCGTACTGCGCCTGCGCGAGGCCGTCCTCGCCGGGCTGTCCTGAAAGGCCGCTCGCCATGCCGACCACCGAAGCCCTGCGGATCCCCGACCTCACCGAGGCCCGCCACCTGACCTGCGACGTCCTGGTGGTCGGCGGCGGCACGGCCGGGTCGATGGCCGCGCTCAGCGCCGCCGAGCAGGGCGCGGACGTCCTGCTGCTGGAGAAGGCCCATGTCCGCCACTCCGGCGCGCTCGCGATGGGCATGGACGGGGTCAACAACGCCGTCGTGCCCGGCCGGGCCGAGCCGGACGACTACGTCGCCGAGATCACCCGCGCCAACGACGGCATCGTCGACCAGCGCACCGTCCGGCAGACCGCCACCCGCGGCTTCGCGATGGTGCAGCGGCTGGAGGGGTACGGGGTGAAGTTCGAGAAGGACGAGTACGGCGAGTACCAGGTCCGCCAGGTGCACCGGTCCGGCAGCTACGTGCTGCCGATGCCGGAGGGCAAGGACGTCAAGAAGGTGCTGTACCGGCAGCTGCGCCGGCGCGAGATGCGCGAGCGGATCACCATCGAGAACCGGGTGATGCCCGTCCGGGTGCTCACCTCCGGCGGCCGGGCCGTCGGAGCGGCCGGGTTCGACACCCGCAGCGGCGAGTTCGTCACCGTCTCGGCCGGCGCGGTGATCCTCGCCACCGGCCCCTGCGGCCGGCTCGGGCTGCCCGCCAGCGGCTACCTGTACGGCACCTACGAGAACCCGACGAACGCCGGGGACGGGTACGCGATGGCGTACCACGCGGGCGCCGAGCTGAGCGGCATCGAGTGCTTCCAGGTCAACCCGCTGATGAAGGACTACAACGGGCCGGCCTGCGCGTACGTCGCCAACCCCTTCGGCAGCTACCAGGTGAACCGGCACGGCGAGCGGTTCGTCGACTCCGACTACTGGTCGGGGCAGATGATGGCCGAGTTCGCCGCCGAACTGGAGTCCGACCGCGGGCCGGTGTACCTGCGCACCACCCACCTGCCGGAGGAGTCGGTGCAGGCGCTGGAGTCCATCCTGCACACCACCGAGCGCCCCAGCCGGGGCACCTTCCACGCCGGGCGGGGGCACGACTACCGCACCCACGACGTGGAGATGCACATCTCCGAGATCGGCCTCTGCGGCGGGCACTCCGCCTCCGGCGTCTGGGTGGACGAGAACGCGGCCACCACCGTGCCCGGCCTGTACGCGGCCGGTGACCTGGCCTGCGTCCCGCACAACTACATGATCGGCGCCTTCGTCTTCGGCGACCTGGCCGGCACCCACGCCACCGCCCACCTGCCCGCCGAGCGGCCCGACCTGCCCGCGGACCAGGTCAGGGAGGCGCACGCGCTGGTCTACCGTCCGCTGCGCAACCCGGACGGTCCGCCGCAGCCGCAGGTCGAGTACAAGCTGCGGCGCTTCGTGAACGACTACGTCGCTCCGCCGAAGACCGGCTCGCGGCTCTCCGTCGCGCTGGAGCACTTCGAGCGGATGCGCGGCGAGATCGCCGGCATGGGCGCCCGGACGCCGCACGAGCTGATGCGCGCCGTGGAGGTCGACTTCATCCGGGACTGCGCCGAGCTCGCCGCCCGCTCCTCGCTGGCCCGCACCGAGAGCCGCTGGGGCCTGTACCACGAGCGGATCGACCACCCCGGCAGGGACGACGACCGCTGGTTCAGCCACCTCAACGTCCGCAAGAGCCCGACCGGGGCGATGGAGTTCCTCACCCGCCCGGTCGCCCCCTACCTCGTCCCGGTGGAGGGGCTGGAACCCCCCGCGGGCGGCGCGGTCACCGTCATCGGCGAGGTGCACGCGATGCCGGTCGGGCGCACCGGTGCCACGCCCGCCGCCACCGCCGCCGACGCGGGGCCGGCCGCCGACGTCGCGGCCCCCGCCTCCCCGAAGCTGCTCGACCTGCTCCGGCTGGCCGAGGAGCAGCCGACCCTGGAGCGGCTGCTCCCCTATCTCGGCGACCCGGCGGCGGACGTGCGCCGCACCACCGTGAGTGTCCTCACCGAGGCCGCGCCCGAGGGCACCGGCCCCGAACTCGCCCGCGCGCTGGCCGATCCGGACGCCTCGGTACGGGCGGCGGCGGTCGCCGGACTGCGCGAACTGGTCGAGGTGCTGGACGGCGCCGCGCTCGCCGGGCCGCTGCGACTGGCCGCCGACTCCCCCGACCCGGTCGTCCGGGCCGGCGCCCTGGACGTCGCCCGTTCGCTGCGGACGGGCTCCGCCGGGCTGTTCGCCGCCGCGCTGGCCGACCCCGAGGTCCCGGTGCGCCTGCAGGCGGTGCACGGCCTGGTCTCGCTGGACGCCGTGGAGGCCCTGGCGGGGGCGGCCGGCGACGGCTCCCGCGAGGTGCGGGTGGCCGTCGGCGAGGGTCTCGGCACCGTCGGCGACCCGACGGCCGCGCCGGCCCTGGTCCGGCTGGCCGCCGACCCGGACCCGCTGGTGCGGGCGGCCGCCCTCCAGGGCGCCGCCGGGATCGGCTGCCCGCCGCCGCTCGCCGCCCTGGCCGCGGCCCCGGACGAGGCCTGGCAGGTCCGCCGGGCGGCGGCCACCGCGCTGGGCCGCACCGGCACGGCGGGGCTGGCGCCCCTGCTGGCGCTGCTCGCCGACGAGCACATGGACGTCCGCAAGGCCGCCGTCCGCGCGCTGGCCCCGCTGGCCGCCGACCCGGCCGTGGCCGGGGCCCTGCGCGAGCGCCTCGCCGACTCCGACGCCGACGTCCGTGCGTACGCCCGGATCGCCCTGCGTCCCGCTGCCTGAAGGACGCCGCGCGGGCGGCTGCCCCGGGCACGGGCGGCCCGAGGGCCGGCGCCCGCCCGCGGCATTTCGGGTACTCCGACGGAAAAGGAACGGCCGAGGCCCGGCCGCCGCCGACCCGTGACCGAGTTGCGATCTCCCGGGTGGATCCCGACGCGCCGTCAGCACGTCGAATGGATCGGAGCGCCCGTAGGGGGCGGCTCGGATCGGGAGCGGGGAGGGCCTTGCGCATGGGAGCAACACGGCACAGACCGGGGGCGCTGGCGGCAGGGGTGCTCGCCGCCGCCCTGCTGATCGGCGGCTGCGCCGCCGAATCGGGCGGCCGGTCGTCGGCGGACTCGGCCAAGGCGCCGGCCCAGGCGCAGGCGCCCCAGGCGCCCGCCGCCGACGGGGGCGAGAAGGCCGGCGCCGCGCCGGCCGCCGGGGCGGCCCCGGGCGCGGGCGGCTCGGCCGAGAAGCCGGTGGCGGTGCCGACCGCCGACAGCCGGCTGATCGCGTACACCGCGCAACTGACGCTGGTGGCCAAGGACATCGACCAGACCCTGGCCGACGCCCGGGTGCTGGCGGCCGCGGCCGGCGGGTACGTCGGCAAGGAGGCGGTGAGCGGTTCGGCGGGCAGCGGCGGTCCGTCCGGCGAGCAGGACAGGAGCGCCGTGCGCGGCGAGCTCGTCCTGAAGGTTCCCTCCGCCTCCTACCAGCGGACGCTGGACCAGCTGGCCGCTCTGGGCCGCGTGGTCTCGCGCAACAGCCAGGCGGACGACCTGACCCAGCAGGCGGTGGACGTGGCCAGCCGGGTGCAGAGCCAGCAGGCCAGCGTGGAGCGGGTCCGGGCGCTGATGGCGCAGGCGAAGACGCTGGCCGAGGTGGTCTCCCTGGAGGCCGAGCTCAGCCGCCGGCAGGCCGACCTGGAGTCGCTGCAGAAGCAGCAGCAGGAGCTGACGGCCAAGACCTCGCTGTCGACCATCACGCTGGAGCTGCGCCGGGAGGCGTCCGCGCCGCCGCCGACCGAGGCGGCGAAGAAGAAGGACGGCTTCTGGCACTCGGTCGGCGGCGCGCTGGGCGGCGGCTGGCACGTGCTGTCCGTGATCGTGCGCGGCCTGCTGATCGCGCTGGCGGCCGTCGCGCCGTTCCTGCTGGTGCTGGCGCCGCTGGGCTGGATGCTCTGGTTCCTCGGCCGCCGGCGGCGGGCCGAGCGGGCTGCCGCCGCGGAGCGGCCCCGGCCGCAGGACCCGTGGTCGGCGCCCGGGGACGGCCCCGATGCCGGCTGACCGACGGCGGTGATCATCAGTGGGCCGGGCGGCCGACCGTGAGGCCCGCCGCCCGGCACCGCCGGCGGGTCAGCGCGCGCTGGCCTCGTGCACGAAGGCGACCAGGCGGCTGAGCGCGTCCGGGTCCATGCTCGGCAGCACGCCGTGGCCGAGGTTGAAGATGTGGCCGCTGGTGCCGAGCGCCTGGGCGGCGTGCAGCACCTCGCGGGCCTTGGTCTCCACCGCGTGGGTCGGGGCGAAGAGGACGGCCGGGTCGAGGTTGCCCTGCAGGGCCTTGCCGTGGCCGACCCGCTCGGCGGCGACGTTCAGCGGCACCCGCCAGTCGACCCCGACCACGTCGGCGCCGGCCTCGCCCATCAGCCCGAGCAGCTCGCCGGTGCCGACCCCGAAGTGGATCCGGGGCACCCCGTACCCGGCCACGGCGTCGAAGACCTTGGTGCTGGACGGCATGACGGAACGGCGGTAGTCGTCCGGGGCGAGCGCACCGACCCAGGAGTCGAACAGCTGGACGGCCGAGGCGCCGGCCTCGATCTGCACCTTGAGGAAGGCGGAGGTGATGTCGGCGAGCCGGTCGACCAGCTCGGCCCACAGCTCCGGCTGGCCGTACATCATGGCCTTGGTGTTCTCGTGGTTCTTCGACGGCCCGCCCTCGACCAGGTAGCTGGCCAGCGTGTACGGGGCGCCCGCGAAGCCGATCAGCGGGGTGGAGCCGAGCTCGTCGACGAGCAGGCCGACCGCCTCGGTGATGTAGGGGACGTCGTCGGGCTCCAGGTTCCGCAGCCGCTTGAGGTCCTCGCGGGTGCGGATCGGGTCGGCGATGACCGGGCCGATGCCCGGCTTGATGTCGACGTCGATGCCGATCGCCTTGAGCGGGACGACGATGTCGCTGAAGAAGATCGCGGCGTCCACCCGGTGCCGGCGCACCGGCTGGAGGGTGATCTCCTTGACCAGCTCGGGCCGCATGCAGGACTCCAGCATGGGGATGCCCTCGCGGACCTTGAGGTACTCCGGCAGCGAGCGCCCGGCCTGGCGCATGAACCACACCGGGGTGTGCGGCACCGGCTCGTGCCGGCACGCGCGCAGGAACGCTGAGTCGTACGCGGCGCCGCGGCGCACGGAGGGCTGCTGACCGGTGGTGTCTGCCGTTGTCTCGCTCACGGTCCAAATCTTCGCACGCCCCCGGCCGCGACTCCCCGCCCCCGGGTGGTACGAAGCTCCAACATTGCCCTCCGAACGGGCCTCGGCACGCCGCACAAACGGAAGTTGCGGGAATTGCGGCGCCGTCCGACCTAGTCTTCGGGTCATGGCAGCGGTCGGCGGGCACCCCGCACAAGGTGGAGGAACGGGCAAGGAGTCGGCGCCGATCGAGTTCCGCGAGGCGGTCGAGGCGCTGAGCGGAGCGAGGCTCCGGCCCGAGGTGCAGCTCTCCCCTGCCCCGGCACCGCGCCGGCTGGCCCCGTACGCGTTCGCGCTGACCGCGGCGGTCGAGGTGGACGGCGAGGAGCTGGCGGACGGTCGGATCGTGCTGCTGCACGACCCCGCGGGCCAGGAGGCCTGGCACGGCGACTTCCGGGTGGTCACGATGACCCGGGCCGAGCTGGAGCCGGAGATGGCGGGCGACCCGATGCTGTCCGAGGTCGGCTGGGCCTGGCTGCTGGACGCGTTGCAGGCGCACGGCGCCGGCTACGCGGAGGCGGGCGGCACGGTCACCAGGTGCGCCTCGCAGTACTTCGGCGCGCTGGCGGACCGGCCGTCCTCGACCGAGATCGAGATCCGGGCGTCCTGGACGCCCTCCGACGGGCGCTTCGAACGGCACCTGGCGGCCTGGGGCGAGCTGCTCTGCGCGAGCGCCGGCCTGCCGCCCGTGCCCTCCTCGCCGCAGAACTCCCCGGACACCCCGTCACTCGGTGGAGTGGTCCCGATGCCCGCGCGGCGCCGTCCGCGTTCGCACTGAGGAGTGACGCCCGGCCGCAGGTGGCCCGACCTCGGCAAAAGCCACTCCCAAGGCTGACGGAGTGTGACTTCCGCCCCGTTCTCCGTCAATTCACCGACGCGAGTCGATCAAGGCATGCCAGAAACTGATCGATTTTGTGCGATTTCGAAGCATGTCGCATCAGTCCTCCGCGCGGTTTGTCCGTATTGTTACTCACTAAATCGTGATCTTTCGCTAAAGCCGGGCACGGTTGTTGCCGAAGCAGACTGTGACCCTTTCCAAACGCGGAACACTCCGACCGCCCCATCGGGGTTCCGTCCGCCACTCCCCGCAGGAGGCCTGGTGTCGGTCCTTCTTGAGCACCCCGCAAACGTGGTCGCCTACCGTCCGACGAAGCCCACCGCCATGGTGGTCATCGCTGATCCCCGAGTCCGAAACACCGTCACCCGCCACCTGTGGGCGCTCGGCGTCCGGGACGTCATCGAGGTCTCCTCGATCGCCGAGGCCCGCCCCCGGGTCTCCACGCCCCGAGACATCTGCGTCGCAGACGTCCACCTCCCGGACGGCTCCGGGCTGACCATCCTCGCCGAGACCCGCGCCGCGGGCTGGCCCAACGGTCTCGCGCTCTCCGCCGCCGACGACATCGGCGCGGTCCGCAGCGCCCTCGCCGGCGGCGTCAAGGGCTACGTGGTCACCGGTACCCGTACCAACATCGCCATGCCGGGTCGACCCGGCCTACCCATCGGAGCCGGCGGCCTCGCCGGCCGGATGCGGCGCCCCGGCATGTCGGGAGTCCCCGGAACGGCCGGAGCTCCCGGCGCCCCGGGTGCTCCCGGTGCGCCCGGGACGCAGCAGTCCGCCTACCGGGAGCTCTCCGGCCGCGAGGTCGAGGTCCTGCGACTGGTGGCGGAGGGCCAGTCCAACAAGGCGATCGGAGTCGCCATGGGCCTGTCCGCCCTCACCGTGAAGAGCCACCTCGCCCGGATCGCCCGCAAGCTGGGCACCGGCGACCGGGCCGGCATGGTCGCGGTCGCGCTGCGCACCGGCATCATCCACTGACCCACCCGCACGACCGCGGCGGCGGCCCGGAGGAACGTTTCCTCCGGGTCGCCTCTTTTTTGGGCGTCTCTCGCCGCCGGGGCCCTCCGACCCGGCGCCGACGGTCGTCGCTCCCGCACTCCCTCCTTCGTCGGTCGCTTCCTCGCTCTCTTCCTTTCGGCACCGGCGGGCCCCTTTGGCTCGGACGCGGTCCGTACGGGGTCGGGTCAGGACAAGGGCGTGGGGGGTCGGGTCAGGGCGGGGCCGTACGGAGTCGGGGGCGGCGGTTCGGTGCCGTTCCCCGGCAGCGATCAGGACAGGGTGTACCGGGTCGGGGCCTCCGGGGCCGCCTTGCCCGGATTTCGGGGGCCCGTGGGGCCTCTGGGTGGGGTGGGGCGGTCCGATCGCGGCGGTCGGTGGCGGAAGGCGATCAACCGGATTTCCGGTGGCATATCCCTGAACGCGGTCTGACCAGTCCGACAACACTCCCGCCGGCGGGGGTCGTCGTACCCTTGGGGGGTGACCGACGCCGTAGCAGCCATCCCAGAAGAGACAGCCCCGGTCCCGCTCCTCGAACCGCGGGAGGGAATCCCCCCGGTCGTGACGGACGCGGAGGCTCTCGCCGCGACCGTCGCCGCGTTCGCGGCGGGTACCGGGCCGGTCGCCGTGGACGCCGAGCGGGCCTCCGGCTACCGCTACGGGCAGCGTGCGTACCTGATCCAGCTGCGGCGTGCCGGGGCCGGCACCGCGCTGATCGACCCGATCGCCTGTCCCGACCTCAGCGGGCTCGGCGAGGCGCTGGCCGACGCGGAGTGGGTGGTCCACGCGGCCACCCAGGACCTGCCGTGCCTGGCCGAGGTGGGCATGAAGCCGCGTCTGCTGTTCGACACCGAGCTGGCCGGCCGGATCGCCGGGTTCCCCCGGGTGGGCCTGGGGCCGATGACCGAGAGCGTGCTGGGCCTGACGCTGGCGAAGGAGCACTCGGCGGTGGACTGGTCCACCCGCCCGCTGCCCGAGCCGTGGCTGCGCTACGCCGCCCTGGACGTCGAGGTGCTGGTCGAGCTGCGGGACGCACTCGAACGGGAGCTGGACGCCCAGGGCAAGCTCGGCTGGGCCATGGAGGAGTTCGCGTCGATCGCGAACGCCCCGAAGCCGGCCCCCCGGGTCGACCCCTGGCGCCGCACCTCGCAGCTGCACAAGGTCCGCCGGCGCCGGCAGCTGGCGGTCGTCCGCGAACTCTGGCTGGCCCGGGACCGGATGGCGCAGGACCGCGACGTGTCCCCCGGCCGGGTGCTGTCGGACGCCGCGATCGTCAACGCGGCGCTGGCCGTCCCGCTGAACCTCGCCGCCCTGCAGGCCGTCCAGGGCTTCGGCCCCCGGGTGCACCGGCGCCAGCTGGAGCAGTGGCTGGCCGCGGTCCAGCGCGCCCGGGAGATCCCGGAGGCGCAGCTGCCGCCGCCGTCCGCCCCGCACGAGGGCCCGCCGCCGCCGCGCGCCTGGGCGGAGAAGGACCCGGTCGCCGCCGCCCGGCTGTCCGGGGCGCGGGCCGCGGTGGGCGAGCTGGCCGAGAAGCACAGTCTGCCGCCGGAGAACCTGATCACTCCCGACCTGGTGCGCCGGGTCTCCTGGGAGCCGCCGGCGGGCCCGACGGCGGAGAACGTGGGGGCCGCGCTGCGCGCGCTGGGCGCCCGGCAGTGGCAGGTGGACCTGGTCGCCCCGGTGGTGGCCGCGGCCTTCGTCAGGGCCGCCACCCAGCCGGCCGAGCAGCCGCCCGCCGAGGAGCAGCCGGAGCAGCCCGCGCCGTGAGCGGGTGCGTGATCACCGGGAGGACGGGGACGCCGTGACGGCGTCCCCGTCCTTCTTCGTGAGCGGGTCCGGGCGGCGCCGCGGGCGGGCCCGGCGCGGGTGGCCCGCGTGGCGGCGGGGCGGGCCGGGGTCGATCGGGGAACGTGGCGGGGGACACACCCCGCCATCGGGGTGCTGGGCCTGGGCAAGTTAGTTACCGGCGGGTAGCATGGCCGTGAAGCAGCGCCGCCGCCGTTGACCACGCCGGCCTGCCCAATCATCCGTTGGTCCCTGGGAGGAGAGCCCCCGTGCCTCGTACCGCGAGGGATGTCGTCTTTGTCGATGGCGTCCGCACCCCGTTCGGCAAGGCAGGCCCGAAGGGCATCTACCACGAGACCCGCGCCGACGACCTGGTCGTCAAGTGCATCCGGGAACTCGTGCGTCGTAACCCGAGCCTGCCCGTCGAGCGCATCGACGAGGTCGCGATCGCGGCCACCACGCAGATCGGCGACCAGGGCCTGACGATCGGCCGCACCGCCGCGCTGCTCTCCGGTCTGCCGAAGTCCGTCCCGGGCTACTCGATCGACCGCATGTGCGCCGGCGCCCTGACCGCCGTCACCGCGACCGCGGGCGGCATCGCCTTCGGCGCGTACGACGTCGTCGTGGCCGGCGGTGTCGAGCACATGGGCCGCCACCCCATGGGTGAGGGCGTCGACCCGAACCCGCGCTTCGTCTCCGAGAAGCTCGTCGACGAGTCCGCGCTGTTCATGGGCATGACGGCGGAGAACCTGCACGACCGGTTCCCGCACATCACCAAGGCGCGCTGCGACGCCTACGCGGTGCGCTCGCAGGAGAAGGCCGCCAAGGCGTACGCCAACGGCGACATCCAGCCGGACCTGGTGCCGGTCTCGATCCGCAACAGCAACCCCGACGCCGGCGAGACCGGCTGGGGCCTGGCGACCACGGACGAGCCGATGCGCCCGGGCACCACGATGGAGTCCCTGGCCGGCCTCAAGACCCCGTTCCGCCCGCACGGCAACATCACCGCGGGCAACTCGGCCGGTCTGAACGACGGTGCCACCGCCTCGCTGCTCGCCGCCGAGGACGTGGCCGAGGAGCTCGGCCTCCCGGTCAAGATGCGCCTGGTCTCGTACGCCTTCGCGGGTGTCGAGCCCGAGGTCATGGGCATCGGCCCGGTGCCGGCGACCGAGAAGGCGCTGGCCAAGGCCGGTCTGACGATCGACGACATCCAGGCCTTCGAGGTCAACGAGGCCTTCGCCGTCCAGGTGCTGGCCTTCCTGGACCACTACGGCATCGCGGACGACGACGAGCGGGTCAACCCGTTCGGCGGCGCGATCGCGTTCGGCCACCCGCTGGCCTCCTCCGGCGTGCGCCTGATGAACCAGCTGGCCCGCCGCTTCGAGCAGCGTCCGGACGTCCGGTACGGCCTCACCACCATGTGCATCGGCTTCGGCATGGGCGGCACCATCATCTGGGAGAACCCGCACTTCGAGGGTGGTAAGTAAACGTGAGCACCACTGAGCTGCTGAAGCGCGCCGCCGAGCTGTTCCCCGGCGAGGTCGTCACCTCGGCGCACGTACGCCACCTGGACCTGCCCCTGCAGGCCGGCCGGCTGGCGCTGATCACCCTGGACAACGGCTTCGACCACACCAAGCCGACCACCTTCGGCCCGGGCTCGCTGGCCAAGCTGTCCGAGGCGCTGGACCAGGTCGAGGCCGAGGCCGCCGAGGGCGCGATCGTCGCCGTCGCGATCACCGGCAAGCCGTTCATCTTCGCGGTCGGCGCCGACCTCAAGGGCGTCGAGGTGCTCAAGGAGCACAGCGACGCACTCGCCATCGGCAAGGGCGGTCACGACGTCTTCAAGCGGATCGCCGCGCTGCCCGTCCCCAGCTTCGCCTTCTACAACGGCGCGGCGATGGGCGGCGGCGTCGAGGTCGGCCTGCACTGCAGCTACCGCACGGTCAGCACCGGCGTCCCGGCGTTCTCGCTGCCCGAGGTCTTCCTGGGCCTCGTCCCCGGCTGGGGCGGCTGCACCATCCTGCCGAACCTGATCGGCCCGTCCAAGGCGATCAAGGTCATCATCGAGAACTCGATGAGCCAGAACAAGCAGCTGCGCGGCAAGGACGTCTTCGACCTCGGCATCGCCGACGCGATCTTCGAGCCGGCCGACTTCCTGGAGCAGTCGCTGCTGTGGGCCTCCAAGGTGCTCACCGGCGCGACCGCCGTCGAGCGCGAGGAGATCGACCGCGGCAAGGCCTGGGACGACGCCGTCGCCTGGGGCCGCCTGATCGCCGACTCCAAGGTGCACGGCGCCGCCCCGGCCGCCTACAAGGCGCTGGACATCATCCAGCAGGTCAAGGACGCCGACCTGCAGGCCGGCTTCGACGCCGAGGACGTGGCGCTGGCCGACCTCATCATGAGCGGTGAGCTGCGGGCCGGCCTGTACGCCTTCAACCTGGTGCAGCGCCGGGCCAAGCGTCCGTTCGGCGCGCCGGACAAGGCGCTGGCCCGCCCGGTCACCAAGGTCGGCGTCGTCGGCGCGGGCCTGATGGCCTCCCAGCTGGCGCTGCTGTTCGCCCGCCGCCTCCAGGTGCCGGTGGTCCTCACCGACATCGACCAGGAGCGCGTCGACAAGGGCGTCGGCTACGTCCACGCCGAGGTCGACAAGCTGCTGGCCAAGGGCCGGATCAACCCGGACAACGCCAACCGCCTCAAGGGCCTGGTCACCGGCTCGCTCGACAAGGCCGCGGCCTTCGGCGACGCCGACTTCGTGATCGAGGCCGTCTTCGAGGAGATCGGCGTCAAGCAGAACGTCTTCGCCGACCTGGAGGCCGTGGTCTCGCCGACCTGCGTGCTGGCCACCAACACCTCCTCCCTCTCGGTCACCGAGATGGCGTCCAAGCTGAAGCACCCCGAGCGGGTCGTCGGCTTCCACTTCTTCAACCCGGTCGCGATCCTCCCGCTGCTGGAGATCGTCCGGGCGGAGGAGACCGACGACGCCTCGCTGGCCACCGCCTTCGGGGTCGCCCGGAAGCTGAAGAAGACGGCCGTCCTGACCAAGGACGCCCCGGCGTTCGTGGTGAACCGGATCCTGCTGCGCTTCATGGACGCGATCCAGGGCGCCATCGACGAGGGCACCCCGATCGAGACCGTCGAGAAGGCCGTGCTGCCGCTCGGCCTGCCGATGTCCCCGATCGTGCTGCTGGAGCTGGTCGGCCCGGCCATCGCCCTGCACGTGTCGGAGACCCTGGCCGCGGCCTTCCCGGAGCGGTACACCGTCTCCGAGAACCTCGGCAAGCTGGTCAAGGCCGGCAAGCGCGGCTTCTACGTCTGGCAGGACGGCCAGCAGGTGCTGGACCCCGAGGTCCTGGCGCTGCTGTCGTTCGGCGACACCGTGCTGACCGAGGAGCAGGTGCTCGCCCGCGCCCTCGACGCGGTGGCGCAGGAGATCGGCCTGATGCTCGACGAGGGCGTCGTCGGCGAGGCGCAGGACATCGACCTCTGCATGATCACCGGCGCCGGCTGGCCCTTCCACCTGGGCGGGATCACCCCGTACCTGGACCGTGAGGGCGTCTCCGAGCGGGTGAACGGCAAGAAGTTCCTGGCCCCCGGCCTGGCCTCCGTCCCGGCCTGAGCCTGACGCGGCACCGTACGGCGGAGCGCCGGTGACCCCCTCGCGGGTGGTCACCGGCGCTCCTGTCGTCTCCCCGGCCGCCGGGCCGGGCGCTCCGCGCCACGCGGCCGTCAGGGGCCGCCGCGGGCACCGCCCGGGCCCGGACCGCCGACCCGCGCCTCGTACAGCCGTCAGGGGCTGCGCAGGGGGCCGGCCGGGGCGCCGGGGTCAGCGCTTCATGTAGACGCTGTCCATGAACTCGACGATCTGCCGGTCGGTGAGGTGGTTGCCCTCCCGGTGGCCCATCGCGATGTCGGCCTCGCTGATCATGCCGACCAGCTGCTCCTCGTGGATCACCGGGATCCGGCGGATCTGGTGCTGCTCCATCTTCTTGAGCACCACGTCGATGTCGTCGTCGGCTCGCACGCAGTGCAGGTGCCCGCCGAGGTCCTTGGCCATCATCATCGACGGGTCCTTGCCCTCGGCGATACATCGCACCACGATGTCCCGGTCGGTGATGATGCCGCTGAGCTTCTGGTCCGCGCCGCAGATCGGCAGCGCGCCCACCCCCATGTCGCGCATCATCCGGGCGGCGTCGGCCAGACTCTGGTCGGCGCGGACGCACTGGGCACCACCGTGCATGATGTCACGGGCTGTAGTCACTGGAGTGTCCTCCTCGATCGGCCCCCGCGGTCCGGCTCACAGGTCACCAGGGGCCCCGGACCGGGGGCTCTGCGTGATGATGCGATCACCATAAGCAGCATTCCGGGAGGCGGCGAGTGGATCAGCCGGCGGCCGGGCGGGGAGGCTCTAACGCTTGAGGCGGTAGACCACCGTGTCGGTGAAGACGCCGACCATCTCGTAGTGGGTCTCCAGCAGGTTCTCGATCCGGGGCACCAGGAACGGCTGGTAGGGCGCCGGGCCGGAGTCGTCCACGACGATCTCGGGCAGCCCGTTGGCCAGCAGCTCGGCGTCGAAGGTCTGCCAGGCACCGGTCACGCTGTACTTCTCGCCGACGTTCTGGCCGCCGTCCTTGCCGCCGCTGAAGTTGGTCAGGAACCCCGCGGTCAGGTAACGGGTGGCCGGCCGGCGGTCGGCCAGCCAGTACAGCTCCGGGTGCATGCCCCAGACCAGCACGGTGTCCTTGGGCGTGGTCTGGGCCGCGACGGCGGTGGCGACCTCGGTGGTGCGGTCCAGCCGCTCCCCCGGCCAGGCGACGGCGAGCACCCAGAAGGTGGTGGCGGCGACCGTGCTGTAGACCATCACGGGCTTCCAGCGGATCGCCGAGGTGGAGACCGCGCCGACGCCGAGCAGCACCAGCGGCGGCATCAGCTGGAGGTAGTAGTGGCCGAAGAAGTGGAAGCCGACGCTGACCGCCACCACCGAGGAGAGCAGCCAGACCCACAGGTCGGCGGTCGACCCGCGCTCCTCGCCGGCGGCCGGCAGCGGCCGGCGGCGGTACTTGAGCCAGAGCCGGTGGCCGAGCGGCAGCACCAGGCCGAGGCCGGCGCCGAGCAGGATCGCCGAGTTGCCGAGCGCCCGGCCGGTCATCTGCACCAGGTCGCCGCCGAACGAGGCGTAGTCGCCGCTGCCGGTGACCACCCAGAACAGGAAGCCCTTCGGCTTGGTGAGGATCACCGCGACCAGCGCTATCGGCAGCGCGAAGCCGAAGCCGATCTTGAACAGGGCCGGCATCCAGCGCACGCCGCGTCTGCGGCTGTCCTGGAACAGCATCCAGAGCACCGGCAGCATCACCGCGCCGCCGGTCTGCTTGGTGAGCGAGCAGAGCGCCACCGCGATGCCCGCGGCCAGCCAGCGGCGCCGCTCGGCGTACCGGAAGGCGGCGACCATGGCGGGCAGCATGAAGACCTCGAAGGTCGCCGCCTGGGTGTCCTCCGGGGAGAGTCCGATGGACAGCAGCAGGTACAGCACGCCGGCCGCGGCGCCGGCCCGGTTGCCCCGGGTCGACGGGCGGGCCGGCGCCGAGAGCGAGGAGCTCCCGGTGCGCGGATCCGGCGCGGTGCCGGCCGGGGGGGCCGGCGCACCGGGCCGCTCGGCGGCGGGCGGAGCGGTCGAGCCGCCCCAGCGTCCGCGGGCGATCGAGGCCAGCATGATCGCCGTGACCAGGTGCGCGACTATCGCGAGGGTGCGCAGCGGCCAGAGCGAGAGCGAGCCGAAGACCGTGAAGCAGGCCTCGTACAGCCAGGGCAGCAGCGGGGGCTTGCGGTCCACCACGGTGTCGTAGAGGACGCCGCCGTCGGCCAGCATCCGGGCCTGGGTGGCCAGGAAGCCCTCGTCGGGGCTCCAGACCGGCCGCAGGAACGACGGGATGTGGGTGACGGCGGCCAGCAGTGCCAGGACCGGGACCAGCCGCGTCCAGTAGCCCGTGCGCACACGTGCGAGCAGCGGCTCGGTGAGCGCGGCGAGTCGTCGGTTGGTGGTCGGCACGAAGGACAACCTACCCGGCGGGGCCGGCACGAGGAGTGCCGGTCCCGCCTTCCGTACGATTATCGATCCGAGCGGTCGCGTACGGTCATCGGAGTGTCGCCGCGGGTGCTCAGGCCTCGACCGGGGCGGCCGCCAGCCGGGACACCAGGGCGGTGACCTGACGGGCGATGTCGGGGGCGGTGAGGCCGATCTCGGCGAGGATCTCGGCCCGCGAGGCGTGGTCGAGGAACTCCTGCGGGATGCCGAAGTCGCGCAGCGGCAGGTCCACGTCGGCGTCCCGCAGGGCCTGCGCGATCGCGGAACCCACGCCGCCGGCCCGCCCATTGTCCTCGACCGTGACGACGACCCGGTGCTCGGCCGCGAGGCCCGGCAGGGCGGCGTCGACCGGCTTCACCCAGCGCGGGTCCACCACGGTGCTGGTGATGCCCTGGGCGTCCAGCAGGCCGGCCAGCTCCAGGCAGAGCGGGGCCAGCGCGCCGACCGAGACGATGAGCACGTCGGCGCGGCGCTCGCCGGCCGGCTCGCCGCTCTCGCGGAGCACGTCCATGCCGCCGACCCTGCCCACGGCCGGCACGGCGGGGCCGACGCTGCCCTTGGAGTAGCGCACCACCGTCGGGGCGTCGGTGACCTCCACCGCCTCGCGCAGCTGGGCGCGCACCTGGTCGGCGTCGCGCGGGGCGGCGAGCCGCAGGCCCGGGACGACCTGCAGGATCGACATGTCCCACATGCCGTTGTGCGAGGCGCCGTCGGTGCCGGTGACGCCCGCGCGGTCCAGCACGAAGGTGACGCCGAGCCGGTGCAGCGCGACGTCCATCAGGACCTGGTCGAAGGCCCGGTTGAGGAAGGTCGCGTAGACCGCGACGACCGGGTGCAGGCCGTTGCTGGCCAGGCCCGCCGCCGAGACGGCCGCGTGCTGCTCGGCGATGCCGACGTCGAAGATCCGGTCCGGGTACGCCTTGGCGAACGGCGCCAGGCCCACCGGGTGGAGCATCGCGGCGGTGATCGCGACGATGTCGTCCCGCTCGCGGCCGAGCGCGACCATCTCCTCGCCGAAGACGGACGTCCAGTCCTTGCCCGAGGACTTGATCGGCAGGCCGGTCTCCGGGTGGATGACGCCGACCGCGTGGAAGCGGTCCTCCTCGTTCTGCTCGGCCGCGCGGTAGCCGCGGCCCTTCTCGGTGAGGCAGTGCACGATCACCGGGCCGCCGAAGCCGCGCGCCTTGGTCAGCGCGGACTCCAGGGCGGTGAGGTCGTGGCCGTCGATCGGGCCGATGTACTTGAGGCCGAGGTCCTCGAACATGCCCTGCGGCGCGATGAAGTCCTTCAGGCCCTTCTTGGCGCCGTGCAGGGTGCCGAAGAGCTGCTGGCCGACCACCGGGGTGCGCTGCAGCGCGTCCTTGCCCCAGGACAGGAAGCGCTCGTAGCCCTGGGTGGTGCGCAGGGTGGCGAGGTGGTTGGCCATCCCGCCGATCGTCGGGGAGTAGGAGCGCTCGTTGTCGTTGACGACGATGACGACCGGCAGGTCGCGGGCGTCGGCGATGTTGTTGAGCGCCTCCCAGGCCATGCCGCCGGTGAGCGCGCCGTCGCCGATCACGGCGACCACCGGGCGGTCCCGGTGGCCGAGGATCTTGTTGGCCTTGGCCAGGCCGTCGGCGTAGCCGAGGACGGTGGAGGCGTGCGAGTTCTCGATCACGTCGTGCTCGGACTCGGCGCGGGACGGGTAGCCGGAGAGGCCGCCCTTCATCTTCAGCCGGGAGAAGTCCTGGCGGCCGGTGAGCAGCTTGTGGACGTAGCTCTGGTGGCCGGTGTCGAACAGGATCCGGTCGCGCGGCGAGTCGAACACCCGGTGCAGGGCGATCGTGAGCTCCACCACGCCGAGGTTGGGTCCGAGGTGGCCGCCCGTCTTGGAGACCTCTTCGACCAGGAAGGTGCGGATCTCCTCTGCCAGGGCGGACAGCTGTCCGGGCGTGAGCCGGTCGAGATCGCGCGGTCCCCGAATGCGGGTCAGCAGGGCCACCCGTTCCTCCTCGTACATTGTTTCGTCCGAACGGACTCGGATCTGTTCGGATCCGACGGGCTTGGCCGCCCATGCCGGCGCCACGGACCGACGGCGTCGGTCCGTCCCGGCTGGTCGAGTCTAATGTCCGCCTGCCGGACACCGAGCGGCGCGCCCGCCGTTGTCGTGTCCCGGGCCGAGTCGGACCCGGCCCTTGCGACATGGGACACGGTCGGCGACCGCACATGACAGGACGAGGCCCGGCACCCGATCGGTTCGGGTGCCGGGCCTCACATCTGGTTCCGGACGGGCGTCAGCCTCGGCCGGAGGACTTCTGGGTGCGCCGGGAGACGGAGTCCAGGACGACCGCGGCGAGCAGCACCGCGCCGGTGATCATGTACTGGATCGCCTGGTCGACGTGGACCAGGTCGAGGCCGGTGATGATCGACTGGATGACCAGGATGCCGAGCAGCGCCGACCAGGTCTTGCCCCGGCCGCCGAAGAGGCTGGTGCCGCCGATGACGGCCGCCGCGATGGAGTTCATCAGGACGTTGCCGCTGCCGAGCGCCTTGTCGGCCGAACCCTGCTGGGACATGATGAACAGCCCGCCGAGGGCGGCCATGCCGGCCGAGATCATGAAGACCGAGATCCGGACCCAGGCGACGTTGATGCCGGCGCGGCGGGCGGCCTCGATGCCACCGCCGACCGCGAAGATCTGGCGGCCGTAGGACGTGCGGCGCAGGACGAAGTCCGTGACGATCACGATGCCGAGGAAGATCACCAGCGGCAGCGGGAGACCGCGGCTCTGGTTCAGCGTGTAGGCCGCGGCGACGGCGATCAGGGCCAGCACACCGGTGCGCAGGCCGATCTCGCTCATCGGGCGGGCCGGCAGGCCGGCCGCGGCGCGGCGACGGCTGTCCAGCACCTGGCCGACCAGGAACAGGGCGACGCCGGCCAGCGCGAAGATCCAGGTGATCGCGATGTCGCCGTCACCGAGGAAGTAGTGGTCCAGGTCGGCGATCACGCCGTTGTTGACGACGTTGGCGGTGCCCTTGTCGCCGAGCACGGACTGCTGCAGACCGCTCCAGGCGAGCAGGCCGGCCAGGGTCACCACGAAGGCGGGGACGCCGATCTTGGCGAAGAAGAAGCCGTGCAGCGCGCCGATGGCCACGCCGGCGGCCAGCGCGATCAGGATCGACAGCCACTCGTTGACGCCCTGACGCGCCGAGAGCACGCCGGCGATGGCGGCGGAGACACCGGCCACCGAGCCGAGCGAGAGGTCGATCTCACCGAGCAGCAGCACGAACACAATGCCGACCGCGATCAGGCCGGGGCCCACGATCCACAGCGTGATGTTGGTGAGGTTGTCCGCGTTCAGGAAGTTGCCGGTCAGGCTCTGGAAGATCGCGGCGATCAGGATCAGGCCGAGGACGACCGGCACCGAGCCGAGCTCGCCGCTCTTGATCTTGCGCTTGAAGTCCGCGACGTAGCCGGCCAGGCCCGCCTCGCGCACCAGCAGGCGCGGGTCCACCGCGGGGGCGGGGGTGGCGGCCGGCTCCTGGGAGGGCGCTTCCTTGACGGCGGAGGCCGCGGTGGCCTCGGTCTTGTTGGTGCTCACTTCGCAACCTCCGCGATGCGTGCCTGACGCCGGGTCACGGCGTTCTCCGTGGCTCCGGTGATGGCGGAGATGATCTCTTCGTGGGTGGTGGACGCGACGTCGAACGCGCCGTTGTTGCGCCCGAGGCGCAGCACCGCGACGGTGTCCGCGACGGCCTTGACGTCGGCCATGTTGTGGCTGATCAGGATGACGCCGAGGCCGCGCTCGCTGAGCCGCTCGACCAGGTCGAGGACCTGGGCGGTCTGCTCGACGCCGAGGGCCGCGGTCGGCTCGTCCAGGATGACGATCTTCGGGTCGCCGACCAGGGCGCGGGCGATCGCCACCACCTGGCGCTGGCCGCCGGAGAGCGCGGCGATCGGGATGCGGACGCTGGGGATGCGGATCGACAGCGTGTCGAGCAGTTCCTTGGCGCGCTTCTCCATCGCGACCTCGTCGAGCGTGCCGAAGCGGCGCAGCTCGCGACCGAGGAAGAGGTTGCCGACGACATCGAGGTTGTCGCAGAGCGCGAGGTCCTGGTAGACCGTCGCGACGCCCAGCGCCTGGGCGTCCTGCGGGCGGTTGATCCGGACCTCGCGGCCCTCCCACTCGATCGACCCCTCGTCGATCGGGTGGACGCCGGCGATCGTCTTGACCAGCGTGGACTTGCCTGCGCCGTTGTCGCCCACCAGGGCGACGACCTCTCCGGCGTGGACCTCCAGGTGAACGTCGGTGAGCGCCTGAACGGCACCGAAGCGCTTGGAGACCCCGCGCAACGCCAGTACGGGTGCGCCTGTCAACTGAACCATCTCCTTCTTCCCGCCCTGCCTCTGTACGGGAGGTGGGACGGCCGACGCGCGCCGGACCCGGGCGCGAAGGGGTAGTGCGAGAAATAAGGGGGTGCGCGGTGGGTTGCGCGCGCAGGGCCGCGGCGGCCCCCCGTGGACGGGGGCCGCCGCGGCGGTCTGACTACTTCAGGCCCGCGGTGGCGCAGGCGGCGGCGTAGTCGCCGGTGCAGATGTCGGCGACCTTGTACAGGCCGTCGGCGATGACCGTGCTCTGGACGTTGGCCTTGTTGACGACCTTCGGCTCCAGCAGCTTGGCCGGGATGCCCTTGTCGGTGTCGCTGTCGATGGTCGACGACGCGATCGACTTGACGTCCTTGCCCTGCAGCAGGTTGACGGCGAGCTCGCCGGCGCTGTCGGCCAGCGGCTTGTAGGCCTTGTAGATCGTGTAGGCCTGGTCGCCGGAGACGATGCGCTGGATCGCGTCGATGCCCGCGTCCTGACCGCCGACCGGGACGTTGATGCCCGAGGACTTCAGCTGGGTGATGATCGCCGCGGCCATGCCGTCGTTGGCGGAGTAGACGGCCTGGAAGCCGTCCTTGCCCAGGCTGGTGATCGCGGTGCCGATCTTCTGGCCGGCGACGGTGGGCTTCCACTCGCCCGAGGCCTCGTAGACGACCTTCTTGACCTTGCCGTCGAGCACCTTGTGGGCGCCGGACTTGAAGAGCGCGGCGTTCGGGTCGGCCTCGTCACCGTTGATCATGACGATGTTGGCGTCCGCGGCCTTGGCACCGAGGGCCTCGACCAGGGCCTGGCCCTGGAGCTCGCCGACCTTCTGGTTGTCGAAGGAGACGTAGGCGGCGACCGGGCCGGTGGCCAGGCGGTCGTACGCGACGACCTTGACGCCCTTGTCGGCGGCTTCCTTCACCCAGGACTGGGTCGACTTGGCGTCGAAGGCGTCCAGGATGATGACCTTGACGCCCTCGGCGATCAGGGTGTCGAACTGCTGCTTCTGCTTCGAGGCGGAGCCCTCGGCGTTGCTGTACTTGACCTTGCAGTCGGGGCAGAGCGCCGCGACCTTGGCCTCGATGAACGGCTTGTCGAAGGACTCGTAACGCGTGGACGACGCGTTCTCGGGGAGAAGCAGGCCGATGGACTTGGTGTCGCCGGCCTTGTCGGAGCTCTTCTTGTCGTCGCCGGCCTTGCCGCAGGCGGCCATGGACAGCGCCATCGAGACGGCGGCGGTGGCGATGACAGCGCGACGCATCATTGCGTTCATGGTGGGGGTTGCCTCCCTGACATTGCCGCAACGCTGCGGCGAGGTGGGAGGGAGTCAACCCGCACCCGGCACATGTCGTCAATAAGTAAATCCAACCTCCGGCGGATCCAAACCCTTTCGTTATCTTCCTGAACGCTTACCCGATACCAAACGGGGTAGCTCCAGGTCAGCTCCGAGCGCCCACAGCATGCCCGGTACGCCCCAGAGCGCCCGATTCGCCCATCTCGCTCATCACCAGGGCAAGCGCTCCCAGAACCTCCGCACGGCCACCCAGCGTGCCCGGAACCACCGACAACTGGCGGGCCGCGCTGGGGATCGCGTAGCGGGCCACGGAGTCCCGGATGGGGGAAAGCACCAGCTCACCGGCCTCGGCGAGGTCACCGCCGAGGATGATCCGACGGGGGTTGAGCAGGTTGCAGAGCGTAGCCACACCGCTGCCGATCTGCCGGCCGGCGTCCGCGATCACCCGGCGGCAGCCCAGATCGCCCTGCTGGGCGAGCTGCACGACCTTGGACAGGGTGAGGTCACCGCCCAGGTTGGCGTTCAAGAGATTGAGCAGGTACCGCGAACCGACGAAAGTCTCCAGGCAGCCGCGGTTGCCGCAGCGGCAGACCGGCCCGGCCTCGTCCAGCGTGATGTGCCCGATCTCGCCCGCCGTACCGCCCGGCCCCCGGTAGATCTGGCCGTTGATGACCAGGCCGGCACCCACGCCGCTGGCCACCTTGATGTAGGCCAGGTCCCCCAGCCCGCGCCCGGCGCCCCAGACCAGCTCGCCCAGCGCGCCCAGGTTGGCGTCGTTGTCGACGTGCACGGGCATGCCGAGGCGGGCCGCCAACTCGCGGCCGGGCGCGATGCCCGTCCAGCCGGGCAGGATCGCCGTGGAGCCCAGCGCGCCGGTCTCCACGTCGATCGGCCCCGGCACGCCGAGGCCCACGCCGATCACCTTGTCCGGGTTGAACCCGGCCTGCTGGAGCAGCCGGTCGACCAGGGCCTCGGCCCGGTCGAAGCCCTGCTGCGCCGAGACGTCCACGTCGATCGGCTCGCTCTCCTCGGCCAGCACCCGGTGCGCCAGGTTGCCGACGGCGACCCGCAGGTGGGTGTGGCCGAAGTCGATGCCGACCACGATGCCCGCGTCGCCGCTGAGCGAGACGCTGCGGGCCCGGCGACCGCCGGAGGAGGTGTCGGCGACCACGACGGTGCCGCTCTCCTTGAGCTCCCGGACGATGTTCGACACCGTGGCCGCCGATAGTCCGGTACTGCGCGCGATCTCCGCCTGTGTCAGCGAGCCGGCCATTCTGACCGCTCGCAGCACTCGTTCGAGATTCGCCCGGTGCAGTGAGGACTGCGATCCCGGTGTGTCCGTCGACATGATTCACCCTCCCAAGGGCGCGGGGACCCGACCGTCCCCGCCCTTGCCGCGCCGTTGCGGCGGAGTCCGTTGTGGCAGCGGTCGGGTCACCGAAAGATGTGGATCCCTCAACCAACTGTTCACTTTCAACTTCTGAACTCTAAGCTCACCCACCACCGGAAGGTGGCGTCAAGGCCGAACGGGCATCATTGGCAAACTTCTGCCGACACCCGGCCCGACGAGGGACGGTACCCCGCGCGGCACACCTGTGGCCGCCGGAAAACCGGCCCCCCTTACGATGGTCCCCAATCTCACCCGCCCCAGCAGCCTCGGGCCCACCAGGCGCAGGACGGGACGAATCCATACATGACGGGGCATCACATGGCAGGGGACCACCCGACTCCGGGTACAGGCGACACCTCCGGCGGTTCACCGGAACAGCGGGGGGTGTCATTCGGCCGCAGGCCCGAGGCCGACCCGGCCGCCGTGGCCGACCAGCCGACCCGGCTCGGCGGCGCACCGGTGCCGCCCCCCGCCTCCGGGACCCCCGCACCCGCCCCGGCGGCGGGCGCCGACTACGCCTACCAGCCGACCGCCGCCGCCTTCCCCGCCCAGCACGCCCAGCAGGCACTGCCCGCGCCCGGCGCGCCGGTCGGCCCCTTCGACCCGTACGGCGCCGGCACGCCGCAGGGCTACCGGCCGCAGACCCCGCCGCCGTCCGCCGGCGGCTACGGCTACCCCCCGCAGGCGCCCGGACCCGCCTACTCCCAGCCCGGGCCCGCCTTCCCCCAGCAGCAGGCCTACGGCTACCCCGGGCCGCCGGCACCGGCCCCCCGCCGACGCAACCCCGTCCTGCTGTACGGCGGCATCGTCGGCGGCCTGCTGGTGGTCGCGATCATCGGCGGCCTGGTCATCCTGTTCGACGACGACGGCCGCACGGGCAAGGGCGGCGGCGGTGGTCCGGCCGGGACCTACAACGTCGCCTGGGCGGCCCCCAAGGCGGCGGGCGGCCACGGCTCCGGCCTGCTCGGCATCTGGGGCGGCGACAAGCTCGTCGTCCGCGGCGACGAGAGCGGCATCAGGGCCTACAACAGCGCCGACGGCAAGGAGGCCTGGTCGCTGACCCCGCCGGCCGGCGCCAAGGAGTTCTGCGCGATGTCGTACGGTCCCAACGGCAAGGGCGTCGGTGCGGTGGCCCTCAACACCGGCGACGGCGACTGCTCCACCCTCGGGGCCGTCGAGGTCGCCACCGGCAAGCTGCTCTGGTCCAAGAAGGTCTCCACCGAGAAGGTCTACTCCCCGACGCTGAGCATCACCGACAAGGTCATCGCGGTCGGCGCGGGCTCCGCCCTCGGCGCGTTCGGCGTCGCCGACGGGACCCCGGCCTGGGCGTACCAGCCCCGCGACAAGAGCTGCAGCACCTCGGGGGCCCGGGCGGCCGGCGCCGCCATCGTGCTGACCGACCGCTGCTACGGCAGCACCGTCTCCACCAAGTCGACGCTGCAGGTGCTGGACGCCGAGAGCGGCAAGGCCGGCGCCCAGTTCGCGCTGGAGGGCAGCTCCGAGCGGCTCAGCAAGGTGATCTCCGACAAGCCGCTCGTCCTGGCGATGTCCGGCGGAACCGGCGGCGACTACGTGGTGGGCTTCGACGCCGCCGGCAAGCCGATGGCCAAGGTTCCGGTCAAGGAGGCCGGCAGCGACAGCCTGCGGTTCTCCGACTCCTCCGACGCCTTCACCCTCAACGTGGTCAGCGGCACCACCCTGTACGTCCAGGGCGGCACCAGCAGCAAGCCCACCATCGAGGCCTACGACCTCACCGCCGGCAAGAAGCTCTGGGAGAAGGACAGCGGCAGCGAGCAGGGCATGCGGCTGGTGTCGGGCACCGACAAGGACGGCGCGGTGCGGGCCGTCGTCGCCAACGGCTACAGCAAGCCGGGCAAGCTGGTGACGCTCGGTAAGGCCGACGGCGCCGTCACCGAACTCGGCCCGATCGCCAAGCCGAAGTCGGGGACGCTGATCTTCAGCATCACCGAGTTCGTGGTCACCGACGAGGGCTCGCTGGTCGCCTTCTCCAAGAGCAGCGTCAGCGAACCCGTCGTCAAGTTCACCAAGGGCTGACCGGGCGGCCCCGCGCGGGTGCGGGCGGGCCGGCGGGTCCGGCCCGCCCGCACC
>NZ_JBHUSG010000046.1:0-82129 GCF_042673745.1 Kitasatospora sp. NPDC057015
GTGCGCAGACTCGGGTACCAGCGCAACGACAACGCGCGCAACCTGCGGCAGAAGAGACTGGGGACGTCCACGATCGGCCTGGTGGTGGACGACCTGGCGAACCCCTTCTACGCCCTGATGGCCCGTTCGGTCGAGGACGAGGCGCACCGCCGCGGGTACGTGGTCCTCGTCGGCAGCACCAACGACGAGCCGCGCCGGGAGCGCGAGGTCATCGCCGCGTTCACGGCCCGGCAGGTGGACGGCCTGATCATCGTCCCCACCATCGGCGGCCACGGATTCCTCAAACCGCCCATGGAGGCCGGCACCCGGGTGGTCTGCGTGGACCGCCCGGCCAGGGACCTCGACGTGGACACCGTCACCGTCGACAACCGGGACGGCGCGCGGGGCGCCGTCACCCACCTGCTGGGCCACGGCCACACCCGGATCGCCTACCTCGGCGACCGCTACGAGATCTGGACCCAGAGCGAGCGCTACGCCGGCTACCTCGACGCACTCACCGCCCACGGCCTCTCCGTCGACCCCGACCTCGTACGGCACGGACTGCGCTCGCACGGCGACGCGCAGGCCGCCCTGGCCGGCCTGCGCGCCCTGCCCGACCCGCCGACCGCCCTGTTCAGCAGCAACGACCTCATCACCCTCGGCGTGCTGGACGGCCTGGAGCGCCCCGCGCCGCTGGCCATCGTCGGCTTCGACGACCTGCCGCTCGCCAGACGACTCGACCCGCCGCTGACCGTCGTCAGCCAGGACCCGGTCGCACTCGGCAGCACCGCGGCCAACCTGCTGTTCTCCCGGATAGACGGCGACCGCTCCGCCCCGCGGAAGGTCATCCTGCTCACCCGCTTCGTCGTGCGCAGATCGGGTGAGCAGCCCGTTGCGCGGGGGGCCGTGAGGGTGCCGCACCCGCTGCCGGTGCCCGACTGATCCCGGCCGCCTCCGGACCACCGGCCCCGGCCCCCGGCACGAACCGGGAGCCGGGTCGGTAGCACGGCCCTAACCGGGCTGCAGTGCCGTCCAGCGCTGGTTCGCGCCGCCGTTGCAGTCCCACAGCACCACCTGCGTGCCGTCCGTGGTGGCGGAGGCGGGGTCGTCGAGGCAGCGCCCGGACACCGGGTTGCGGTAGCCGCCGTTGTACGCCTGCCAGACCTGGTTGGCGCCGCCGTTGCAGTCCCAGATCTCGATCCCGGTGCCGTTGGCGGTACCCCCCGCGGTCGCGTCCAGGCACTTGCCCGTCGAGCGCAGGGTGCCGTCGGCGTACGCGTTCCACCACTGTGCCTGGGTCCCGTTGCAGGACCAGATCTGCACGGCGGTGCCGTTGGCGGTGCTGCCCGTGTTGACGTCCAGGCACTTGCCGGCGACACCGGACTGCACCGGGCCTCCGAGGGCGACGGGTGCCTTGATCCAGCCGGCGGCGTCGGCGGCCTGGACCCCGGCGTCGAAGGCGGTGGCCATCTTCTCGAAGCCGTTGTCGTTCGGGTGCAGGGAGTCGGAGAGGTCGGCGCCGGTCAGGGCGCCCATGTCGACGAGGCGGACGTGCTTGCCGGCGGCCTGCGCGGCCTGGACGATGCCGGGGATCCGCTGGTTGAAGGCGGGCCGGCTGGCCTCCTCGGTCGGGCTGGTGGAGACGATCAGGGAGCCGACCAGCACGGTGGCGTCCGGGGCGCCCCGGGTGATCTGGTCGATCAGCGCGCCGAGGCGGTCGGCGGCGGCGGGCACCTGGTAGTTCTGGTTCAGGTCGTTGGTGCCGATCTCCAGCGTCACCACGTTGGGCCGGTAGCGGGCCAACGTGGCGTCCGTGATGGAGGCTATCTGGTCGATCCGCCAACCGGAGTGACCCTCGTTGTCCGGATCGGCCATCGGTCCGTTGCGGCCGGAGCCCACGAAGTCCGTCGTGTGGCCCTCCGCGGCCAGCCGGTTGGCCAGAAAGCCCCGGTAGCTGTTGCCGCTGGGGCTTCCGATGCCCCAGGTGATCGAGTCACCCAGGGGCAGCAGCCGCAACGCGGCGGGTGCGGCGGCAACGGCCTGGACGCCCGGACGGACGCCGGCCCCGGCGGCCTCGGCCGGCAGCACGGTGGCCATGCCGATCACCGGGAGGAGCACTGCGAGCAGGCCTGTCGTGTATCTGTTCATCACCGGTTCCTCGTCGAAGTCAGTGTGGCGGCGGGTACGGCCGGGCCCGGGCGGACGGGATGCGGGGTGTCCGCCCGGGCCGCGGCAGGTCAGGAGGCGACCGGCACGTTCCACTTCTGGTTGGCGCCGTTGTTGCAGTCCCAGATGTCGAGCTGGACGCCGTTGGTGGTGTCGAACGCGGGGATGTCGAGGCAGCGACCGGAGCCGGGGTTCACCAGGGTGCCGTTGGTCGGCTCCCAGCGCTGGTTGGCGCCGCCGTTGCAGTCCCACAGCTCGACGAGGGTGCCGTTGGCGGTGGCGGCTCCGGTGATGTCCAGGCACTTGCCGTTGACCTGCAGGGTGCCGCCGGTCTGCGTCCACTGCTGGGCGGAGGAGCCGTTGCAGTCCCACAGGTCGATCTTGGTGCCGTTGACGTTCGAGGCGGTGTAGTCGTCCAGGCACTTCGCCGTGTTCAGGCCCGAGGTGACCGGGCCGACCGGGGGCTGTGCGCTCCCGCTGCCGGCGACGATCGACAGGTTGTCGAACTGGTCGGTGCGGTAGCCCTGGATGCCGAGGCCGGCCTGGCCGGACAGGAACGAGGAGTCGGTGACCGTCCCGATCTGGTTGCCGTCGACCTTGGCGGTGATCCGCGTGCCCTGGAAGGCGAACGACAGGTTGTGCCAGCCGCCGGTGCCCAGCACGGTGGTCGTGCCGGTGGCCAGGGTGTGGTTCGAGCCGTCGGTGTACATCTTCTCGATCCACCACTGCCCGGTGTCCCGGATGCGCAGGTAGTACGCGTTCATGTGCGACTGCGGGCGCTGCTGGGTGTTCGCGCGGCCGATCAGTTCGGTGGTGCCCGCGCCGCGCAGCAGGACGTCGGCGCTGACGGTGTAGTTGGACCAGGTGGTGTCGCCGATCAGCGAGTAGCTGTCCGAGTCGTCCTGCCACTCGATCGGCTTGATCGGCGCCATCTGCTGCAGGCACCGGCCCGCGCGGCCGCCCGCGCAGGTCTGGACCTCATAGGAACCCTGCATGTCGGAGAGGTACTTGGGCTCGTCGTTGACGGCGACATTGTCGAAGTTGTCGTTGTAGGGCAGCGCGAGCGGGTAGGCGGCCGGTGCGGTCGCCGTGCCCTTGCCCTGGCCGGTCGTCGTGCTGACCGTGTAGACGTAGCCGGGCTGCATGGTCAGCGAGTAGGAGCCGTTGCTCGGGGTGATGTCCTGGGTGTGGACGAAGGACGTCGCCGGGCTCGGCGAGTTCACGTTGGTGGCCCAGACGTGCACGGTGCCGGTCGACAGCCCGCCCTGGACGTGGAAGTTGGCGGTCTGCGGGCCGCTCGAGGTGGTGGTCTCCAGGATGGTGGAGTAGTCGGAGTTGGTGTTCGACTTGATCGTCACGTAGGTGCCGCCCGACTCCGTGCCGCCGAGGTAGCCGGAGGCGGAGTCGACGAACTTCCAGCCCGGCTGGGTGAACTGGGTGACCTGGGCGGTGGCCCAGGTGCTGGCGCCGATGGTGTAGTTGCCGGACCAGGGCGAGTTGGCGGTGGCCAGGCCGACGGTGTTGTACGGCAGGTTGGGGTAGATCGCGGCGATCAGCGGCCAGTTGAAGTAGCTGACCATCTTCGCGTCGATGTAGCCCCGGGTGATGGCGCGGATCAGCGCCGGTGCGCCGGTGTTCATGTCCTGCGAGCCGTTCTCGCTGTCCCAGAGCGGCTTGCCGTTGTTCTTCGCCGCGGTGCTGCTGGAGCAGGAGTTGGCGTTGCCGCCGTCACCGCCCTCGCAGGAGTAGTGCGCGCCGATGATCGCGACCGCGTCGTTGAAGGCCTGGTTCTTGGCCATGTCGTCGGCGACGCCCCAGCCACTGTCGTCGGCGACGAGCTTCACACCCGCGTACCCGGCGTTGTTGAGGGCCGTACGCAGCTGGACGAACCAGTTGGCGTCGTGTCCGCGCTCGTTCCAGCCGCCGAGGTATCTGATGGTCAGGCCGTGCTGCTTGGCGCAACCGAGCCACGAGATGAGGTAGTTGATGGTGTCGGTGGACCAGAATCCGCCGTTGATCCAGCCGGGCGCGGTCCACGCCAGCCCGTACAGGCCGATGGCGGGATTGCGGGCCCTGGCCTGCTCGGCCAGCCAGAACTCGTAGCCGGCGTTGCAGTTGATCACGCCACGGCTGTGCTCGATCGACGGCTCCGAACCGTCGGTGGAGTTGGCGTCACCGCCGATCTCCAGCTTCAGCAGCTGCAGGTTCGCGCCGTATCCGGGCTTGAACAGGTAGTCCAGGATCTGGGTCTGCTGCGCCGCCGGATAGTCCTTCAGCAACCGCGAGTTTCCGCCACCGCCGCTGATCGCGCCGATGCCGTCGAAGGTCCGACCGCTCTGGCCACCGTCCACCGTGATCGTGGTGGTGGCCGCCTGAGCGGGGGCGACACCGACCGCGAGCATCGCGGCGAGCAGCGCCAACAACCACAGCGGGACGAGTTTGCTGACGTGTTTCACAGGAGAAATCCTTCCGTTCGGGATGCGCGCACGGTCTGCGGCGGCCTGCGCGCCTCGATGGACGTACGGATCTTCGGCCGGTCGCCGGCCGGACCGGACTGCGGCCGGCCCGACGGCGAAGCGGCGACGGGTCCGCAGCCGGTCAGCCGGCGGCGTTGAGCAGGTCCAGTACGCTCTGCTGGCAGCCGTAGTCGGAGGTGCCGGCGCCACCGGCCCAGTGCGGCCCGTACTGGTCGAGCGGGTTGCGGTCCCTGGTGTAGGCGGAGTTCGCCCAGGAGCCGAGGACCGGGCTGTAGGGGTGGTCGGACAGCTGGGTGTTGAGCCGTCCGAGCCCGCGGACGTAGGCCCCCTTGAAGGACGGGCCGTCGCCGGTGCAGCCGTCACCCTCGCCGGGCTCGCGCAGGACGCCACTGCTCTGGAGCCGGACGGTGGAGGCGTCGGCGAGGGTGCGTGCGGTGGCCAGCAGGCTCGCGTCACCGGTCGCCCGGTACAGCTCGGTCAGCCCGCCGAGCACCACGCCCTGGTTGTACGTCCAGGTGGGCTGGCCGTTGTTGGCGCAGGCGTCGTTCAGCCCGTCGTTGATCATGTTGTCGGAGTTGATCATCTTGCTGTTCTGGAACCAGGTCCACTCGCTCCTGGCCCGGTTCAGGTAGCTGGTGTCCCCGGGGATGCGGTTGTGCAGAGCGGCGGTGAGCTGGAGGAACAGTTCGTTGGTGATCGCGTTCTTGTAGGTGCCGTTCGTGCTCCAGCGCACCCCGCCACCGCAGGTGCTGTTCCAGTTCGCGAACATGTGGTCGGCGTCGGCGCGCGCGGTGTTCAGGTAGCGGCTGTCGCCCGTCTGGTCGTAGGCGGCCACCCAGGCGAGTCCCCACCAGCCGGTGTCGTCGAGGTACTCGTTGGTGAAGTTGCCGCCCTGGGCGCCGATGTTCTTGTTGTAGGTGTCGGCGATCGCGTACGTGTAGCTGCCCATGCCGCTGACCCGGGCGTTGTCGATGATCGCGGTCAGCGCGTTGGCGGCGGTCCACCAGCCGTTGCCGCCGAAGAGCTTGCTGGTGCGGTCGAACGACATCATGAGCGCGGTCGCCGCGGCGGTGCGCCGGTCGCCGGCGTTCCAGGTGGTCCGGGCCCAGGGTGTGCAGGTGATGCCGCTGCCCACCCGGCCGCACGCCCGCAGCGCACCGACGCCCTGGGTGTTCCAGTCGTCCACGTTGTACATCAGCGTGCGCCAGCCGTTGCCGCCGGCCGGGACGCTGGTGTCGCCGAGTTTGCTGCCGCTCGCCCAGGTGCGGCCGCCGTCCGTCGACCGGTCCAGCCACACCTCGTCGCCGCCGGCGCCGTTGGCGATCGAGGCCCAGCCCATCGCGTCGGTGTCGTCGAAGTGCAGCACCACGGAGCGGCCGGACAGGGTCGCGGACACCGGTTGCCGGTCCTGGGGGCTGAGAGCCGGATCCCGGGTGTCGCAGTACTTGTTGCAGACCGCTGCCGCTGCCGCGGCTGCGGCGGAGACGGGGGCGGGGGCGGCCTGGGCGGCCCCGGTGATGCCCGGCAGGGTTGTTGCCAGGGCGATGGACACGAGCACGGCAGGGAGTGATCGGGACATGCGCATGGGGACTCCTGGAATCGACTGATGTGCGTAATCCGTGGGGGGATCGGTCGAGGAGCGCTCTCCCGGAGGCCGGCCGGTGGGTGGCCGGCCTCCGTCGGCGGGCGGTGTCGTTCTTCTCGCGGCCGGCGGTCCGGCCGGCTGTCACCGGGTCAGGGGATGGCCCAGTGCTGGTTGGATCCGTTGTCACAGGTCCACAGGTCGAGCCGGACGCCGTTCGTCGTGGCGTAGCCGGGGTCGTCGAGGCACTTGCCGGAGGCCGGGTTGACCAGGGTGCCGTTGACGGCGGTCCACTGCTGGTTGCCGCCGCCGTTGCAGGTCCACAGCTGCACCAGGGTGCCGTCGGTCGTGCCGGCGGCGTTGACGTCGAGGCACGACCCGTTGGCCCGGAGCGTCCCGTCCGGCTGCCTGGTCCAGCTCTGCGCGGTGGTGTTGTTGCAGTCCCACAGCTGGACGGCCGTACCGTCGGCGGACGCGTTGGCGTTGACGTCGACGCACTTGCCGCTGTTCACGGCGGACAGGAGAGCGCCGGTGCCCTGGGCGGACCGGTCACCGGTCAGGGTGATGTCCACGGTGTGCGTCCCGGTGAGGGAGGCGGGCACCGAGTTGCCCGCGGTGGTCGCGCCGTCGAGCTTGAAGGCCGCCACGGTGTTGCCGGAGCCGTGCAGCGAGATGGTGAGTTTCGCCGCCCGGTACGGCACGCCGGACAGGGTGGCGTCGCCCCACCCGGCGGGCAGGGTCGGTTGGAAGGTGATGCCGCCGGGGGTGAGGGTCATCCCGAACAGGCCGTTGTCGATCATGCGCAGGTACGCGGTGGCGGACCAGGTCTGGTCGGGGGCGGCGCCCCAGTGGCCGCCGGTCTGCCACCCTCCGTCCACCGCGCCGGTCTGGGCGTTGTAGATCTCCGCGAACTGGTTGCCTGCGACGGCGAGCCCGGCCAGCGTGCGGACCTCGTTGGCGAACCGGGCCTGGTTGCCGGTCCGTGCCGCGGCGTCGGCCCAGTAGCCCTGCACCATCGGCCAGACGACGTTGTTGTGGCGGCCGGGCTTGGCATCGCTGTAGCGGGCGTAGTTCGGGTAGGTGTCGGCGATGCCGTACGGCTGGACGTGGGTGTTGCGCATGACCGACTGGGCCTGGCTGCTGTCGGCGACACCGAACAGCACGGCGAACGACAGGCCGCTACCCTCCTCGGTCTGGTCCAACTGGCCTGCCATGCCGTCGTTGCCGTGAACGAAGTAGCCGTACAGACCCTTGCCGGGGATCCAGAAGTACTGGTTGATCCGGTTCTTCAGGGTGTCGGCCGCCGAGTTCAGCGCGGCGGCCTCGGCGGCCGGCCGGCCGAGCGCCGAGGCCATCTGGGCCGCGCTGCGGTAGGCGGAGTAGTACAGCGTGTTGGTGCTCAACGTCATCATCGTGCCGGTCGCCGAGTAGTTGCCGACGAAGCCGCCGTGGCTCTCGGTACTGTCCGCCGGCGGGGCCGGGTAGCCCGCGATGCCGTCGTTGAAGAAGGACGGCCCCTGGAACAGCCCGTACGACGCGTTGTAGCTCTGGCTCCGGCGCACGTCGAGGGTGTTCGTCGCCACCTGGTAGGCACTGGCCAGGAAGCTCCGGTCGCCGGTGACCAGGTAGTGGTTCCAGGCTCCGGTCATCCAGACCACCTGGTCCCACTGCTGGTTGTCCTGCTGGACGATCAACTGCCCGTTGGACTGCTTGGTCACCGCCGCCCAGAGTGTGTTCGCGGCCGCCCTCGGCTCCAGCAGGCTGGCCGCGTTCCAGGAGTTCACGGCCGCGTCCCTGGTCCAGGGCTGCTCGTAGCCGCCGCCCGCGCGGACGAAGGTCCGCGGCGAGTCGGTCATCAGGCCCGATGAGTTGTACACCGCCGGGTCGTAGCCGACCGTGTTCGTGTCGAGCAGGTTCGCCAGGGCCATGGTGTAGGCCGTTCCGAGCTTCGCCTGAGTGACCGGGTCGGCGAACCGCAGGGACGGCCGGGGCGTGTCGGCGGCGGCCACGGCCGGACCTGCCGAGGGCAGCACACCGGAGGCGGCGACCGTCGCCAGCGCCATGGCGAACAGCGCGGCCGTTCGCCGGGGCCGGCCGGCCCGACGGGCGGGCGGCGAGGCCGGGCCCGCCCGGCCGGCGCCGCTGTCGTCCCGTTGCGTACCGCGCCGTCCTGCGCGGATGGCCTCAATCATCGTCTTCCTCCAGGGGATGTCGGTCGGGCGTCTCCCCGCGCCGGTCCGAGCGCCCGGAGTGGGTCGGCGACCTGCTCGCGTCACGGGGTGGCCCGGCGGCCGCAGCTGCAGCCGCCGGGCCGGCTCGGCTCAGGAGGCGGGCAGCGTCCACTGCTGGTTGGCGCCGCCGTTGCAGTCCCACAGGACGAGCTGGGTGCCGTCGGCCGTACTCGCGTTGGGAAGGTCGAGGCAACGGCCGGACTGCGGGTTCCGCAGCGCCTTGGCCGTGGCGTCGTAGGCCCACTGCTGATTGGCGGCCCCGGCGTTGCAGTCCCACAGGACGACCGGCGTGTTGCCGGCGGTGCCGCCACCGCTCACGTCCACGCACCGGCCGAAGATCCGCAGCGTGCCGTCACCGGGGACGGTGACCGCCTGGGCGGCCGATCCGTTGCAGCTCCAGGACTGGATGCGGGTGCCGTTCGCGGTCGAGGCGGTGTTGTCGTCCAGGCACTTGCCGGCGACGGCGGAGGTGGTGGCCCCGGTGCGGACCTTCGGCAGGTTCCATTTCTGGGCGGCGCTGCCGTTGCAGTCGAAGAGCTGGAGCTGGAGGCTGTTCGCGGTGCCGGAGCCGGGCACGTCCAGGCACTTCCCCGAACCGGTGTTGACCAGGGCGCCGCCCTTGGGCAGCCACTTCTGCCCGTCGCTCTGGTTGCAGTCCCACAGTTGGACGAGCGCGTAGTTGGCGGTGGACCCCCCGTTCACGTCCAGGCACCTGCCGGACTGCATCACCGTGCCGTCGCCGGGAAGGGTCCAGCGCTGCGCCGCGCTGTTGTTGCAGTCGTAGCTCTGCGCCCTGGTGCCGTTGGCGGTGCCGCCGGCGGCCGCGTCCAGGCACTTGCCCGCGATGCCCGAACCCACCGGACCGGTCGGGCCGACCTGGGCGACCGGCGGCTTCGTGCCGCCGTTGCCGTTGTAGGAGGGCGGTGCGGAGGTGGGGGTGGTGGCCCAGTTCGTGTTGGGTGTGGTGGCGAGGGCGAGGTTGAGGGTGGCGCCGTTGATGACGCTGTCGGCGGGGAGGTAGGCGTTGTTCCAGGTGGCGCCATTGAGGGTGGCGCTCTGGATGTAGGGGGCGTCGGTGGCGGCCTGGGGGGCGTTCACGGTCAGCTTTCCGCCGCCCGCGAGGGTGACGGTGACGTTGGTGAACAGGGGTGCGGCGAGGGCGAGGTCGGCGGTGCCGGGGGTCTCGGGGTAGAAGCCCATCGCGGAGAAGACGTACCAGGCGCTCATGGTGCCGAGGTCGTCGTTGCCGACGCTCCAGTTGGCGGGGTTGTTGGGCCAGAGTTGGTTCTGGACGTCGCGGACGGTCTTCTGGGTCTTCCAGGGCTGGCCGATGTAGTCGTACTCCCAGGGGAGTTCGATGGAGGGCTCGTTGCCGAGGTCGGCATGGGAGCCGCCGGAGCCGTGGAAGTCGGAGAGGACGTTGTCCAGGTAGGCGGCAAGCTTGGCGTTGCCGCCCATGGCGTCGGCGAGTCCGCGGATGTTGTGGGGGACGGCGCCGGTGTACTGCCAGGAGGTGCCCTCGACGAACTGGTCGCTGCTGGTGGGGTTGAATCCGGCGCGCCAGGAGCCGTCCTTCGACTTCGGCTGCATGAAGCCGGAGGCGGGGTTGAACACGTTGCGCCAGTCCTGGGCGCGGTTGGCGAACTGATCCCGGGTGGTGGTGTCGCCCAGTGATCCGGCGAACGCCGAGATGGCGAAGTCCTGTGCCGAGTACTCCAGTTGGGTCGCCACCGAGCCCTCGAACCCCCGGACGTACGTGCCGTCGGACGGCAGATACCCGTAGTTGGACTGGTAGTCCAGGCCCAGCCGGACGCCGTTGCCGACCACCGCCTCCTGCACCATCGCGTTCTTCGCCGCGGCGGTGTCGAAGTCCCGGGCGCCGAAGGCGTAGTAGTCGGCGATGATGGCCGGCCCCGGATCGCCGTTCATGACGTTGGTCTCGGCGTCGTTCAGCGACCACTTGGGAAACTGGTCGCCCTGCGCGAAGTCGTTGACCAGCGACTGGGCACTGTCACTGGCCTGTTGCGGAGCGACCAGCGCCTCCAACTGCGCCTGGGAGCGGTAGACGTCCCAGCCGGAGTACGTGCCGTACTGGGCCTTCTGTCGGCCGCTGACGGTGTGCACCTGACGGTCGAAACCCCGGTACTTCCCGTCGCTGTCGCTGATCAGGTTCGGGTGCAGCAGCGCGTGGTAGAGCGCGGTGTAGAACACCGTCTGCTGGTCCGGGGTGCCGCCCGCGACCGCGATCCGGCCCAGGACGTTGTTCCAGGCGTTGTGGGCGGCACTACGGACGGCGTTGAAGTCCCAGTTCGGGTTCTCCGCGATCCGGTTGGCGGTGGCACCGGCGACCGAGACGTACGACAGGCCGACCTTCGCCTGCACCGTCCGGCTGCCCGTGGTGTCGAAGGTGACCGAGTTGCCGCCGCCGAACGTACCGGTGGAGGTGAACGGTCGGTCGAACACCATGTCGAAGTACGCGGTGTAGGACGGGCTGGACGCGCAGAAGAGACCGGCGTCCACCGAACCGCTGACCTCGGTGCTGCTGACCCTGTCGAAGTGCAGGTTGGTGGCCTTGTCCGCGTTCAGCTTGAACAGCAGGTTGGCCTGGGTGGTCGACGGGAACGTGAAACGCGCCATCCCGGAGCGGGCGGTGGTGGTCAGTTCGGTCGTGACGCCGTTGCCGAGGCCGACCGAGTAGGCGCCCGCGCTCGCCGACTCGTTGGCGTGCGAGAAGCCGACCGTCGCAGCGCCGTCGATGCCGCCGACGGTCGGCAGCACGGGTATGTCGCCCATCGCTCCGCAGCCCGGACCGGACAGGTGGTTCAGGCTGAACCCGGTCACCACTTTGTCCGAGTACGCGTAGTCGCCCCCCGGCGGTCGTGACGGGGTGTCAGGACTCCACTGCACCATGCCGAACGGCGTATCGGCACCGGGAAAGGTGTTGCCCTCGTGCGACGTGCCGAGGAGGGGATCGACCAGTGCGGCAGGGTCGGACACCGCGGCCACCGCCTCGGCCGCGCCGCCCCGTAAGGAGGCGGGCGCGGCCTGGGCGGACCCGGGCGCGGCGAGTCCGAGGACCACGAGACAGGTGACGAGAGGTAGGCGCCATCGTTTCATCGTTGCGACTCCAGAACTGAACAGACGGACTGTCACCGAACCGGATGGGGCTCGTATGCGGGTAAGCAAAGATGAGCATGGCAACGTTGTCAACGCACCGGACCGAATCAACTGCCGGTCGGCTTCAGGGATCAGAACTTGTACTCCCGGGACAGTCCCCCAATTCGCCGTCGTCGGCGACCATGCCCTATCAGTAGGCAAACCGACTGCGGTCGGGTGAATCGCCGCACTCGACCTGCGAAACCTTGCGGTGAAACCCCGAACGGAAAGACCATCAGGAATCCGTCTGAATCGCTATTATCGGGCGTCCCTTGTCTCCAAGTTCCGAATACGGTTCGGCCGCCCGATGCACCCGCTTCCGGCGCCACTGGTAAACCCCTCGGACCTGCTGGCATGCGCCACCCCGGATGCCCCGTCGGCTCCACCACCGAGCGCGGGCGGGCCACCCTCGGCCACACCGGACACGTCAGGGACGAGGGTTCGCAGGGCGCCCTCGCCCCGCGGTCCGCAGGGCCGCCTCCGGCCGAGGAACGGCCCCACCGGCCCGCGGCCCGCGCGGGCCGGCCGCCCCCCGGTCGGTCGATGAGGACGGCGGAGCAAGAGCCGGCGAAGGCACCCGCGCAGCCCCGCGTCCACAAGCCCGGACGAGGATCGGCATCGACGGCCCGTCCGTCAGCCCGCCTCCGCTGCGGCTGACGCGAGGCCTCGCAGCACCGGCCGGAGCAGCGGGTGGTCCTCGGCTCCGCTGCGTACGGCCGCGAAGACCCTGCGGGTGGCCAGCGCGCTGTCCACCGGGCGGACGGCCACCCGGTCGAGGTCCGCGCCGCGCAGCGCCGAGCGCGGGACCAGCGCCACCCCGGCGCCGGCCGAGGCCAGCGCGACCACCGCGTTGAAGTCGTCGGAGGAGTGCACCAGGCGGGGCTGGAACCCGGCGTGCTCGCAGGCCAGCAGCACCACGTCGTGGCAGGGGTTGCCGGGGTAGGGGCCGATCCAGGGTTCCGCCGCGAGCTCCGCGAGGTCGACCACGGCACTGGCCCGGCCGGGCGCGGCGAGCGGATGGGTGAGCGGCAGCACGGCCTCGAAGGGCTCGGCGTACAGCGGCACCCTGGTCAGCCGGGCGTCGTCGGCGCGGGGCGCGCCGCGGTACTCGACCGCGACCGCGAGGTCGGCGCGGCCGTCCAGCAGCATCGGCAGGCTGGCGTCCCCCTCGGCGTCCAGCACCTTCAGCCGCAGGCCGGGGGCCTGCGAGGCCAGGGCCCGGATGGCGGGCGCGAGGACGAGCGCGATCCCGGTGGCGAAGGAGGCCACCGTGACCTCTCCGGCGACTCCCCCGCTGTAGGCGGCGAGGTCGGCCTCGGCGCGTTCCAGCTGGGCGAGCACGGCGTCGGCGTGCCGGAGCAGGATCTCGCCGGCCGCGGTCAGCCGCACCCCGCGGCCGTCCCGGGCGAGCAGGTGGTGCCCGGTCTCCTGTTCCAGTGCGGCCAGCTGCTGGGAGACGGCGGAGGGGGTCAGGTAGAGGGCGGCGGCGGCAGCCGTCACGGTGCGGTGGTCGGCCACGGCCCGCAGGGTCCGCAGCCGTCTGGCGTCGATCACACCGCAATTCTGCCAGCGTCGCCGGTCGCGCCCGGCCGGCCCGCCCCGAGCCCGCCCCGAGCCCGCTCCGGGCGGGCCCCTCCGGGCGGCCGGTTCCCGGTCGCCGGATCCGCCCGGGGAGCAGCCCTCGGCACACGAACCGGAGCGCGCCGTACCGCCCTCGCCACCCGCCGTGACCTGCGCCGGGAAGCGAAACGCACGCCACCCGCGCCCCGCTCGCACTCCGCGCGCCCTCACGCGCTCCCGCGCCGGGGCCGGTCGCGCCTTCCTATCGTGAGGGCCGGCCTGTCATGAGGGCCGGCACTCCTCGGCGAAGGGCGTTCAAGATGGCGAGACGTTGGCTGGTGACGGGCTGCTCGTCGGGGCTCGGGTACGCGCTGGCCGAGGCGGTGGCCCGGGGCGGGGACACCGTGCTGGCGACCACCCGGCGGCCGGGCGCGCTGGAACCGCTGGCCAAGGCCCATCCCGGCCGGATCACCGAGGCCGTGCTCGACGTCCGGGACGCCGGACAGTGCCGGGCCGCGGTGGAGCTCGCCGTGGAGCGCCTGGGCGGGGTGGACGTCCTGGTCAACAATGCCGGCTGCGGGCTGTTCGGCGCGGTCGAGGAGGTCTCGGACGCGGAGTTGCGCGAGCAGCTGGAGGTCCTGGTGGTGGGCCCCTGGCGGCTCACCCGCGAGGTCCTCCCCCTGATGCGGGCCCAGGGCTCCGGACACATCGTCAACGTCTCCTCCCTCGCCGGCCGGACGGTCTTCCCCGGCCTGGGCGCCTACAGCGCCGGGAAGTACGCACTGGAGGCGATGAGCCAGGCCCTCGCGGTGGAGGCGGCGGCGTTCGGCGTCAGGGTGACGGTGCTGGAGCCGGGCGGCTTCGCCACCCGCTACGGCAGCTCGCTCACCGCCGCCGCGGCCCGGATGCCGGAGTACGAGCCGGCGACCGACCCGATGCTGGACGGGCTGCGGGCGATGGAGGGCAACGCCGAGCTCGGCCGGCCGGAGGACTTCGCGGCCCTGGTGCGCAGGGTCGTGGCGAGCGGCTCCGCGCCGCTGCGGCTGCCCGTGGGCGAGGACGCCTTCGGCTACCTGACCACCCTCGCGGCGGCGGCCGTGGCGGAGCTGGCCGAGGCCGCGGACTTCGTCGGCGACCCGGGGGCGGCGCAGACCGCGCCCGTCCCGACGGTCCCGGCGCCGGCGCGGGCCGAGGCCGCCGGCAACCCGGCCTGACCCGTCCACCGTCCAGGGCGGGGGGCCGGACGGCGGGCGCGGGTGCCCGTGCGGGCGAGCGGGCGGACGGGCGGACGGACAGGGGCAACCCCGCGGCCCGCCCGGTTCCGGGCGGACGGGCCGCGGGGTCGTCGGTGGGGAGCGCCGGGAGACGCTCCGGGGAGGCTAGGCCTCCAGGGCCGCGCGGGCGTCCACGAAGGCCGCGACGGCGCGCTCGACGTCCTCGGTGGAGTGGGCGGCGGAGAGCTGGACCCGGATCCGGGCGGCGCCGTGCGGGACGACCGGGAAGGAGAACCCGATCACGTACACGCCGCGCTCCAGCAGGAGTTCGGCCAGCCGGCCGGCCTTGGCCGCGTCGCCGATCATGACGGGCGCGATCGGGTGGTCGCCCGGCAGGATCTCGAAGCCCGCCTCGGTCATCTTCGAGCGGAACAGCGCCGTGTTGGCGGTCAGCCGCTCGCGCAGCTCGTTCGACTCCTCGACCAGGTCGAGCACCTTCAGCGAGGCGGCGGCGATCACCGGGGCGAGCGAGTTGGAGAACAGGTAGGGGCGCGAGCGCTGGCGCAGCAGGGCGACGATCTCCCGGCGGGCCGCGACGTAGCCGCCGGAGGCTCCGCCGAGGGCCTTGCCGAGGGTGCCGGTGATGATGTCGACGCGGTCCATCACGCCGTGCAGCTCGGGGGTGCCGCGTCCGCCGGGGCCGACGAAGCCGACGGCGTGCGAGTCGTCGACCATGACCATGGCGTCGTAGCGGTCGGCGAGGTCGCAGATCTCGCGCAGCGGCGCGACGTACCCGTCCATCGAGAAGACGCCGTCGGTGACGATCAGGCGGCGGCGGGCGTCCTGGGTGTCCTGGAGCTGCTTCTCCAGGTCGGCGAGGTCGCGGTTGGCGTAGCGGTGGCGGCGGGCCTTGCTGAGGCGGATGCCGTCGATGATGCTCGCGTGGTTGAGCGCGTCGGAGATGACGGCGTCGCGGTCGTCCAGCAGGGTCTCGAAGACGCCGCCGTTGGCGTCGAAGCAGGAGGAGTAGAGGATCGTGTCCTCCTGGCCGAGGAAGGCGGAGAGCCGGTCCTCCAGCTGCTTGTGGACGTCCTGGGTACCGCAGATGAAGCGGACCGAGGCCATGCCGTAGCCCCAGCGGTCCAGCGCGTCCTTGGCGGCGGCGAGGATCTCGGGGTGGTCGGCGAGGCCGAGGTAGTTGTTGGCGCAGAAGTTCAGCACCTCGCCCGGCCGGCCGCCGCCGGTGACGGTGACGGCGGCGCTCTGCGGGGTGCCGATCACCCGCTCGGGCTTGAAGAGGCCGGCCTCGCGGATCTCGTCGAGGGTGGTGGCGATGTCGTCGCGCACGGAGTCGAACACGGCTACGGGCTCCTTGTGAGAGGGTCAGACGGTCCAGTCGAGGATGATCTTGCCGCAGCGTCCGCTCGCGGCGTCGTCGAAGGCGGACTCGAATTCGGCGGCGGGGTAGCGGCCGGTGATCACGGGGCTGAGGTCGAGCCCGCCCTCCAGCAGCACCGACATCGCGTACCAGGTCTCGAACATCTCGCGGCCGTAGATGCCCTTGATGGTGATCATCGAGGTGACGATCCGCGCCCAGTCGACCGGGAAGTCCTCGGCGGGCAGGCCCAGCATGGCGATCTTGCCGCCGTGCGTCAGGTTGGCGATCATCTGCTGCATCGCCTCGGGACGGCCGGACATCTCCAGGCCCACGTCGAAGCCCTCGCGCAGGCCCAGCTGCCGCTGGCCCTCCTCGATGGTGTGCTCGGCGACGTTCAGCGCCAGCGTCACGCCGACCTTGCGGGCCAGGTCCAGGCGGTACGGGCTGACGTCGGTGATCATCACGTTGCGGGCGCCGGCGTGCTTGGCGACGGCGGCGGCCATGATGCCGATCGGGCCGGCGCCGGTGATCAGCACGTCCTCGCCGACCAGCGGGAAGGACAGCGCGGTGTGCACGGCGTTGCCGAACGGGTCGAAGATCGCGGCCACGTCCAGGTCGACCGGCACCCGGTGCACCCAGACGTTGGAGGCGGGCAGCGCCACGTACTCGGCGAAGGCGCCGTCGCGCCCGACGCCCAGGCCGACGGTGTTGCGGCACAGGTGGCGGCGGCCGGCCAGACAGTTGCGGCACTTGCCGCAGACCAGGTGGCCCTCGCCGCTGACCAGGTCGCCGACGCTCACCTCGGTGACGGCGGCGCCGATCTCGGCGACCTCGCCGACGAACTCGTGACCGAGCGTCAGCGGCGTGCGGATGGTCTGCTGCGCCCAGCCGTCCCAGTTGCGGATGTGCAGGTCGGTACCGCAGATCCCGGTGCGCAGCACCTTGATCAGCACCTCGCCGGGGCCGATGGCGGGCTTCGGGACGTCCATCAGCCAGAGTCCCGGCTCGGCCTTCTGCTTGACGAGTGCCTTCACTGCGGCGGCTCCTGACGCACGTGGGGGCGGCCTGGTGTGGGCAGGCCGGCGGAGCCCGGCGGGGGCGGCCGCTGCGGCCGGCGCCGCACCGGGCACTGTGCAATCTGCCTGGTGGGAGCGGGTGCGGTCCATCGAGGAATTCTTAAGGGCCGCCACAGCTGGGCTTCACGATGGTGCCCGAGCCGTGCCCCCGCGACCCGGCGCCGTGCCGCGCGCCACCCGTACGGAGGATGCGGTGCGGTGCGCGGCGGTGCGGTGCGCGGCATGGCGTGACGTGGCTCGCGGGCGGCTGCGGTGCGGCCGGCCACCCGGTCCGGCGGGCCGGGACCGGGCGCCGGACCGGGCGGCCGGGACCGGTCGCCGGTGGAGCGGCCGCGGACCTCAGGGGGTCGCCGGGGCCTGGGACTGCCGCCGATCATTGCGGCACATTGCGGCGGCGTGACATTTAATCCGGACTGTTGACGTAAATTCGTCGCGCTCGCCATCCTGACTGGCATGCACCAACACGACGGCCCTCTGGCGCGCTTGAGGCAGGGCCACGAAACACTGGTCCTCGACCTGCTACGGCGACACGGCCCGCTCACCCGGGCCGGTCTCTGCACGCACACCGGCCTCTCCCGCACGACGCTGTACGACATCGTCGGCGGGCTGGTGACCGCCGGTGCCGTGGTCACCGCGCCCCCCGAGGCGACGGGCCGCCGGCGCGGGCGCCCGGTGGAGACCCTGAGCCTCAACCCGGCCGCGGGGCTGGCGATCGGGATCGACTTCGCCCGTCGGGCCGTCCATGTCGCGGCCGTCAACGTGGCGCACGAGGTGGTCGGTTCGGCGAGCGAGCAGCACCCGGCCGACCTCTCGTGGGACCGGCGGATCGCGCTGGCACGCCGGCTGGTCGGCACGCTCGCGGGGGGCTCGCTCAGGCTCGACGCGGTGGCCGGCATCGGCGCCGGCGTGGTCGGCCCGGTCGGACTCCCCGCCCCCGCCGGCACCGCCCCGGGCACCGCGCCGGGCACGGCGCAGGCCCACCCCGGCCCGCCGGCCGACCCGGGCCCGCAGGCCCTGGCCGGCACCGCAGAGGCGGTACGCGAGCGACTTGCCGAGGCCTTCGGCGTGCCCGTGCACGTCGACAACAACACCCGGCTGGCCGCACTCGCCGAGTCGGTCTGGGGCGCGGCCACCGGCTCGCGGGACGTGCTGTACCTGCGACTGTCGCACGGCGTCGGCGGCGGCCTGGTGGTCGGAGGCGCGCTGCACGGCGGCGCCCACGGCCTGTCGGGCGAGTTCGGGCACATCACCGTCGACCCGGCGGGCGCCCCGTGCGACTGCGGCGGCCGTGGCTGCCTGGAGACCGTGGCGTCGGTCGGCGCGGTGCTGGACGCGTACCGGGCCGCGGGCGGGAGAGCGACCGACGTCGCGGGGTTCACCGCGGCGGCGCGGGACGGGGACGCCGCGGCGGCCGGCGTGCTGCGCGCGGTCGGCGCGCAGGTCGGGGCCGTCCTCGCCGCGGTGTGCAACGCGGTGGGCCCCGGGGTCGTGGTGGTCGGCGGGGAGCTGGCCGAGGCCGAGGAACTGCTGCTGGGGCCCGTCCGTGAGGCGCTCTCGGCGCAGGTGCTGCCGCTCGCCCGCAGCCTGCTGGACCTGCGGCGGGCCGCGCTCGGCGAGTACGGCGGCGCCCTCGGCGGCATCGCGCTCGTCCTGCACGCCTCGCCGCTGCTCGCCCACTACCCCACCAGACCCGAGCACCGACCCGAGCACCGGCCCCGAAACCGACCCGAAGTCGAGGAAACCCCGTGACCCGAACCGACCGGAGGCGGCGGCGATGGCAGCCGTGACGACCGGGGCGGCCCGGCCCGCGCGCCCGGCCGCGCGCCGCCTGGCCCGGACCCTCACCCTCAATCTCGCCGCGGTCGCCGCGGGCCTGGCCGGCTGGGCCCTGCTCGCCTCCTCCGGAATGCAGGGCCTGCCGGGACCGGCCGAGGTCGCCGGCCGGGCGGGCGAGCTGATCGCCGACGGCACCCTGCTCGACGACACCCTGGCCAGCCTGCGCCGGGTGCTGACCGGGTTCGCGCTGGGCACCCTGACCGCCGTACCGGTCGGGTTCCTGATGGGCTGGTACCCGACGGCGCGGGCCCTGCTGGAGCCGTACGTGCAGTTCTTCCGGACGATCCCGCCACTGGCGCTGATCCCGCTGGCGATCGTGCTGATGGGCATCGGCGAGGTGCCGAAGGTCTTCGTGATCTTCCTGGCGGCGTTCCTGTCGAGCGTGGTGGCGGCGTTCCAGGGCGTGGTCGACGTGGACGTGACGCTGGTCAACGCGGCCCGGGTGCTCGGCGCGGGCGACCGTGCGATCTTCCTCCGGGTGGTGATCCCGGCGGCGGCGCCGTTCATCCTGGTCGGCATGCGGATCGGGCTCGGCTCGGCCTGGGGCACCCTGGTCGCCGCGGAGCTGATCGCCGCCCAGGAGGGGCTGGGCTTCCGGATGCAGCAGGCGCAGCTCTACTACGACCTCCCGACGATCTTCGTGGGGCTGATCACGATCGGCGTGCTCGGCCTGACGATGGACCGCCTGCTCCAGCTCGCGGAGCGGCGCCTCACCCGATGGCAGGAGCGCCGATGAGCACCGCGCAGAGCAGTCCGACCGCTTCCCCCGATCCCACCGGCACCACCAGCACCACCAGCAAGCTGTCCTTTCGGGCGGTCGGCCGGACCTACCCGGTCGGGGACGGCGTGTTCACCGCACTCGACACCGTCTCCCTCGACGTCGCGGACGGTGAGTTCGTCACCGTCGTCGGCCCCTCCGGCTGCGGCAAGAGCACCCTGCTCGGCATGGCCGCCGGGCTGGTCGAACCGACCTCCGGCCGGGTACTGCTGGACGGCGTGCCGGTCACCGGGCCGGGCCCGGACCGCGGGGTGATCTTCCAGCAGTACGCGCTGTTCCCGTGGCTGACCGTCCGCCGCAACGTCGAGTTCGGCCTGCGGCTCGCCGCGATCCCCGCCGCCGAGCGCCGTCGCCGCGCTCAGTACGCCATCGACCTGGTGGGCCTGACCGACTTCGCGGACGCGCTTCCCAAGACGCTGTCCGGCGGTATGCGGCAGCGCTGCGCGATCGCCCGCGCCTATGCCGTCGACCCGCAGGTGCTGCTGATGGACGAGCCGTTCGGCGCGCTCGACGCGCTGACGAGGGTCCAGCTGCAGAACCAGCTGCTGGACACCTGGAGCCGGGAGCGGCGCACCGTCCTGTTCATCACGCACGACGTGGACGAGGCCGTGCACCTCGCCCGGCGGGTGGTGGTGATGGCCGCCCGGCCGGGCCGGATCGACCGGATCGTGGACGTCGACCTGCCCTACCCGCGCACCGAGGAGATCCGGCTCTCCGAGGCCTTCGGCCGGATCCGCAACGAGGTCTGGCACGCCGTCTACCACCAGCCGCCGGCCGCCCCCGCCGTCCCGGCCGTCTGACCCCCTCCCTCCGGCAACTCCTCTCCCCGACAAGGAACTCACACGCCATGCGTATACTCCGTCGCGCCCTCTTCACCGCCTCCACCGTGACCGTGCTGTCGCTCTGCGCGACCGCCTGCTCCTCCGGCTCCGCGCAGGACGCGTCCGGCGGCACCACCAAGGTGCGGTTCGGCTACATCAGCGACTACAACGGCGCCAGCCTGCTGGCCATCGCGGACAAGCAGGGCCTGTGGAAGAAGTACGGCCTCGCCCCGGAGCTGAAGGTCTTCACCAACGGCCCGCTGCAGATCACGGCGCTCGGCGCCGGCGACCTCGACTTCGGCTACATCGGCCCCGGCGCCGTCTGGCTGCCCGCCTCCGGCAAGGCGAGGATCGTCGCGGTCGACACCCTGGCGTACGCGGACCGGGTGATCGCCCAGCCCGGCATCGGCTCCGTGCAGGACCTCAAGGGCAAGAAGGTCGGCGTACCGGCCGGGACCTCCGGCGAGATGGTCCTCAACCTGGCCCTCCAGCAGGCCGGACTGTCCCCGCAGGACGTCCAGAAGGTGCCGATGGACCCGTCGACCGTGGTCTCCGCGTTCGTGTCGGGGCAGATCGACGCCGCCGGCATCTGGTACCCGCTGATCGACACCATCAAGGCCAAGAAGCCGGACCTGGTGGAGATCGCCAGCACGAAGAACTTCACCGACCGCGCGTTCCCCACCGCGTTCGTCTCCGGCACGAAGACGGACGCCGCACTGTCCGGCAAGGTCGTCAAGCTGCTCCAGGAGGCCAACGACTGGCGCGCCGCCCACCCGGACGAGGCCGTCGAGGAGGCCGCCACGCTGCTCAAGCTCGAACCGGCGAAGGTGAAGGCCGACGCGGCCAACGTGCAGACCATGACCACCGCCGACCTGGTGGCCAAGACCAAGGACGGCACGGTGGACGGCTGGTTCAAGGGCCTCGGCGACTTCTTCGTCTCCACCGGCCAGCTCAAGACCTCGCCGAACCCGGCCGACTTCTACGCCGGCGACGCCTACGTCAAGGCGGCCGCGAAGTGAACCTGCTGTTCCTGATGACCGACCAGCACCGGGTCGACACCCTCGGTGCGTACGGCAATCCGCACGTGGCGACCCCCCACCTGGACCGGCTGGCCGCGACCGGCACCCGCTTCGACCGCTTCTACACCCCGACCGCGATCTGCACCCCGGCCCGCGCCAGCCTGCTCACCGGCCAGAACCCCTTCCGGCACCGGCTGCTGGCCAACCAGGAGCGCAACGTCGGCTACCTGGAGGACCTCCGCGAGGACGTCTTCACCTTCCCCGAGGCGCTGCGGGCCCGCGACTACCGGCTCGGGCTGATCGGCAAGTGGCACGGCGGCACCGAACGCAACGCCGCCTCCTACGGGTTCGAGGGCCCCGACCTGCCCGGCTGGCACAACCCCGTCGACCATCCGGACTACCTGGCCTACCTCGCCGAACGCGGCCTGCCGCCGTACCGGATCTCCGAGCCGGTCCGCGGTACCACCCCGAACGGCAACCCCGGCAACCTGCTCGCGGCCCGCCTCCACCAGCCCGCCGAGGCGACCTTCGAGCACTACCTCGCGACCCGCGCGATCGAGCAGTTGGAGCGGTACGCGGCGGACGGGCGGCCGTTCTTCCTCGCCACGCACTTCTTCGGCCCGCACCTGCCGTACCTGCTGCCCGACGCCTACTACGACATGTACGACCCGGCGCTGGTCGAACTCCCCGCGTCCGTCGCCGAGACCTTCGAGGGCAAACCGCCCGTCCAGCAGAACTACTGCGACCACTGGACGTACGACACCCTGACGGAGGAGACCAGTCGCAAGCTGATCGCGGTGTACTGGGGGTACGTCACCCTCATCGACCAGCAGATCGGACGCATCCTCACCCGGCTGGACGAACTCGGCCTCACCGACGGCACGTCGGTGTTCTTCACCGCCGACCACGGGGAGTTCACCGGCGCGCACCGGCTGCACGACAAGGGCCCGGCGATGTACGAGGACATCTACCGGATCCCCGGCATCGTCCGGGTGCCGGGCGCGCCGCCGCAGGTCCGCGACGAGCTGGTCTCGCTCACGGACTGCACCGCGACCATCCTCGAACTCGCCGGCGCCGATCCCTCCCCCGCCGTCGACAGCCGCAGCCTGCTGCCGCTGGTCCGCGGCGAACAGCCGCACTGGCCACAGGAGTTGATCGCCGAGTTCCACGGCCATCACTTCCCCTACCCGCAGCGGATGATCCGCGACGACCGGTACAAGCTCATCGTCAACCCCGAGTCGGTCAACGAGTTGTACGACCTCGACCAGGACCCGCACGAGCTGGTCAACCGCCACGGGGACCCGGCGTACGCGGACGTCCGCGCCCGGCTCACCCGGCGGCTGTACGACCTGCTGCGCGAGCGCGGCGACAACTTCCACCACTGGATGGCGCCGATGTACGAGGTCGGCGCGCTCGACCACGACCCCACCCTCAGTGCCTTCGAACCCGAGGGCACCGACGCCACCGCTCGCGGCCGCAGCGACACCCGCACCGCACCCACGACCAGGGAGACGGCATGACACGCACGCAACGCACCGGCAGAAGGCGGCTGTTCCGGCTGGCCGGCGCCTGTGCGCTCGCCTTCGGCCTCGCCGCGGGCACCCTCCCGGCCGCGCACGGCGCGCAGGTGGCGCGCGTGCCCCGGGCGGCCGTGCAGGCCCCGGGCGCACAGGCCGCGACGTACACCAACCCGGTGAGCGCCGGTACCGTCGACACCTTCCCCGACCCGACCTCCATCCGCGGCAAGGACGGCTACTGGTACGCCTACGGGACCCAGAACCCCGTCCTCCAGAGCAAGGGCGAGGACGGCGAGCGCATCCTGCCGATCCTGCGCTCCGCCGACCTGGTGCACTGGGACTACGCCGGTGAGGTCTTCACGCCGGCCACCCAGCCCGCCTGGGAGGGCGGCTCACGCCTCTGGGCCCCCGACATCCGGTACTTCGACGGCCACTACAGCCTGTACTACTCGGTGCCCGGCAGGAACACCGTGGCCATCGCCACCGCCCCGACCCCGACCGGCCCGTGGACCGACGGCGGCGCCGTCCTGCCCTCCCCCAGCGGCTGCCCCAGCGGCAACATCGACCAGTCGCAGTTCACCGACACCGACGGAACCCCCTACCTCTACTGGGGCAGTTACGACACCATCTGCGTCGCCCAGCTCAGCCCCGACCGCACCCGCACCCAGGGCGCCGTCACCCAGATCGCCCGCGGCCGGCGGATGGAGGGCGGCTTCGTCGTCCACCGCGGCGCCTACTACTACCTCTTCTACTCCGACGCGGGCTGCTGCGACGGCGCGTTCAGCGGCTACCAGGTGAAGGCCGGCCGGGCCACCAGCCCGCTCGGCCCGTTCACCGACGACCAGGGCACCGACCTCGGCGCCCTCACCAGCAAGGCCGGTTTCGTCGTCGGCGCCAACGGGAACCGCTGGATCGGCCCCGGCCACAACGCCGTCCAGACCGACCTCGCCGGGCAGGACTGGCTGGTCTACCACGGCATCCCGTCCGACGCGCCCGACCTCGCCCCCGCCGCGGGCGGCACCCTCAAGCTGAGCCGGCGCCCGCTGCTGGTCGACCGGCTCGACTGGATCGACGGCTGGCCGGTCGTCCGGGCCGGTGCCGGTCCGTCCGACACCGCGCAGACCGCCCCCGCCACCGGCTGGTCGGCCGGCGGCACCTTCAACGACGCGACGCTGAACGGCTGGCACGCCGAAGGCGCCGGGACGGGCGGCTGGACGACACCCGTCCTGGCCGACTCCGGCGGCTACGCCGCGCACGCCGACAGCGGCACCGCCGCCGCCCACCTGGTCAGCAACGGGACCGCACCCGCGAACGTCCGGGCCGAGGCGGACCTGCGGGTCACCGCGGCCGGCGGCGCCGCCGGCCTGACCCTCGCGTACGCCGGGCCGGGCGACCGCGTCACCGCCTGGATCGACCGGGGCCGAGGCGCCCTCGTCACCGAGGCGGTGGTCGGCGGCACGTCCGCCGGCGAGCAGGTCACCGCCCTGCCGGCCGGCTTCACCTGGAACACCTGGCACAGCGTCACCGCCGAACTCCGCGGCACCGCGCTGACGGTGGAGGTCAGCCACGACCGGCTGCACGACCCGGTCGCCGTGCAGACCCGTACGCTGCCCGCGGGCGCCGCCCGCGGCGGCTCGGTCGCCCTGTCCGCCCGCGGCGCGGGTGCGGGCGGTGACAACGCCACCGCCACCGCGCTGTACACGCCCGTGACGGCCCGGGTCGCCGCTCCCGTCCCCGGCGCCCTGCTGCCCGCGTACAGCGACGAGTTCGACACCGGTACGGTGCCCGGCAGCACGGCCGGCTCCCCGTGGAGCTGGGTCCGCGGCCCGGCCGCCGGTGTGACGTCCGGCTCCGGCTCCCTCTCCTGGCCCACCCAGGACGCCGAGCTCTACCTCGGCACCAACACCGCCTCCGTCCTGCAACGCCCGGCGCCTTCGGGTGACTTCACCGTCGAGACGAAGATGGTCTTCGCGCCGGGGCAGAGCGCGCAGCAGGCCGGTCTGGTGCTGTACGAGAACGACGACCGGTGGTTCAAGCTCGTGCACTCCGTGCTGCCGCTGAACAACGGCAACGGCGCCCTGTTGCACGTCACCGAGTTCGGCAAGGAGGGCGAGCGTCCCACCACCACCCCGCCCACCGCCGTCGCCAACGCCCCGATGTTCGGCGGGCCCGCCGCCGACACCCTCTGGCTGCGGCTGGTCCACCACACCGACACCGCGAACAACGAGCACGAGGTGCGGGCCGTCACCAGTCGCGACGGCGTCACCTGGTCGTACTCCGGTGTCTGGACCCTCCCGGTCAGGGGCGCGCTGAAGATCGGCCTGGTCTCGATGAACAAGTCCGGTGCCACCGCCAGGTTCGAGTACCTGCGGACCTACGCCGGCTGATCCGGCCCGGAGCAGCCCCGGCCGTCCGGGGGCCGCCCCCTGCGGGCGCCCCCCGGACGGCCGGGGCTTCGCACCGAGCGCCTCCCGCAACGGTCCAGGACCATGCCGCTCGGCGCGGTCGGGCAGCACGGGGGCCGACCGTCAGCCGGCGAGCTCCACGGTGGTGCGGGTCTCGCCGTCGTAGCTACGGGCGGCGTCGAAGGTGCCGGCGGGCCGGCACGGCACCGGCAGTACGGCGTGGGCGAGTGCCAGGCCGCGTACGTCCAGCGGGCGGGTGAGGCTCAGGTGCGGCCGCCAGCGTCCGGGGACGAGCCACGGGTGCGGACCGGGAGCCCCGTCGAGAAGTGCCCAGACCTCGCCGTGGAGGTCGAGCAGCTCCGCCGTCGGATCGACCGCCAGTGCGAGGACGTGCCAGCCACGGGCGGCCGGCAGGACGACCGGCCCCGTCGACCGGGCCGGCAGCGGCAGCGCGGCGCGCAACAGGCCCGCGATCTCCGCCAGGACCGCCGCGGGCACCGTCTCGCACGCGGCCACCGTCAGGTGCGGCCGGTTGGTCGGGTGGGGGTGCGAGGCGAGGCTGGGCACGCCCGCGTCGGCCAGCCGGCGCCACACGCGCCGCACCTGGGCGTCGAGGTCCGGCAGGCAGGTCAGCTCGACGGTCCGCACCCTGCCACGGTACGGCGTCCGGGTCCGCCGGACCCGGCGGCGGAGGACGGGCCCGCGACTCCGGCACCGGCCGGCAGCGGATTCCCGGCGCGCTACGCCCCCAGCACCCGCGCCAGGTCGTACGAGACCGGCTCCTCCAGCTGCTCGTAGGTGCAGCTCTCCGGCGTCCGGTCCGGGCGCCAGCGGCGGAACTGCGCGGTGTGCCGGAACCTGGTGCCCTCCATGTGGTCGTACGCCACCTCGCAGACCCGCTCGGGCCGCAGCGCCACCCAGGAGAGGTCCTTGCCGCCCGTCCAGCGGCTCTGCGCGCCCGGCAGCCGCCCGCTCGCCTGCGCCTCCTCGTCGGCCCAGGCACCCCAGGGGTGCCCGGCCGAGGGGTCCGTCCGCAGCGGCGCCAGCTCCTCGACCAGCTCGCGGCGGCGGGCCGCGGTGAAGGCGGCGCAGACGCCGACGTGCTGCAGCCGCCCGTCCGCGTCGTACAGGCCGAGCAGCAGCGAGCCGACCACCGGGCCGCTCTTGTGCTCGCGGTAGCCGGCCACCACGCAGTCGGCCGTCCGGCCGTGCTTGACCTTGAACATCGTCCGGTCGCCCGGCCGGTAGGGCTGGTCCAGCGGCTTGGCCACCACGCCGTCCAGTCCGGCGCCCTCGAACTGGGCGAACCAGGTACCGGCCAGCTCCCGGTCGGTGGTGGCGGGCGCGGTGAACACCGGGTCGGCGGCCGTCCGCAGCGCCTCCACCAGGGCCGGGCGGCGCACCTCCAGCGGCTCGTCCAGCAGCGAGCGCCCGCCGAGCGCCAACAGGTCGAAGCCGACGAAGGAGGCGGGAGTGCGTTCGGCGAGCGTCCGCACCCGGGAGGCGGCCGGGTGGATCCGCTCCAGCAGCTCCTCGAACCGCAGCCGCCCCTCGCGGGCGATCACGATCTCGCCGTCCACCACGCAGCGCGGCGGCAGTTCGGTGCGGAACGCGGCCACCAGTTCGGGGAAGTACCGGGTGAGCAGTTTGCCCGTCCGGCTGCCGATCTCGACCTCGTCGCCGTCCCGGAAGACGATCGCGCGGAAGCCGTCCCACTTGGCCTCGTACTGCATTCCGGGCGGGATCTCGGGCACCGCCTTGGCGAGCATCGGCGCGACCGGCGGCATCACAGGCAGGTCCATGCCTTCGATGGTGCCGCCGCCCGCCCCGGCCCGCGCGGGGACGGCCGCGCTCCGGGCGCGCACCCCGGCCCCTCCGCCTAGCGTGGACGTCATGGCTGGAGCTGTGGAACTGGACGTCGCCGGTCGTGCGGTGCGGCTGTCGAACCCGGACAAGGTGTACTTCCCCGAGCGGGGGTACACCAAGCTGGACGTGGCGCAGTACTACGTCGCGGTCGCCGAGGGGGTGCTGCGCGGCCTGCGGGAGCGGCCGACCACCCTGCAACGGTTCCCGGACGGGGTGGACGGCGAGTTCTTCTACCAGAAGCGCGCGCCCAAGGGCCTACCCGAATGGCTGCCGACCGCGACGATCAACTTCCCCAGCGGCCGTTCGGCGGACGAGATCTGCCCGACCGAGCCGGCCGCCGTGCTCTGGGCCGCCAATCTCGGCTGTCTGACCTTCCACCCCTGGCCGGTGCGCCGGGCCGACACCGAGCACCCGGACGAGCTGCGGATCGACCTCGACCCGCAGCCGGGCACCGACTTCCACGACGCCGTCCGGGCCGCCCACGAGCTGCGCGACCTGCTGGCCGGGTACGGGATGCAGGGCTGGCCGAAGACCTCCGGCGGGCGCGGCCTGCACGTCTACGTGCCGCTGGAACCGCGCTGGACCTTCACCGACTGCCGGCACGCGGTGATCGCGCTCGGCCGCGCCCTGGAGCAGCGGATGCCCGGGCAGGTCACCACCGCCTGGTGGAAGGAGGAGCGCGGCGAGAAGATCTTCGTCGACTACAACCAGATGGCCCGCGACCGCACCATCGCCTCGGCGTACTCGCTGCGCGCCCGCCCGGGCGCCACCGCCTCCACCCCGCTGCGCTGGGAGGAGCTGGACGACGCCGCGCCCGAGGACTTCGACCTGCGGACGGTGCCGGCGCGGTTCGCCGAGGTGGGCGACCTGCAGGCCGGGATGGACGGGCAGGCCTTCGGGCTGGATCCGCTGCTGGAGCTGTACGAGCGGCAGGCGAAGGACGAGGGGCTGGGCGAGCTGCCGTACCCGCCGGACCATCCCAAGGTCGCGGGCGAGCCCACCCGGGTCCAGCCGAGCCGGGCCCGCAAGCACTGACCCGGGGCGGCCGGGCGCTGCCCGGGACGGCGGCCCCGGGAGAAGGGGCCGGCGGGCGACGGGCCCCAGGAAAAAGGTGCCGCGGGCGTCCGGGGGCCCGCGCTACCGTGCTGCCATGACACTCGGCTCCCCCGACGACGTCCGCAGCCGCGAGGACCTGGCCGCGTTCGTCCGGGACCTCCGCCAGGACCTCCGCAGCCCGGACCAGCGCTGGGAGAACGGCACCCTGGACTCGTTCCTGGACGCCCTCGCGGCGTGGATCGAGGATTCCCACGGCCGGTACCGGCGGTTCGGCGAGGAACTCCCGGCCGACGGCGACTGGACCTTCTTCGCCCGGGCCCTGGACGCGGCCACCGTCTACGAGTGACCCGCCCGGGGTGACCACGCTCCGAGTGACCCCGCCGAAGGTGATCCCGCCCGGGCCGGTCAGGTCAGGGGGACGGGGCCGCGGCGCCGGCCGGAGCCGTCCGGCTGATGATCCGGACGGCGTCGGCGATCTGCCGGTCCGTCAGGTCGCCGCGGGCGGTCAGCCGCAGCCGGGAGACGCCGTCGGGGACGGACGGCGGCCGGAAGCAGCCCACCGCCAGGCCGGCCGTGCGGCAGTCCGCCGCCCAGGCCACCGCCGCCTCCGGGCCGGGGGCGCGGACCGAGACGACGGCCGCGTCGGGGGTACTGGCCGACAGCCCTTCGGCCGTGAGCCGGGCGGCCAGCGTCCGGGCCACCTCGCGGGCCCGCTCGGCGCGGTGCGGTTCGGCCCGCAGCAGGCGCAGCGCGCCGAGCGCGGCGCCCGCCGCGGCCGGGGCCAGGCCGGTGTCGAAGATGAAGGTGCGGGCGGTCTCGGTGAGGTGCCGCACCACCCGGCGCGGGCCGAGGACGGCGCCGCCCTGCGAGCCGAGCGACTTGGAGAGGGTGACGGTGGCGACGGTGTCCGGCTGCCCGGCCAGCCCGGCGGCGGCCAGCGCGCCCGCGCCGCCGGGGCCGAGCACGCCGAGCCCGTGCGCGTCGTCCACCAGCAGCGCGGCGCCGTGGGAACGGGCCGCGGCGGACAGCTCCGGGAGGCGGGCGGCGTTGCCGTCCACGGAGAAGACGGAGTCGGTGACGACCAGGGCCCGCCGGTGCGTGCGCGCGGCCAGCGCGGCGGCCACGGCGGCGGGATCGCTGTGCGGCGCCCGGTGGACGTCGCTGCGCGACAGCCGGCACCCGTCGATCAGCGAGGCGTGGTTGTTGGCGTCCGAGACGATCAGGGTGTCCGGGTCGGTGAGCGCGGTGAGGGCGGCCAGGTTCGCGGTGTAACCGGAGGAGAAGACCAGCGCCGCCTCGACCCCGCAGAACGCGGCGAGCTCCTCCTCCAGCTCGGTGTGCAGCGCGGTGGTGCCGGTGACCAGCCGGGAGCCGGTGGAGCCGCCGCCCCAGCGCAGCGCCGCCTCGGCGGCGGCCCCGGTGACGGCGGGGTGGTGGACCAGCCCGAGGTAGTCGTTGCTCGCCAGGTCCAGCACCGGGTCGTCGGCGGGGCGGCTGCGCAGGGTCCGGGTGAGGCCGGCCCGGGCCCGCAGTTCGGCGGCCTCGTCGAGCCAGTCGAAGACGGCGGCCGGGGTGAGGGTCTGCTGCTCGGGCGCGGTGGGGTGGGCCATGGGCCGCACTCTGGCACGAGGGACGCGGCCCGGGCAATGTGCGCCTGCGCACACGCCCGGGCCTCGGCCGTCGCCCCGTCAGATCCCCGCCGGCCGGCCCGGGGCCCGGGCCGATCCCGACCGCCCGGGCGGCCCGGCCCCGGCGACCGCGCTGCTCAGGCTGCCCGGTCGGTCAGCCGGCGCAGCCGCAGCGGTTCGGCCAGCACCTCGGCGAGGGTCTCCGAGACCAGCTGGAAGTGCGCGGTCGCGAAGTGCAGTCGGAGGGCCTCCTCGTCGGTCCACTCCTCGATGATCACCATCTGTTCGGGCCGGTTCGGGTCGGCGAGGAGCTGGTAGCCGAGGCAGCCGGGCTCGTCCAGGGACGGCTCGATCATCGCCTCCAGCGCGGTCCGAAGCCGGTCCGTCCGGCCGGGCTCGGCCAGCAGGGTCGCGATCACGATCACGGGGTTCACTCCTTCTTCTCTGCTTGCTCGTTCCTGGGACGACCGGGTACCCGGTCAGGGGCGCAGCGGTCCGGCGCCGGCTCCGGTGCGGGCCAGCGCTCCGGTGATCGCGTCGAGGTCGGCGGCGTCGAGCGCCAGCTCCACGGCGCCGGCCCAGTCGTCGATCTGCCCGGGCCGGCGGGCGCCGACGATGGCGCCGCTCACGCCCGGCCAGGCGAGGGTCCAGGCGATGGCGACCGCCGCGACCGTGGTGCGGTGGCGTTCGGCCACCGGGCGCAGCGCGTCCACCAGGGCGAGGTTGCGCGGGAGTCCGGTGGTGAAGTCCGGGTGCCCGCGCCGCCAGTCCTCCGGGTCCAGGCCGGCCACCCGTTCGGCGGTGAAGGCGCCGGTGAGCAGGCCGGAGGCGAGCGGCTGGTAGACCACGGCGGCCGCGTCGTTGGCGGCGGCCCAGGCCAGCTCGGGCGCGGCGGACCGGCTGAGCAGCGAGAACTGCGGCTGGATCGCGTCGACCCGGGCGACCTTCGAGGCCGCCGCCAGTTGCTCGGGGTCGTGGTTGGAGAGGCCGATCGCCCGGACCTTGCCCTCGGTCCGCAGGTCGGCCATCACCTGCCAGTACTCCTCCAGCGGGGTGCCGTGGGACTCGGCCGGCGGCTCGGCCCCCCACTCCAGCGACTGGCCGTCGGCGGGCCAGTGCACCTGGTACAGGTCGATCGTCTCGGTGCCGAGCCGGCGCAGCGAGGCCTCCAGCTCGCGGCGGACGCCGGCCGGCTCCATCACCTTGCGCGGTGCGCCGAGCGGGTCGCGCTCGTCCCAGAGCAGGCCGCACTTGGTGAAGACGTAGGGGCGCCGGGAGGCGGGCAGCGCGGCCAGCGCCCGCCCGACCACCTCCTCGGAGTGGCCGAGGCCGTAGACGGCGGCGGTGTCGATCCAGTTGACGCCCAGCTCGACGGCGCGGTGGACGGCGGCGATCGAGTCGCGGTCGTCCTGGGCGCCCCAGCTGTAGCGCCAGCCGGCGCCGCCGATCGCCCAGGCGCCGAAGCCGATCCGGCTGATCATCAGGTCGGTGCCGCCGAGCGGCACGGTGGGTACGTCGGTCATGTCGGTCCGTTCAGAAGGGGTGCGGTCTGCTGCCGGACACGATCCTTCGCCCGCCGCGCGGTCCTCGGCAGGGCTCCGCCGCACCCTGGGTCTGGCAGGACCAGGCTCGGGCCGCGCCCGGTGCGCGATGATCTGCCGTATGGACAGACGAGCCGAGTTGGGGCAGTTCCTCCGGTCGCGCCGCGCGCGCCTGAAGCCGGAGGAGACCGGTCTGCCCGTGTACGGCGGCCGGCGGCGGGTGCCGGGGTTGCGGCGCGAGGAGCTGGCCCAGCTGGCCGGGGTGAGCGTCGACTACTACGTGCGGCTGGAGCAGGGCCGGACCGACCACGTCTCGCAGGCGGTGCTGGACGCGGTGGCGCGGGCCCTGCGGCTCGGCCCGGACGAGCGCCGCCACCTGGGCAACCTGGCCCGTCCGCGGCCGGCGGCCCGGGTGCCCCGACCGGCCCAGCGGGTGCTGCCGGGTCTGCAACGGCTGCTGGACGCGATGGCCGACGTCCCCGCGTACGTGCTGGGGCTGGGCACTGAGGTGCTGGCGTGGAACCGGCCGGCGGCGGCGTTGATCACCGACTTCGGGGCGCTGGAGCCCGGGCGGCGGCAGAAGGCCCGGCTGGTCTTCCTGGACGAGGCCTCCCGCGAGCTGTACGCCGACTGGGAGCAGAAGGCCGCCGACGTGGTCGCGTACCTGCGCCTGGGCGCCGGACGCCACCCGCACGACCCGGAGCTGTCCGCCCTGATCGGCGAACTGAGCATGGGCAGCCGGGACTTCGCCCGGCTCTGGGCCGGCCAGGAGGTCCGCGACAAGACCCGGGGCTCGTACGTGTTCCGGCATCCGGTGGTCGGCCGCCTGGAGCTGGCGTTCGAGACGTTCCGGCTGCCCGACGACCCGGACCAGGCCCTGGTCGCGTACACCGTGGAGCCGGGCAGTGCGAGCGAGGCGGCGCTGCGGTTGCTGCTCTCGCTGGAGGCGACCGACCGGCCCGCGCCGGCGCCCGCCGCCGGGCCGGGCGGCGCCCCGGGTCGCCCCGGCGTCCCGCCCTTTGCCCACGGACGTCGCGAGCAGGCAAGATAGCCGGGTGACCCTCCTTGACCTGATGCCGAGCCCCGCCACTCCCGACGCGCTGTACGAGACCTTCGCCGCCTGGGCGGAGGAGCGCGGCATCACGCTGTACCCCGCCCAGGAGGAGGCGCTGATCGAGCTGGTCTCGGGGAACAACGTGATCCTGGCGACCCCGACCGGCTCGGGAAAGAGCCTGGTGGCGGCGGGTGCGCACTTCGCGGCGCTGGCCGAGGGCAAGCGGACCTTCTACACCGCCCCGATCAAGGCGCTGGTCTCGGAGAAGTTCTTCGACCTGTGCAAGATGTTCGGCACCGAGCAGGTCGGCATGATGACCGGCGACGCGAGCGTGAACCCGACCGCGCCGATCATCTGCTGCACGGCCGAGGTGCTGGCGAACATCGCCCTGCGCGACGGGGCCCAGGCCGACGTCGGCCAGGTGGTGATGGACGAGTTCCACTTCTACGCCGAGCCGGACCGCGGCTGGGCCTGGCAGATCCCGATCCTGGAGCTGCCGCACGCGCAGTTCCTGCTGATGTCGGCCACCCTCGGCGACGTCCGCCGCTTCGAGGAGGACCTGGCCCGCCGCACCGGCCGCCCGACCACCGTGGTCCGCTCGGCGACCCGGCCCGTCCCGCTGTTCTACGAGTACCGCCGCACCACCATGCACGACACCCTGGAGGAGCTGCTGACGACCGGTCAGGCGCCGGTGTACGTCGTGCACTTCACCCAGAAGGAGGCGGTCGAGCGGGCGCAGTCGCTGATGAGCATCAACATGTGCTCGAAGGCGGAGAAGGACGCGATCGCCGACCTGATCGGCAACTTCCGCTTCACCACCAAGTTCGGCCGCAACCTCTCCCGGTTCGTCCGGCACGGCATCGGCGTGCACCACGCCGGCATGCTGCCCAAGTACCGCCGGCTGGTCGAACGCCTCGCGCAGGCAGGCCTGTTGAAGGTCATCTGCGGCACCGACACGCTCGGCGTGGGCGTCAACGTGCCGATCCGCACGGTGCTGTTCACCGCGCTCTCCAAGTACGACGGCATCCGGGTGCGCACCCTGCGGGCCCGCGAGTTCCACCAGATCGCCGGCCGGGCCGGGCGCGCCGGCTTCGACACCGTCGGGCAGGTCGCCGCGCAGGCGCCCGAGCACGTGGTCGAGAACGACAAGGCGCTCTCCAAGGCCGGCGACGACCCGAAGAAGCGCCGCAAGGTGGTCCGCAAGAAGGCCCCCGAGGGCTTCGTCGGCTGGACGGAGGAGGGCTTCGAGAAGCTCATCGCCGCCGACCCGGAGCCGCTGGTCTCCCGCTTCAAGGTCACCCACGCGATGCTGCTCTCGGTGATCGGCCGGCCGGGCAACGCCTTCGAGGCGATGCGGCACCTGCTCACCGACAACCACGAGGAGCGCTCCGCGCAGCGCCGGCACATCCGCAGCGCCATCGCGATCTACCGCTCGCTGCTGGACGGCGGCGTGGTCGAGCGGCTGCCGGAGCCGGACGCCGACGGCCGGATCGTGCGCCTGACCGTCGACCTGCAGGAGAACTTCGCGCTCAACCAGCCGCTCTCCACCTTCGCGCTGGCCGCCTTCGAACTGCTCGACCCGACCTCGCCCTCGTACGCGATGGACGTGGTCTCGGTGGTCGAGGCGACCCTCGACGACCCGCGCCAGATCCTCGCCTCGCAGCAGAACAAGGCGCGCGGCGAGGCGATCGGCGAGATGAAGCGCGACGGCGTCGAGTACGAGGAGCGGATGGAGCGGCTCCAGGACATCACGTACCCGAAGCCGCTGGAGGAGCTGCTCAGCCACGCGTACGACGTCTACCGGCGCGCGCACCCGTGGATCGGGGACCACCCGCTGCAGCCCAAGTCGGTCGTCCGTGACCTGTACGAGCGGGCGATGACCTTCAGCGACTACGTCGGCCACTACGACCTGGCCCGCACCGAGGGCATCGTGCTGCGCTACCTGGCGGGCGCGTTCAAGGCGCTGGAGCAGACCGTCCCCGAGGACATCAAGACCGACGACCTGAAGGACGTGATCGCCTGGCTGGGCGAGCTGGTCCGCCAGGTCGACTCCAGCCTGCTCGACGAGTGGGAGCAACTGGCCAACCCCACGGACCCGTTGGCCCCCGAGGTGACGCTGGACGACCGGCCGGCGCCGGTCACCGCGAACGAGCGGGCGTTCCGGGTGCTGGTGCGCAACGAGATGTTCCGCCGGGTGGAGCTGGCCGCGCTGGAGAACTACCACGCGCTCGGCGAGCTCGACGGCGAGTACGGCTGGGACGCCGACCGCTGGGCCGACGCGATGGACGCGTACTGGGAGGAGCACGACGACCTCTCCACCGGCCCGGACGCGCGCGGCCCCAAGATGCTGCTGATCGAGCAGGACGAGGACTCCTGGCAGGTCCGGCAGATCTTCGACGACCCGGCCGGCCACCACGACTGGGGCATCAGCGCCGAGGTCGACCTGCACGGCTCCAACGAGGAGGGCCGCGCGGTGCTGCGCGTCACCGCCGTCGACCGGATGGACGGCTGACCCGGCGACGACGCCGAACGGACGGGGCCCCGACGATTCGTCGGGGCCCCGTCCGGCTGCTGCGGGTCGAGAGCGGCCGCTCCGAGTCCCGACCGCGCCGGCCACCGGCCGCCGGGCCCGGGCCGGCGCGGGCGGGCCCCGCCGGGCTCAGGTCCAGATGAACTGCGCGCCGGCCGCGAAGGAGACGGCCCTGGTGGCCTCGTCGACCAGCTGCTTCGGGGTCGGGCCGGCCGGGGTGCTCGCCGTGGGACTCGCCGGGACCGGCGCCGTCGTGGACGCTCCCGGGGCCGGGGTGCCGCCGGCGGTGGCACCGCTCGCCGTGGGGCTCGGGGTGGCGCTGCGCGGCTCGGCGAACCGCGAGACGGCGACGGTCAGGAAGTGGCCGACGGACTCCACCCGGCCGGCCGTGGCGGGCTTGGTGGCACCGGCCTGGACCACCGGAACGGCCGCCGCGGAGGCGTCGGGGAGGATGAAGGCCAGCGCGTCCGCCGGGCCCGGCTCGGCGCGCAGGGCCTGCGCGGCCCGGGCCGCGGAGGCGTCGTCGGGGAAGCGCAGCACGGTGACGCTGCTGAGCAGGGCGGGCTGGTCGACGGAGCTGAAGCTGACGGTGACGTAGCCCTGGCAGCCGCTGCCCTGCAGCGGGTCCAGCTCGCGGGACTGCAGGGTCTCGGCGCAGTCCTGGCCCTGCCGGGCGCCGTTGCGCCGGCCCTTGTAGGAGCCCATCTCGACGACCCGCTGGGCGGGGAAGTACCGGTCGGCGGTGAGGCCCTCGGGGTCCGTCACGGTCGGCGGCAGCGGGTTGCCCACCACCGGAGGGGTCCGGACGGCGTCGGAGCTGGAGGGGCCGAGCCCCGGTATCCAGTCGCCGGGATGCGGCCGGCTGACTATCCATCCCCCGCCGGCGACCACCGCGACGACGACGCACCACCCCAGCGCCCGGGCCGGGAGGGCCCGGCTGGCCTGGCGCGCCCGCGCGGCGCGTCCCTCGGGTGTCTGGGCTGCCGGATGCGGGTCACGTTGCCCCTGCGTGGTCATGGCGCAGATTCTAGGCGGTGGGCTCGGGCCGTCGATCAAGGGGTGCCGTCGCAGCCGGGGTGACCTGCACCACTACTGTGAGCGGCGACACTGTGACAACTCGCACATCTGCCGGGAGATCTTCTGGCGGGTTCCCTCTGGCGCGGGCCACCGGCGAGCGGGCAGGATCAGGCGCATGGATCTGCTCGACACCCTCACCGCCAAGGGCCTGCGCCGGGAACTCCCCACCCGCGAGGAAGCCCTTGCCGTCCTCGCCACCACCGACGACGAACTCCTCGACGTGGTCGCGGCCGCCGGGCGGGTGCGCCGGCAGTGGTTCGGCCGCCGGGTCAAGCTCAACTACCTGGTGAACCTCAAGAGCGGCCTCTGCCCCGAGGACTGCTCGTACTGTTCGCAGCGGCTCGGCTCCAAGGCGGAGATCCTCAAGTACACCTGGCTGAAGCCTGAGCAGGCCGCCGAGGCGGCGGCCGCGGGCCTCGCCGGCGGCGCCAAGCGCGTCTGCCTGGTCGCCAGCGGGCGCGGACCGACGGACCGCGACATCGACCGGGTCGCGGACACCATCGCCGCCATCAAGGACGCCAACGAGGCCGTCGAGGTGTGCGCCTGCCTCGGCCTGCTGTCCGACAACCAGGCGGAGCGGCTCAAGGCGGCCGGCGCCGACGCGTACAACCACAACCTGAACACCTCCGAGAACACCTACGGGGACATCACCACCACCCACACCTACGCCGACCGGGTGGACACCGTCACCAAGGCGCACGGCGCCGGCCTGTCCGCCTGCTCGGGCCTGATCGCGGGCATGGGCGAGAGCGACGAGGACCTGGTCGACGTGGTCTACGCCCTGCGCGAGCTGGACTCGGACTCGGTGCCGGTCAACTTCCTCATCCCGTTCGAGGGCACCCCGCTGGCCAAGGAGTGGCACCTCACCCCGCAGCGCTGCCTGCGCATCCTGGCGATGGTCCGGTTCGTCTGCCCGGACGTCGAGGTGCGGATCGCCGGCGGGCGCGAGGTGCACCTGCGCACCATGCAGCCGCTGGGCCTGCACATCGCCAACTCGATCTTCCTCGGCGACTACCTCACCAGCGAGGGCCAGGCCGGCCAGGCCGACCTCGACATGATCGCGGACGCCGGCTTCGAGGTGGAGGGCGCCGGCCAGGTGACGCTGCCGCGCCACCGCGCCGACGCCGCCGAGGCGGCCGGGCATGCCTGCGCCCCGGCCGGCGGCGGCTGCGGTTCGGGCGGCGGCTGCGGCCCCTGCGGCGGTCACGGCGAGAGCGCCCCCGCCGCGGAGCCGGCCGCCGCCGCGTCCGGCGCGCAGGAGGACGAGGTGCGCAGCGACCTGGTGCGGGTGCGGCGCCGCGGCGCCGGCACCGAGCTGGCGCCCAACGCCTGAGCGACGCGCAGCGAACCGAGACGACCGAGGAACCGACCACCGTGGCACAGCTCTCCCCGCAGTCCCTGCTGGCGCTCGACCGGGCACACGTCTGGCACCCGTACGGGCCGATGCCCGGCACCGTGACCCCGTACGTGGTGGAGTCCGCGTCCGGGGTCCGGCTCCGGTTGGCCGAACCGGCCGGCGGGCACCGGGAGCTGGTGGACGGCATGTCGTCCTGGTGGGCGGCGATCCACGGCTACGGCCACCCGGTGCTGGACGAGGCCGTCCGCGACCAGCTCGGGCGGATGAGCCACGTGATGTTCGGCGGGCTCACCCACGAGCCCGCCGTGCGGCTCGCCGCGACGCTGGTCGAGATCACGCCCGAGCCGCTGCGGCACGTCTTCCTGGCCGACTCCGGCTCGGTGGCCGTCGAGGTCGCGATGAAGATGTGCCTGCAGTACTGGCAGTCGGTGGGGCGCCCGGCCAAGCAGCGCCTGCTGACCTGGCGCGGCGGGTACCACGGCGACACCTTCCACCCGATGTCGGTGTGCGATCCCGAGGGCGGCATGCACCAGCTCTGGGGCGGTGTGCTGCCGCGCCAGCTGTTCGCGGGCGAGCCGCCGGCCGGCTTCGACGCGCCCGTGGACGAGGCGTACGCGCAGGAGCTCTCCGACCTGGTCGAGCGGCACGCCGACGAGCTGGCGGCGATCATCGTCGAGCCCGTGGTCCAGGGTGCCGGCGGCATGCGCTTCCACTCCCCCGACTACCTGCGGCTGCTGCGCCGGCTCTGCGACGAGCACGGCGTGCTGCTGGTCTTCGACGAGATCGCCACCGGCTTCGGCCGCACCGGCGAGCTGTTCGCGGCCGACCACGCCGGCGTCTCGCCGGACGTGATGTGCCTGGGCAAGGCCCTCACCGGCGGCTACCTGACGCTGGCCGCGACCCTCTGCACGAGCGAGCTCGCGGACGGGATCAGCCGGGGCGCCGTCCCCGTGCTGGCCCACGGCCCGACCTTCATGGGCAACCCGCTCGCGACGGCCGTCGCCAACGCCTCGATCGGTCTGCTGCTCGACCAGGACTGGCGGGTGGAGGTGAAGCGGCTGGAGAGCGGCCTGAACACGGCGCTGGCCGGCGCCGCGCAGCTGCCGGGCGTGGCCGACGTCCGGGTGCTCGGCGGGATCGGCGTCGTCCAGCTCGACCATCCGGTGGACATGGCGGCGGCCACCGCGGCGGCGGCCCGCGAGGGCGTCTGGCTGCGGCCCTTCCGGGACCTGATCTACACCATGCCGCCGTACGTCACGGGCGACGAGGACCTGGCCCGGATCGGTGCGGCGGTCACGGCGGCGGCGGTGGCCGGATGAGCGCCGAGGTGCTCTTCGTGACCGGTACCGGGACGGAGGTCGGCAAGACCGTGGCCACGGCGGCGGTCGCCGCGGCGGCCCTGGCCGGCGGACGCCGGGTGGCCGTGCTGAAGCCCGGCCAGACCGGGGTGGCACCGGGCGAAGCCGGGGACGCCGAGGAGGTGGTCCGGCTGGCCGGGCCGCTCACCACCCGTGAACTGGCCCGCTATCCCGAGCCGTTGGCCCCCGACACGGCCGCCCGGCGCAGCGGTCTGCCGACCCTCGACCCGGCCCGGGTGGCCGAGGCGGTGGCCGAGCTGGCCGAGCAGCACGACCTGGTGCTGGTCGAGGGCGCCGGCGGGCTGCTGGTGCGCTACGACGAGCAGGGCCGCACCCTGGCCGACATGGCCCGGGCGTGCGCCGGTCTCGGGCTCGCGCCCGAGGTCCTGGTGGTCGCGGCGGCGGGCCTGGGCACCCTCAACACCACGGCACTGACCGCGGAGGCGCTGCGGGCCCGGGGCCTGTCGCTGCTGGGCGTGCTGGTCGGCTCGTGGCCGCGGGAGGCCGACCTGGCCGCGCGCTGCAACCTGGCCGACCTGCCCGTCGCGGCGGGCGCACCGCTGCTGGGCGTGCTGCCGGCCGGGGCCGGGCGCACGGACACCGCGGGTTTCGGCCCGCTCGCGCTCGCGGCGCTGTCCCCGCGCCTGGGCGGGCACTGGGACGCGGAGGCCTTCACCGCCGCGCACCGGGTGCCGCACCCATAACCCCGGACGGCCCCCGACCGGTGCGGGCTCGGCGGCCCGCCCCGTGACCGGGCCGCCGAGCGGCTCTCAGGCGGACCGGCCGCGCAGGCCGGCCGTGTCGAAGACGACGGTGGACTCGACCACCAGGCCGTCCACCAGTCGCATCCGGTCGGCGCCCTCCCAGGCGGCGGCCCGGCCCTCGACGGTGGCGGTGGCCTCCCAGCCGATGAAGGCGACGTCCCCGTTCAGGGCGTGGGCGATTACCCGTAGCCGCAGGTCCGGGAAGCGCTCCAGGGTGCCGGCCACCTGGGCCCGCCAGTGGTCGAGGCCGACGATCGGTTCGGGGCGGCCGGGCCAGTGCAGCACGATCTCCCGGTGGCTCAGGGTGCCCAGCCGGGCCGGGTCCGGCGCCGCCCAGAAGGCGGACCAGCGGTCGGCGAAGTCCGCCGCGTCGTACCCGGCCCGACGGCCTGCTGCCCCGGTGCCGCTCGCGGCTCCGGTGGCGGTGGGCTGAATATCCGTCATGAGCTGTCCTCTCCCCCGAGGGAAGCTAGTTACATACCAACAGTACGTACTTGCGGTACGCAACTTACGTACCGTTAGTATGTGATGTCAAGAGGAGGCGACCATGGCCAGAAGGACCCAGGCGGACCGCTCGGAGAGCACCACCGGCGACATCGTGGACGCCGCGATCGACCTCTTCGGCCGGGACGGCTACCCGGCCGTCTCGATCGACGAGATCGCCCGCGCGGCCGGCGTCACCAAGGGCGCGGTCTACCACCACTTCGACGGCAAGACCGCACTCCTGCGGGCCGCCTTCGTGCACCAGGAACAGCGCCGCGCAGAGCAGTTGACCCAGGCCGCCGCAGGCTCCGCCGACGCCCTGGCCGCGGTCCGCGCGGGCTGCGCCGCGTTCCTGCGCAGCTGCCTGGACCCGGCGGTGCGGCGGATCCTGCTGCTCGACGGGCCGGCCGTGCTCGGCTGGGAGAGCGTCCGGGCGATCGAGGCCGAGTACAGCGTCGCACTGCTCCGCCGGGGCCTGGGCGCCGCCGTGGCCGAGGGACGGCTGCGCCCCGGCGACCTGGACGTCCGCACCCACCTGTTGCTGGGCGCCCTCTGCGAGGCGGGGATGCTGCTCGCCCGGGCCGCCGACGCCCCGACCGCGCTGGCCGCCGTCACCCGCGAGGTGGACGCGCTGCTCGACGCGTTCGCCGCCCCGGCCGGGGCGTGACACGGCCGGGAGCGGTGGGTGACGGCGGGGCGACGGCACGGGACGGCGGGTCGGATCTCAGCCGCGCCGTCGCCCGCGGTGGTCAGTCGCCGAGCGGCTTCACCCAGCGGGTCCACTGCGGCGAGGGGCCGTAGCCGGTACCCCGCCAGATCCGCTGTCCCAGCTCGTTGTCGTTCAGCACCATCGCGTCGGCCCGGCGACCGCCCAGTTCCTCGAAGCGCCGCTCGGCGGCCTCCAGCAGGGCGGCCCCGATCCCCTGCCGGCGGTGGCGCGGGTCGACCGCCAGGCGGTACAGGTGGCAGCGCCAGCCGTCCCAGCCGGCGATCACGGTGCCGACCACCGCACCGTCGAGTTCGGCGACGATCAGCGCCTGCGGGTCCCTGGCGATCAGCCGGGCCACACCGTCGGGGTCGTCGGTGATGCTCGTGCCCTTCGCCGCCAGGTCCCAGAACTCCAGCAGGGCGGGTACCTCGTCGAGAACCGCGGTACGGATGATCAGATCAGTCATACCGACTGTCTACCAGCCGGACCGGGCCCCGTACGAAGGGTTTCCCCCGGGCCGCCGCCGCGCGTGGCACCGCCCCGCCCGCTCCGACTCGGTGCGAGGGCGGGGGCGGGGGCGGGGGCGGGGGAAGGAGTCCGACGGTGCTCGTCGATCTGCGGGACCGGCCGAAGGACTCAGGCCTCGCCGCGGGCGACTTCCAGGAACCGTGCGACCAGGGGGTCGGGGTCGTCCTGACGCCAGGTCATCGCCACGGTGGTGCGCGCGTCGCTCGGCTCGATCCGGCGGTAGGCGACACCCCTGAGGCGGATCCGGCGGATGCTCGCCGGGGCGAGCGAGACCCCGAGCCCCGCCTCGACGAGTGCGCAGACCGTCTGCCACTCCACCGCCTGCTGGCCGAGGCGGGGCTCGAAACCCGCACTGCGGCACAGGTCCAGGATCCGGTTGCGGACGGTCGGCCCGGCACTGTCCGGCAGCAGCACGAACGGCTCGTCCGCCAGCGCCTCGACCGGGACGACGCGTCGGGCCGCGAGGGGGTGGCCGACCGGCAGGACGGCGACGAACTCCTCGGACAGGAGCGTCTCGCTCCTCAGCCCCGGCTCGTCCGGCGGCTCCCGGAGGAGCCCGACGTCGATCACGTGCTCGCGCAGGGCCGCCACCTGCGGCGCCGTGGTCATCTCACGGATCTCCAGTTCCACTCCGGGGTACCGGCCGCGGTAGGCGCGCAACAGACCCGGCAGGAGGGTCAGCGCCAGTGACGCGGAGAAGCCGACCCTGATCCGACCGGCCGCACCGCCGCCGACCCGCCGGGCCGCCTCCAGGCCGACGGTGACCTGGTCGAGCGCACGTCGAGCGGCCGGCAGGAGTTCGTGTCCTGCCGCGGTGAGGGCCACCCGGCCAGGCCCTCGGGTGAACAGCGGGTAGCCCACCTTCGCCTCCAGGCGGCGAATCTGCTGGCTGAGCGGCGGCTGCGCGATGCCGAGCCGCTCCGCCGCGCGTCCGAAGTGGAGCTCCTCGGCGAGGACCGCGAAGGCGTGCAGTTGTTGGAGTCCGAGCTCCGGGCGGTTCATAGCTGTAGAGATATCACTTCATGCTCTGCGACGTATTGGACATATCACTGCTGGTTGCCTAGCTTTCGCCGCATGACAGAGCGACGCGTGATCCTGAGTGGTTCCACCTTCGAGGAGGAGATCGGCTACGCCCGGGCGGTGGTCGACGGCGACTGGGTGCACGTGTCCGGGACGACCGGGTTCGACTACGCAACCATGACCATCTCCGACGACGTGATCGAACAGGCCGAGCAGTGCCTGCGCACCGTCGAAGCGGCACTGGCCGAGGCCGGCTGCTCGTTCGGCGACGTCGTCCGGGTCAGGTACCTGCTGCCCGACCGCGAGGACTTCGAGCCGTGCTGGCCCACGCTGCGCCGCTGCTTCGGCGACATCCGGCCCGCCGCGACGATGCTCGTGTGCGGCCTGGCCGACCCCCGGATGAAGATCGAGATCGAGGTGTACGCCCGGCGGCCCGCGGCGCCGGCGGGCTCGTAGGCCGCCGGCCGGCCGTCAGCAGAAGTCCGTGGGTCACCCACGGCCGGCCGGAACACCGCGGGCTCACCCGCCCGGGGGCACCGCCGGGCCGAGCCGCCACACCGTGGTCGTCTTCAGGGCGGCGTCCTCCAGATCGGCCACCACCGGGACCTCGTACGCGGCCAGCGCGGTGAACCGCCCGTGCGGGAGGTACGCCCGGCCCGGGTCCCCCACCAGCACCACGGCGCCCCTGGCCTGCGCGCGCTCCAGGAAGGGCAGGAACCGGGCGGCCATCCCCCGCTCGTAGAAGACGTCCCCGGCGAGCACCACCTCGGCCGGTCCACCGTCCCCGTCCAGCAGGTCCTCGACCGCCGCGTCGATCCGCACCCCGTTCGCCTCCGCGTTGATCCGGACGGCCGCCACGGCGTAGGCGTCGATCTCGGCGGCGCGCACCGCGGCGGCGCCCGCCTTGGCCGCCGCGATCCCGACCAGCCCCGACCCGGCCGCGAGGTCGAGCACCGTACGGCCCGCCACCAGTTCGGGGTGGTCGAGCACGTAGCGGGCGACGGCCACACCGCCGGCCCAGGCGAACGCCCAGAACGGGGGCGGCAGTCCGATCTCGCCGCGTGCGGCCTCGGTCGACTCCCAGAGCGCGATCGCGTCGTCCGCCATGTGCAGGCTGATCTCGGGGACGAAGGGAACGAGAGCCGGCCGGGTCCTCTCCCGCACGAAGGCGGGATCCGACAGTGCGGTGGTGCCCGGGTGGTGCGTGCGGAGCTCGTTCGGCATGCCCGCAGCATAGAGGCCTCCCGCGGGCTCCGATGACCGTCGAACGGGCGCGCGCCCCGGCACCCGCACGCCCGACACCCGCACGCGTCGGACGCCGCGCGCCGGTGATCCGGGAGCACCTGCTCCCGCCGCGCGATCGGCGCCCGCTCACGCGTCCGCGTGAACGCCCCGGGGCGTCGGGGCCGGCCGCGGCCCCACCCCCGCTACCTTCGCAACGGAGAGAAGGTTCGACCACGGAGGAGCGCATGGGCGGCGACGGACACACCTTCAGGATCCATCCTGCGATCGGCATCGCTCGGGTCGGCAACAGCGAGGAGGACTTCGTCGGGCCGGAGGTTCCGGACCGCCCGCCCGCCGCGCCCGGGGGCTTCAAGGACGCCGAAGGCCGGATCAAGCGGCAGGCCGCCCGCTTCCGGATCTACGCGTACGACGCCGACGGCGCCGCCGTCCGCGAGGTGGTGGTGGGCCGGGACGGCGTCAGGGACGTCTCCTGGACGGTGCACCTGGCGAACAAGAAGGCGGCCTGGTACCAGTTCTACGTGCCGCTCGACGTGCCCGACGGCAGACGGCTGAAACAGCGCCAGTACGGCCGGCGCAACGCCGGGTTCCAGGGCGACCGCGAGGCCCTGGTCATCGACCCCGGCCCGCGGACGGTGTCGGCCGGCGAGCGGCAGCAGGAACGGATCAGCGGCCAGATCCTCGGGCAGAAGGCCCACCTGGGGGACCTCCGCGGCGAGGCGGCGGGCTCGCTGCTCGTCCTCGGCGGCCGGGGAGCGGCCGGCTCCTGGGCGGATCCGCCGCGGCCGATCACCGGGATCGCCAACAACGACACCTGGTTCGACGACGTCTCGGACGGCCCGGTCACCGCGCGGATCGTCCTCGACGACGGCGGGGAGATCGAGGCGACCGGCGCCTGGGCGGTGGTCGCGCCGCCGGACTACGCCCCGGCCGTGCGGAGCATCCGCACCCTGCACGACCTGCTGCTCGACGTCTTCGTCGGCAACGGCACGCTGCCCGCACCCGCCCCGGTCACCTACGCCGGACACATCGAGCCGATCCTGGCCCGCTTCTGCGGACTGCAGTGGGTGAACCGCGGCTTCGCCGCCCAGTTCGGCTGGGGCGCTCCCAACGACTTCCTCGCCCCGGCGATGCGCGCACGCCTGGCCGACCCGCTCCCCCGGAACCGGGAGTTCCGTACGCAGATCTACAACTCGCTGCGCGACTACGACCGCGACGGGCGCTCCCCCGCGCCCTGGCCGTGGATCTACGGCGACGGCATGGCCGTCCCGCCCAGGTCGGACCTCCAGCACCTGGCCCTCACCACCACCCAGAACCGGTTGCTGGAGGAGTGGGCCGCCGGCCGGTTCACCCCCGGCACGAGGACGACGCCCGACTCGCTCGCCGACGCCCCCGTCGCCGACCGGCCGGGCCTGCTGGACCGCGCGGCCCTGGAGGCCTGCGCCGCCGACGCCTTCCACCCCGGCTGCGAGGTCACCTGGCCGGTCCGTCACGACACCATGTACACCGAGCCGTTCCGCATCCGCCACCGCACCGCGCAGGACGGCCCGGAACCCGACTACGGCCCCCTGCTCACCCCGGAGATCGCCCTCTCCGTCCACGGCCCGCTGTACGCGCAGGGGCCCGGCGACCTCACCCGCTGGATGGCGGCGCCCTGGCAGACCGACACCGCCGGCTGTCGCTCGGGCTACGAACTCGCCGACAACGTCAACGCCCGCTACAGCCCCTACCTGCCGACCTTCTGGCCCGCCCAGGTGCCCAACCAGGTGCTCAAGGAAACGGACTTCGTCCTGGTCAACGCACCGGGCGACGACGAGGCCCGGGCCGACGCCTTCGAGCGGCGCGCCGTCTGGCTGCGCGGGCTCACCGCCACCGACAAGATCAAGCAGCTCCAGCAGATGACCGAGACCTGGTGGAAGTTCGGCATCGTCGAGGAGCGCTCCTACGACGTGGGGGACGAGCGGTTCCCCCGCACGATCCTCGTCGAGTCCACCCCGGCGGCGCCGCTCGACCAGGCCCCCGACCACCACAACCTGATCAACGTGCACGTGCCGCAGGCCGGTGTGCCGGGCCTCTCGGAGGCCGCCGCCGGTGCGGCCCTCGACCGGGCCGTGGAGGTGGCCCTGGAGGGAACGGCCTTCCGGGCGGAGGACGTCTCCGCCGGCTACCTGGAGAAGGTCGACCCCTTCCAGGAGTGGCAGTGAGCCCGGCGCGGGCTCAGTCGGGGACGGGGAGGGGAACGGGGACGGGGACGGTAGTGGACGCGACGGCGGTGGGGCCCGGAACGGGCCCGACGGAGGCGGCCCGGCCCACGGCGCGCCAGGAGGCTCGTCACGGGAACCGCCACGAGGTGCGCTACGAGGTGGTGGTCGCGGGCGGCGGGCCCGCCGGGTGCGCCGCCGCCCTCACCCTCGCCCGGGCCGGCCGGGAGGTCCTGCTCGTCGACGCCGGCAGCGGCCCGCCCAAGGCCGGCGAGTCCCTGGTCTCGGTCGCCGGAGTGCTGCTCGGCGACCTCGGGATCAGGCACCCGGTCCTCGGGTCCGGGCACCTGCCCTGCCACGGCAACCTCTCGGCCTGGGGGTCGTCCGAACTCCACGCCACGCACTCGATCCGGGACCCGTACGGCCACGGCTGGCACCTCGACCGGGCCCTGTTCGACCAGCGGCTGCGCGCCGCCGCCCGGGCGGCCGGCGCGGACCTGCTCGAACGCACCGCCGTCCGGACGCCCGTACGGACACCGGACGGAAGCTGGACCCTGGAACTGCGCGGCCCCGGCGGCCGCCGGACGGTGCGGTGCGACTGGCTGGTGGACGCCACCGGGCGCACCGCCGCCCTCGCCACCCGCTGCGGCGCCCGTCGCCACGTCCACGACCGCCTGACGGCCACCCACCTCACCCTCGCGCCGCGGCCGGACGCGGTCGACGGCTGCTCCCTGGTCGAGTCGGGCCCGGACGGCTGGTGGTACACCGCCCTGCTGCCCTCCCGTGGCCGACTGGTCGCCTACTTCACGGATGCCGACCTGCCCGCGGCGGCGCCCGGCGACGCCGAGCGGTTCCGGCAGCGGATGCTGCAGACCCGTCACATCGCGGCACGGGCGGAGTCGCACGCCCTCGCGCCCGGCAGCGCGCCGAGGCGCGCGCCGGCGCACAGTGCCCGACTGGACCGGCCCTGGGGCGACGGTTGGATCGCCGCCGGCGACGCCGCCGCCGCCTTCGACCCGCTCTCCTCGCAGGGCGTCCTCACCGCCCTGGTCACCGGCCTGAACGCGGGGGATGCCCTCGACGCCCGACTGCGCGGCCACCGCCGGGCCCTCGCCGAGTACGGCGAGGGGGTGCGATCGGCGTACGCGGCCTACCTCCTCGACCACCGCAGCGTCCACCGGCTGGAGGGCCGTTGGGCCGACCGGCCGTTCTGGGCCCGTCGGGTGGCCGATGCCGACACCGGCGCCCGGCCCGCGCCGTCCGCGGTGGGAGGCCCGTCCGCGCCGCCCCGGTGACCTGCGCGACTCCCCCGCCCCGGCGGGCGGGCCGGGCGGCGTGACCGGGGCGTGCGGGCCGGTCGCGGGCCACCCACGGCAGGGCCGCTGGCCGGGCCGAGCGACCCGGGCGCCCACCGGACCGGCGCAGCGGCGGGGAGCACCGTGCGCGGCGGGCGCCGGAGCGTCGGCGAGCGGGACGGCGACGGGTGGGGCATCGGCGAGCGGGACGGCGGTGAGCGGGCCCGCGACCGGCCCGGCCCGGCCCCCGGAGGCGGGCACCCACAGATCCGTACCATTTCGATACCGAAGCCGTTATGAGCTGCGGAAATGCTCGCCCACCGACAGGCTCACGGGTAGCATCCCGCTCACGCCCTCCGGTCACCGCCGCACCGTCGCACGCGCTCCGGAAGGGCGTGTCCCGCGGTGCGTCAGAAGCCACCGCGCACTCGAACTCGGCACCGCGCGCCAGAGTTGTCGCGCGAACGCGGAAGGGTAGCGCCTTGTCGGATCGGCTCACCGGAGGAGACTCCTCGCTGCTGCGGCGGATCAACGCCGCCGTCACGCTTCGCGCACTGCGATCCGGTCAGTCGGTGACCCTCACTCAGCTGGTCGGTGACACCGGGCTCTCCCGGCCCACCGTCGAAGGCGTGATCGAGAGTCTGGTGGAGTCCGGCCTCGTCGCCGAGGTCGAGCACGCCCAGAGTGCGGCGCAGCCCGGCGGCGGACGGCAGCGCGGGCGCCCGGCCCGCTGGTTCCGGTTCCGGGCCGAGGCCGGGCACATCCTCGGCGTCGAGATCGGTGTGCACGACATCCGGGTGATCCTCGCCGACCTGGCCGGCGAGGTGGTCGGCACGCACTTCAAACCGGTGGACGAGGCGCTGGACGCCGAGGAGCGGCTGAGCGCGGTGCGCGGCACCGTCGCCGAGGTGCTGCGCAAGGCCGGGATCTCCCGGGACAACCTCTGGGCGGTCGGCGTCGGCAGCCCCGGCATCGTCGACCGCGACGGCACCATCCAGCTCGGCACGGCGATGCCCGGCTGGACCGGGCTCGATCTCGGGGGCCGGCTGCGGCGCTCGTTCCGCTGTCCGGTCCTGATCGAGAACGACGCCAACCTGGCCGCCATCGCCGAGCACTGGCAGGGCGCCGCGGTCGGCATGGGCGACGTGGTGTTCGTGATGGCCGGCCTCAGCCCCGGCGCCGGCTCGCTGATCAACGGGAAGCTGCACCGCGGCTTCGGCGGCGCGGCCGGCGAGATCGGCGCCCTGCACCTGCTGGGCCGGGAGGCCACCCCCGAGCGACTGCTCTCCACCTCGGGCAAGCCGCTGGACCCGCTGGACGAGGCGGCGGTGGCCCGGGTGCTGCGGCTGGCCCGCGAGGGCGACGAGGTCGCCCAGGTCGCGATGGACCGCTTCCTCGGCAAGCTGGTGCACGACGTGGCCGCACTGGTCCTCGCGATAGACCCGCAACTGGTCGTGGTGGGCGGCTGGGCCGCCGGGCTCGACGGCGTGCTGGAGCCGCTGCGCGAGCAACTGGCCCTGTACACCCTGCGGGCGCCGGAGGTCGCGCTCGCGGCCCTGGGCTCCGAGGTGGTGGCGATGGGGGCGCTGCGGGTGGCCCTCGACCACGTCGAGGACCAGCTCTTCGCGGTGGACCCGCCGACCAACGGCGGCGGCCGGGCGTAGGCCCGGCCCGGCGGGGGCGGGGGTCGGATCGGGGGACGGGTCGGGGGACGGGTCGGGGGACGGAAGTCGAAGTCGGCGGTCGGATCGGGGGCCGGCGCCGTTCCTCCTGCCTGCCCACCTGCCAGCCTCCTTGCCCTGCCCGGCGTGCCACCGACCGGTACGGCTACGGGCGGACGCCGACGACATGACGCCGGGGCCCCGTTCACCGGATCTGGTGAACGGGGCCCCGGCGGTCGGTCGGGTCCACCGTTCGGGCTGCGGTGGATCGGACGCGGTGGGTCGGAAGGGGGGTGACTCCGGAGGGGTGCCTCAGGAGGCGGTGGCGACGACGGCACCGGAGGTCACCGGGGTGACCTCGACCAGGCCGGTCTCGCCGAAGGTGAGCTTGCAGGTGTCGGCACGGTAGGTGGAGACGGCCAGGGCGACCAGACGGCCACCGGCCGCGTACTGGCTGGTCACGACCAGGACCGGGGTGCCCGGCGGGCGCTCCAGCAGGGAGGCCTCCTGCGCCTCGGCGACACCGAGCTCGACCGAGCGGGACTCGCCGTCGACCTCCAGGCGCTCCAGGTGGCGCAGCACCGAGCGGGCGCGGTCGTTCTCCGCGCGGAAGCCCGGCAGGTGCGGCAGCGCGGACGAGGGGACGTGCAGCAGCTCGCTCGCCACGTTCTGGCCCTGGACCATCCGCACCCGGCGGACGGAGTGGACGATCTCGCCCTCCGGGACGCCGAGGCTCTTCGCGAGCTGCGCGCCGGCCGGGGCGCTGGTGCAGTCGACGGTTCGCCAGGCCTGGCTGCGGGCGGTGCCGGGCCAGCCCTCCTCGCGGCGGCTGACCGGGACGCCCACGCGGGGTGCGGCGACCAGGGTGCCGATGCCGCGGCGACGGACCAGGCGGCCCTCCAGCTCCAGCTGGTCGAGCGCCTGGCGCAGCGTGGCGCGGGCCACGCCGAAGCGCGCCGACAGCTCGCGCTCGTTGGGAAGGACCTGGCCGGTCGAGAACTCCGTGTCAATGGCGCGAAGAAGCACGGTACGCAGGTGCCAGTACTTCGGCTCCGGCACCGCCGCGAGTTGTCCTGTCGTGCCCACCATGTCCTCCACCCGGCCCGAAGGGACGTCGGCCAGCCCGTGCCCGGTGTTGCGGCAGGTGGGAGAGCGGGCTTTATCCGTCCTTCTTTATTAAAGGTCTTTGCAGTAAGTGACAGTAGGGGGTGTGTCGGGAGATGGTCAAGACCAATGCACGGCCTTGATGAGGATGAATCGTGGATTCATGGCGCGTTCATGAAGTGAACGCCCGCGACGCGCCCGCGTACGGCCCTCCGGCGTCCGGTGTCAACGGGCGCCTCCGGCGCTGGGTAGGCTGCCCCGGTGACCGTGGTGACGAGTGTGAATGTGAACGGGATCCGGGCAGCCGCGAAGAAGGGCTTCACGGAGTGGCTGGCGGCCACCGAGGCGGACGTCGTCTGCCTTCAGGAGGTGCGGGCCGAGGCCGACCAGCTGCCGGTCGAGCTCCGGGATCTGCCCGGCTGGCACGCCGTGTGGGCGCCGTCCGTGGCCAAGGGCCGGGCCGGCGTGGCCGTGCTCTCGCGGTCAAAGCCTGAACGCACGACGATCGGCTTCGGATCGGATGAATTCGACAATTCGGGCAGGTATGTCGAAATCGACCTTCCGGGTCTGACGATCGCCAGCCTCTATCTCCCGTCCGGCGAGGTCGGCACCGAGCGCCAGGAGGAAAAGGAGCGGTTCATGGCCGAGTTCCTGCTCCACCTCGGCAAGCTGCGCGAGCGCGCGGCCGGCGAGGGCCGCGAGGTCGTGGTGTGCGGTGACTGGAACATCGCCCACCGCCCCGAGGACCTCAAGAACTGGAAGGCCAACCAGAAGGCCGCCGGTTTCCTCCCCGAGGAGCGCGCCTGGCTCGACCTGGTCCTCGGCGACACCGGCTACGTCGACGTGGTCCGCGCCCTCCACCCCGACCGCACCGGCCCCTACACCTGGTGGTCCTACCGCGGCCGCGCCTTCGACAACGACTCGGGCTGGCGGATCGACTACCAGATCACCACCCCGGGCCTCGCCGCCCGCGCCACCGAGGCGATCGTGGAGCGCGCCGCCACCCACGCCGAGCGCTGGAGCGACCACGCTCCCGTCACCGTGGTCTACGACCACACCTCCTGACGCTCCTTCTCGGGCCGGGCCCCTCGCGCCGGGCCCCTCGCGGAGGGTCGTCGTGTCCATGCCCGGGCGGCGGCACCGTCGCCGCCCGGGCATGCGCTCGACGGCTCCGCCGTGGTCACGGTTCTCCTGGCGGGCGGCCCGGCCGCCCAGCGGGCGAGCCGTCGGACCGGAGGCCGCCGGCGCCCCGCGGACCGCGGGCGGCGGTTTACGTCGGGGGCCGGGTGTGCCAGGCTGGGAGAGTGCGTGGGTTCCCCGCACCCGACGGCGGGAAACCCGGCTCCGGTGTCCGGAATTGTCACCCTCCGTCACCCGGCCCGATGCGGGCCGACAGTGACGCCGTGTGCCCGGGACTCCGGTCGGCCGGGCCCGGAAGCGCCGCCGGACGCGGTGGGCAGTCCCGGTCCCGTGCTCACGCACCGCAGCCGTCGAGCGGGGCCGCCGGCAAGGTGGTGAGTACCGTGAGCCTGGTTCAGATCGAAGGCTCCGAGGAGGTCCTGCGTACCGTGCAGGGCATTCCGGAGCTCCACCTGGTGCGTTCGAGCCTGGAGTCCCGTTCCGACCACCGGTACAAGGTCGCGGCGTACGCGTCCGACCAGGCGGTCGATGCGGCGCTCGCGCAGGGTGCGCAGGTGACGGTGCTGCTCTCCTCGGAGGGCGTCGACGAGCACCACGCCCGGATGTCGGCCGTGATCGGCCAGGGGTACACCGACCGCGGGGAGGTGTGAACGATGCCCCCTCCGTACGCAACGCCCACCGTGCCGCAGACACCGGCCCAGATCGAGGCGGCACTCGCCGACCTCGCGGCCACCTTCCCCGCCCTGTGCACGCTCGGTGAGTTCCCGAACCGCAGCGTCGAGAACCGGAAGATCCACTTCGTCCGGATCGCGAACGCACCGCAGAACGGCCGTCCGGCCGTGGTGCTGACCGGAGGTGTCCACGCACGCGAGTCCGCGCCGCCGGACGCGCTGGTCCACTTCGCGCAGAACGTCCTGGTGAGCCGCACCACCGGCGACGACATCGTCTTCCCCGCGACGTCCTGCCGGCCGCTGCCGGCCGGGCCGACGGTGACCTACCCTCCGTTCACCGTCCCGGCCGTCGAGGTGGAGCGGATCCTGAACGGCGTCGACCTCTACGTCGCGCCGCTGATCAACCCCGACGGCCGGCTGTTCGACCAGCTGAACCCGCCGTCCGACCCGATCGGTGCCGGCTGGCGCAAGAACCGGCGGTCCCACCCCGACCCGGCCAGGATCGGGGTGGACATCAACCGCAACCACGACATCGCCTGGAGGTTCGAGGACTACTACGACATGGAGGTCTACCTGTCCTTCTACCAGGGCGGCCCCGCCTCCACGGACACCAGGGCGGAGACCTACCGGGGCCCCTCCGCGGCCTCCGAGCCGGAGACCGCCAACGTGCAGTGGCTCGTCGACGACACCAGGGCCACCTACTTCGTCGACGTCCACCAGTTCGGCCGCAAGGTCCTGCTCAGCTGGGGCATCGAGGACAACGGCAGCGACCCGTCCATGAACTTCTCCTCCCCCGCCTGGACGGGAAAGCGGGACGGCCTCCGCCCGGGCAGCCCTGGCCTGCCGCCGGGCCGACCCGACTACCGGGAGTTCGTCACCGACGCCCCGCCGCACTTCGTGCGCAAGACCCTCGTCACCCTCGCCGGTGAGATGCGCGACGCCATCCTGCGCAGCGCCGGCGTGGACCCGACCGTCAGCACCGCACAACCCCAGCGCGCCCACTCCACCTACGACGTCGGCCAGAGCGCCTCGCTCTACCACCCGCTGGGCGGACCGGTCACCGGCACCACCGACGACTACGCCTTCCGCCGGCAGTTCGACGACCCGACCAGGGCACCGGTCTTCGCCTTCACCATCGAGACCGGGCACGAGGAGGAGTCCGGGTTCCACCCCGACTACGACAGCCCGCCCGGGCACTACGCCAAGATCGAACGAGAGGTGCACGCGGCGCTGATGGCGCTCTGCAACTTCGCTTCCTGAGAGCCGAGTTGCCGGATCGTCCGGAACGCGTACCGGGCCGGCCGCCCGACTCCCGGGCCGGCGCGGCCCGGCGCGTCAGGCGTCCGGCGGCCCCGCCCGAGAGCCACTCGACCCCGTTGACGCACGGAGCCCGCGACTCCGACTCCGCCGCCACCGGGGTGACGTTCCGTGACCACCGACCGTGCGACGAACTCATGCCACCCGCCGGCACCGGCCGGCCGAGGCCGAAGTGATGTACCGCCTGCCCGTACGTCGATCCCATGAGCGGTCGGCAGACCGTGGCAGGACCGTAACACCCGCGTCACGCACCCGCTCGGGTTCGACGTCCACGATGGGCTCGACCACGAAGTGGCGCTATGGATCTTCGATGCCGGTACCCGAGTTCCGGAACGTCGGATTCCACCGTCCCCCGCCGTGGCATCGCGGCGCTCGAATAATAATCACTCGGGACTGCTTCTCGGTCATGGTTGCAATTAACCTGCGTGACATTCCGCCGTAATCCAATGGGGCAAAACCCATGCCTCCGGACAAAGTATACCTTATGGGTGAAAGTTATAGCTTGACGAACCGAGGGGCCGGTATTTTAATTACTGGCAGACTATCGCAATTGCAGCCTGGGGGAAAAATGACACCTCTGCAGATCGATCTCACCTCGGCGCCGAACGACACCCGCACGGTGTCGCTGCACGGATGCGACAGCCAGCTGTTCGGCCTGGACGAACTGTTTCTCGAGGTGACCGGGGGGAGATGCCGGATCGCCGTCGTGAGCGGACCCGCCGGGACCGGCAAGACCGAGCTGCTCACCACGTTCGGCGACCAGATGGTCGCAGCGGGTGCTCCCCGGCTGGTCGCGACCGCCTCCCAGGCGGAGCAGGCCGTGCCGTACGGCGTCCTCGCGCAGCTCTTCCGGAAGGCGGGCTTATCGCCCGAGCGCAACGGCGAACTGGCCCGGCTGCTGCGCCGGGCGGGGGCCGTCGGGCCGACCGATGCGGTCGGCGACGGCGAGTCCTCACGGATCTTCCACGAGCTCTGCCTGGCACTCCTCGACGTGGTCGAGCGGATCGCGGGGCCGGTGGTGATCTGCGTGGACGACGCGCACTACGCGGACACCCAGTCACTGCAGTGCCTTTCGAGCGTGATGCGCAGGCTCAGGAACGAGCCGCTGCTGGTGATCTGCACCGAGTCGGTGCATGCCGAATCCACGGACATCCTGGTCAGAGCCGAGTTCCCGCCGGAGCCGCTGAGCCTGCGACTGACGCTCGGCCGGCTCGGGCGATCCGGTCTGAAGGGCTTCCTCACCCAGTGGCTCGGTCTGCGCGCGGCCAACCGACTGGCCGCCGAGTGTTACGCCGCCACGGGCGGCAACCCGCTGCTGGTGCACGGGATCGTCGAGGACAACCGGGCCAGTGCCTCGGATCCGGACGGCCCCCTCGTGATCGGCTCCGGTTTCGACCGGGCGGTACTGCGCTGTCTCTTCCGCTGCGGGCCGGCGGCCATCGCGCTCTGCCGCCAACTCGCCCTACTGGAAGAGCCGTTGACCGCCGAGCTGCTCAGCCAGTTCGTGGGGCTGGACCCCAAGACGGTGACCAGAGCGTTCGAGGTGCTGGAATCGGCGGGCCTGCTGACCGCCGGCTGGTTCCGGCACCCGAGGATCCGCTCGGTCGTGCTCGGGTCGATGGCCGCCGAGGAGCGAGCCGACGGTCACACCAGAACCGCACACCTGCTGTACCAGGTCGGGGCCAGCACCCTGGCGGTCGCCGGTCAGCTGCTGGCCGCCGGGCAGGTCGCGTCGGGCTGCTCGGTGTCGGTCCTGCACGAGGCCGCGGAGCAGGCGCTCGGCGACGGCGAGGTGGACCTGGCGATGGGGCTGCTGCGGCTGGCCTACCAGTTCAACGGGGACGAGAGGCAGAAGGCCACCACGGTCGCGATGCTCGCCCGCACGGAGTGGCGGGCCGACCCCTACACGGCCCGCCGCCGCACTCCCGATCTCACGGCCGCGACCCAGGCCGGACAGATTCCCGGAAAGTACGCGTCGGTTTCCGTAAATTCTCTTCTCTGGTTCGGAAACACCGACGCCGCGAATACCATATTGCACAACTTCGAAGAATTGACTTTCGACCGGGACCCGGAGGCGGCCGCTCAGCTGCAGGCCTCCCGAATGTGCTTGAGTACGTTCTATCCTGGCCTGGCGGAACCCTTCCCGTCCGTAGGAGGTCCGGACGTCCAGGTGCCGGCCGCGACGACTCCGCAGGGGAATGCCGCCCATCTGTTCGGTTGTTTGCTGACCAACGGTCCGACGGAATGCCTGCTGGCCGAGGCCGAACAGATTCTGCACTCCCACCAATTGGACGAGCGGTCGATGGCGGCGCTGCTCGGCGCCGTGACCACACTGGTCTTCGGTGACCAGTTGGTGGCGGCCGAGCGCTTTCTCGCGGCGCTCGACCGGCAGGCCCGGGCGCTCTCCGCGCCGGTCTGGTGCGGGCTGCTGGGCACGGCACGAGCGGAGATCGCGCTCCGCCGCGGTGACCTGCGGGCGGCCGACCGGGAGGCGCGGTCCGCGCTGGCCGCCATCCCCGGACGGAGCTGGGGGGTGGCGGTCGCCGTCCCGCTGAGCACCCTGCTCCAGGTGAGCACCGCCATGGGCGCCTACGACCAGGCGCTCGAACACCTGCGGGTCCCGGTGCCGGACGCCGCCTTCCGGACCCCGGCCGGCCTGTACTACCTGAGCAGCCGGGGGCGTTACCACCTGGCGATCGGCCTGCCGCAGGCCGCGCTGCGCGACTTCCTCGCGGTGGGCGAGCTGGCGATGGCCTGGCGGCAGGACAGTCCGGCGGTCATCCCCTGGCGGGGCGGGGTGGCCCGGGCCCTGCTCCAGGGCGGACAGGCCGAGCGGGCGCGGGAGTTCGCACGGGAGCAGCTCGACCTGTGCAGGCCGGACCAGACCCGGGCACGGGTGGTCTCGCTCCGGGTGCTCGCCGCCTGCAGCCGTCTCAGTGCGAGGCCCAAGCTGCTGGGCCGCGCACTGGAGGCCCTGCAGGACATCGAGGCCAGGATCGAGCTGGCGCGGGTACTGCACGACCTGGGTGCCGCGCACCAGGAGCTCGGCCAGTACAGCAAGGGGCGGCTGCTGATCCGCCAGGCTCTGAAGATCGCCGAGGAGGCCGGCGCGGTGCTGCCCGGCCCCGGCTCGGCGACCGGGTCGGGCAACGCGGAGCGGGCGGCCCTGGCCATGGTGAACGGGCCGGCCGGGACGCTCAGTGACGCCGAACTGAGAGTGGCCAAGTTCGCCGCCAGTGGGCACAGCAACCGGCAGATCGCGAACCGACTCTTCGTCACGGTCAGCACGGTGGAGCAGCACCTCACCCGGGTGTACCGGAAGTTGCAGGTGACGCGGCGCACCGACATCGCCCGTGCACTGCACAGCGGCATGGGCGGCGCGGCCTGACCCCGGGAGGACGTCCTCCGGCGGACGCCGACGGCGGGCCCGGCCGCCGCTGAGGCGGTTCGGCCGCCGTCCCGCGACCGGCGGTCCCGGTACCGGTGGCCGAGCCGCCCCGGGAGCGCGCCGGGTCGTCGGGAGGGCCCGCGGCTCGCGGTCGCCCGAGGCCCGGACAACGGTGGCGAAGCGGTGCCGCAACGGCTCCGACGCCCAGGCGATGTCGGCGAACTGCTCGCCGACATCGCCTGTCACCGGCGGCCGGTCCCGGTCCGCACGAGGTCGCGCGGCTCCTGGACGGTCGCGTGGTCCACCGGGTGCGTCCCGTGCGGGTCGCCGATCGCGAGCAGGTCGCCCGGCCGGCTCACCCCGCTCATCCCGTGACCCCTTCCGTTGCCGGTGCGTCCGACGGTGTTCAGGCCCCGGCGGGCGCGTCGCCCTCCACCTGGATGCGGGAGACGGTGTCGTAGAACGACAGGTAGCCCGCGATCTCGGCCACGGTGTCCAGCGGGTAGGGGTAGGACCACACCGCGTCCGTCCGGACCGCCGCCGTACCGTCCGGACCTCGGTAGGACCAGTAGTGGGCCTCGCCCTTGTAGGGGCAGGTGGTCCGGGTACCGGTCGGCTCCAGCAGGGCCATGTCGACGTCCTCCGGGGGAAGGTAGTAGCGGACCGGCAGCCCGGTCTCGTACACCAGCACCGGGCGGCTGGACTTGGCGACGATCCACCCGTCGATCTCCACGGTCACGGTCTGCGTACTGCGTACCGTCTCCACCCGGTGGGCGGGGTCAGGGCTCGGCACGGGGATGTCCCCTTCCTCTTGCTCTTCCGCATGGTCGGATTCGGGAGTGGCGGGCCGGTCAGCCGGCCTCGGTGACGGCCGCGTACTCCTCGTCGGAGAGCTGGAGCAGCGCGCTGGCGACGTTCTCCTCCAGGTGGGCGACCGAGGTGGTGCCCGGGATGGGCAGGGTGGCGGGCGAGTGCCGGAGCAGCCAGGCCAGCGCCAGCTGGGGCGGGGTGGCCTCGTGGGCGACCTGGACCGAGGCGAGCCGGGTGCCCGGCTGGGCCAGCTGTCCCATCGCGATCGGGAACCACGGGATGAACGCCAGGCCCTCGCGCTCGGCGTACCGCAGCACCTCCTCGTACTTGCGGTCGGCCAGGTTGTAGAGGTTCTGGATCGAGGCGATCGGGGCCACGGCCCGGGCCTGCTCCACCTCCTCGACGGTGACCTCGGAGAGGCCGATGTGCCTGATCTTGCCCTCCTGCTGGAGCAGGGCGAGCTCGCCGACCTGGTCCTCCAGCGGGACGGCCGGGTCGATCCGGTGCAGCTGGAACAGGTCGATCCGCTCCAGGCCGAGGTGGCGCAGGCTGAGTTCCGCCTGCTGCCGGAGGTACTCGGGGCGACCGAGCGGGCGCCAGTCGTTGGGGCCGGGGCGGGACAGGCCGGCCTTGGTCGCGATGACCAGCTCGTCCACGTAGGGGTGCAGCGCCTTGCGGATGATCAGTTCGCTGGTGAAGGGGCCGTAGGAGTCGGCGGTGTCGATGAAGTTGACGCCCAGTTCGACGGCGCGGCGCAGTACCCGGACGGCGCCCTCGGGGTCGGCCGGCTCGCCCCAGATGCCGGGGCCGGTGAGGCCCATGGAGCCGTAGCCGATCCGGTTGACCTTGAGGTCGCCGCCCAGCAGGAGGGAGCCTGCGGCTTCGGCGGGGCGAGTGGTCGGTTCGGTGATCATGACGTGGTGTCCTGTTCCTGTTCGGAAAGCCCGGAGGGGGGCTCGGTGCTGGGAGAGATGGAGCCGTCAGGGGAGGGGGAGCCCCTGACGGCTCCGGACTGCGGGCCGGTTCAGGCGACCGGGACGGTCTGCTCCGACGGGGCGGACTCGACGGCGGGCGCCGGCGCGTCCTTCTTGATCGCCAGAGCGAAGAAGGCGCCGATCACGGTGGCCGCACCGCCGATCACGCCGGCCAGCCGGATGCCGTCGACGATGTCGGCGGCGGCTGCGCCCGCGGTCGAGGTGGGCAGGGTCGAGTTGGCGACCGCGATCAGGGCGGCCAGGCCCATCGCGCCGCCGACCTGCTGCGAGGTGCTGGCCAGGGCCGCGGCGACACCCTGCTGCTCGGGGGCCACGCCGGTGCCGGCCGCCACGAACATGGTCACGAAGGTGACACCACCGGCCAGGCCGAAGAAGGCGACGCCGGGCAGCAGGGCCCAGAACGAGCCGCCGACCGTCATACCGGCCACCATCGCGGCCAGGCCGATACCGGTGCCGATCATGCCGACGAAGAGCGTCAGCCGGGCGCCGTACTTGGCGATCATGCGGGGGCCGACCTGGCCGAGCGCGACCACGCTGATGACGGTCAGCGGCAGGAAGGCCAGTCCGGCCTCCAGCGCGCTGTAGCCGAGCACCGGCTGCAGGTAGGTGGTCAGCAGGTAGTACGCGGCGCCCAGGGCGCCTTGGTAGACCAGGATGACGGCCATCGACGGGGTGAGGCTCCGGTTGCGGAACATGCTCAGCGGGACCAGCGGGTCCTTGGTGCTCTTCTCGACCAGCAGGAAGGCGAGCAGCAGGACCACGCCGAGCACCAGCGCACCGGCGCCGCGGAGCGAGGCCCAGCCCGCCTCCGGGCCGCTGACCAGGCCGAAGACCAGCAGCGAGGAGCCCGCGGTGGCGAGCACCGCACCCGGGATGTCGAAGCTGCCCTGGGAGTTCGTCCGGGGGGCGTCGGGGGCGAGCAGCTTCGGCGCGGCGATCAGGGCGATCGCGGCGAGCGGGATGTTGATGAAGAAGACCCACTCCCAGCCGACGTACTGGGTGAAGACACCACCGAGCAGCGCACCGGCCGAGAGGCCGGCGCCGCCGGCGGCGCCCCAGGCACCCATCGCCTTGTTGCGGGCCGGGCCCTCCGCGAAGGAGGTCATGATCAGCGACAGGGTGGCGGGGAACAGGAGTGCGCCGCCCAGACCCTGCACGGCGCGGGCCACCACCAGCAGGACGGAGTCGTTGGCCAGACCGCCGACCAGCGAGGAGGCCGCGTAGACGGCCAGGGCGATCATGAAGATCCGGCGCTGACCGAGCCGGTCGACGGCCCGGCCGCCGAACAGCAGCAGGCCGCCGAAGCCGACGGCGTAGGCGCTCACCACCCACTGCAGGGACTGCGGGCTGAAGTTCAGTGCGGAGCCGATGTCAGGGAGTGCGACGTACACGATGTTGTAGTCCACCGCGATGATGAACTGCGCGAATGCCAGTAGCGCAAGCCTGAGACCGGCGTGCTGTTGTGACGGAGCGGCAGGTGTAACCACGATCGGGCTCATTCCTTTGCGGAGTCGCCGCAGGCCGACGGTGCGACCTGGACCGGGGAGCTGGGGGACGGGGCTCGGGCGCGCGCCAGGGCAGGCCCGAGTGGCATCGAGGGCATCGACGCGATCGGATCCGTGCGCCGTGCTGTCCCTACACAGTGTTCAGACTCTGCGTGCCGTGTGTCAACCGGACGCCGATTACAAACAGCACGCCGCATTCGATCCTCAACACTGCTAGGCTCAGGGCATGGGACACCCGACTCAGAGCCGGCGGGAGCGCCTCCGGGAGACCACCGCCGCAGAGATCAAGACGATCGCCCTCAAGCACATGGCCGCGAACGGCACCGCCTCGATCTCGCTGCGCGCCATCGCGCGGGACATGGGGATGACCGCCGGCGCCATCTACAGCTACTTCGACACCCGGGACGCGCTGATCAGCGCTCTGATCGCGGACGTCTACACGTCCCTCGCGGACACCCTGGAGGCGGCCCGGGACAGCCGGCCCGCCGAGGATCCGGCCGGGCGGGTGATGGCCTACGGCCGGGCCTACCGGCACTGGGCGGTGACCAACCCCGAGGAGTTCCGACTGGTCTACGGGGACTCGGTGCCCGACTACCAGCCGCCCGAGGGCGGCGCGGCGGCCGAGGCCGAGCACCGCGCCTGCGCGCTGCTCACCGGTATCGTCGCGGACGCCTGGCCCCGGGCCCAGCACCTGCACGTCAGCGGCACGCACAGCTGGACGGACTACGACCCGGACTTCGGCGCCCTGGTGCGCGACTCCTTTCCCGGCCTGCCGCCGGCCGCCGTCGCGCTCTCGCTCCGGGTCTGGGGCCGGATGCACGGGCTGGTCTCGCTGGAGGTGTACGGGCACCTGCGCCCGCAGGTGCTGGCCCCCGAGAAGCTGTACCTGCTGGAGATGTTCGACCTCACCAAGTCGCTCGGGCTCACCTGCCCGGAGGAGACCCGGGACGACCGGGCCTGACTCCGGACGGCCGCCCGCACCGCGCGGACGCCTCCGACCGCGGACGTACGGGTGCCCCGGTCGGCCACCACCGACCGGGGCACCTGCGCTCAGGTGAGCGGGGCTACTTCAGCACCACCGGCAGCTCGCCCAGCGTACGGAGCACGATCCCGGGGAACCGCTTGGGCTCGTCGACGGCCAACTCGATGTCGTGCTTGACCAGTTCGGCGAAGGCGGCATGGGCCGTCATCTTGGCGATCGGCGCGGCGACGCAGAAGTGGATGCCGTGGCCGAAACCGAGGTTGCGGCTGACCGGCCGGGACAGGTCCAGCCGCTCGGGGTCGGTGTAGTACTCCGGGTCGCGGTTGGCGGCGGCCAGGATCGCGGCCACGTGATCGCCCGGCTGCATCACGATCCCGCCGACCTCGACCTCGGCCAGCGCCGTCCGCGGCACGATCTGCAACGGCGAGTCGTAGCGCAGCAGCTCCTCGGTGGCCCCGACTATCCGGTCCGGGTTCTCGCGCAGCCACCGGTACTGCTCCGGGTGGCGCAGCAGCGCCAGCGAGGCGTTGCCGAGCAGCGCGGCGGACGCGTTGAAGCCGGCCGCCAGCAGGTTCATCAGGGTCATCCCGAGCTCCAGCTCGGTGAGCTGCTCTCCGTCCTCGCCCTGCACCGCGGCCAGCTGGCTGATCAGGTCCTTGCCGGGCGAGGCGCGCCGCTCGGTGGCCATCTCGAGGCCGGCCTGGACGAAGCCGTCCCGGGCCTCGTCCCGCTGCTTCTTCTCCGCCTCGGTCAGGATGAAGCCGGGGTCCAGCCCGCGGCCGCTGATGTTGGCCAGGCCGAGGAAGAGCTCGTGGTACTTGGTCGGGACGTCGATCAACGCGTCCAGTACCAGGGCCGGCAGCTGCCGGTTGAAGGCGGCCATCAGGTCGATCCGCCCGTCCACCGCCTCCTCCCTGGCCTTGACCATCAGGTCCGCGGCGAACTGCCTGGTGCGCTCGCGCAGACCCTCCACCGTGCGGGGGGTGAACGCCTTGGAGACCAGGGCGCGGATCCGAGTGTGGTCCGGCGGGTCCATGAAGATCAGCGGGCGGCCGGGCGGGCCGTCCGGGTTCGGCACGAACTGGTCGGCCACCACCGGCGCGTCGCCGTAGCCGAGCCGGGGGTCGGTCATCACGACCGAGGCCGCCTCGTGGCTGAGCGCGCAGACCATGCCGCCGGGGGTCCGGAAGACCGGCCCGGACTCCTCCCGGATCCGCTGGAAGAAGGGGTACGGGTCGCGGTGGTACTCCGGGTCGAAGGCGTCGAACGGGAGGATCTGGGCGGCGAGTTCACGATCGACTTCAGGTGCCGTGGTCATTGCTCACATCCTGTTCTGGGAGACGGGGTGGTGCGGCCGGACAGCCATCGGTGGCTGATCGCGGCGTAGTCGGGCTCGGTGTCGCCGGTGAGCTGCCGCCAGTGGTCGGCGAGACGGTGCCGGGCGACGGTGCAGTACACGTCCGCCAGGCCCTGGTTCTCCTCGACCGCGGCCTCGTCCCCGCCGTCCGCCGAGCCGGCGCTGGCCAGCGTGGCGAAGGCGGCGAAGAGTTCGGCCGCGATCCGGCCGATCAGGATCACGGTGTGCTGCCGCTCGAACAGCAGCTCCAGGTCCGGATACCGGTCGACCAGGGCCCGACAGGTCTGCCGGAACGCCCGGAGCTGTTCCTCCACCGCCGCCAGGTGGGCCCGGTTCGCGGCCGACAGCGCGGGCATCGACCCGGGCGGGGCCGGCTGCGCCGTGGCGGCGGCCGGGTCGGTCGAGTAGCGGGAGAGCAGACGTCGGGCGGCCTGGGCGTCCAGTTGGAAGTCGACGTTGCCGGCGATCCGCAGCCCGCGGGCATCCCGCAGCCGGCGCTCCAGCGGGACCGGCGGCGCGCCCCGGCGGAGTTTGCTGGGCACCGTTTCGATGCCTTCGGCGCCGTACAGCGAGACGGTCCGGTCCACCGTCCGCCAACAGGACCGGACCAGCAGGTTCTTCGCGACCGTACGCTCGAACCAACGGTCGGCGGGGCCGGATGCCAGCAGACTCCAGCGGACCACGCTCTCCATCGCGAAGACCTCGGCCAAGGTGGTCGCAACGATCCGCCGGATCGCGTCGTACTCGCCGAGGTTGCGGCCGTTGACCTTGCGACGGGCGACGAAGTCGCCGGACCACTCCCGGCACAGCTTGGCGATGGCCAGCGCGGGCGCGGCGGTGAAGTACAGCTGACCGATGGTGACCTGGTCACGCATCGCCTCCGGGAAGGCCGGGTTCTCCAGCGGCCCGCGCACCACGTGCTCGACCGGGACGGGGACCCGGTGGAAGCGCAGCGCCCCGTTGGGCAGGCCCCGACTGCCGGTGAACTCGATCCGCGAGGTGACCTCGAAACCGGGGGTACGGGTGTCGACGAAGCAGATGCACAGTCGCCGGCCCTCGGCGGTGTGCTCGGTGGCCGCCACCGGCAGCAGGTCGGCGACCGGGCCGTTGCCGGTGAAGACCTTGGAGCCGCGAAGTTCGTAGTGCGTGCCCTCCGCCGAGAGGGTGGCGGTCATCCCCGGCCAGGTGTTGTTCTGGCCGGTGGGCTCGGTGAGGCCGAACCCGGAGACCGCACCACCCCCGATCCGCTCGTTGACGAAGTCGAGCAGCGGGCCCGGCGGCAGGGCCGGAATCAGCGCGGGTGCGCCGACCCCCGCCTGGACGGCCAGGATCTGGCCGGCCGCCATCGACCAGCCCGCGGCGTGCTCGATCACCCGGAAGGCCTCGTGGGCGGAGAGTTCCAGACCCCCGATGGCGGCGCTGTTGCGGAGTTTGAGGTACCCGCCCCGGCGCAGCTCGTCGAGGAATCCGTCCGGCAGCTCGCCGGTCCGGTCCACCTGCTCCGGGTCGATCCACTCCCGCAGCAGCCGGTCGAGGTCGGCGAGCACCTCGTCGCCCGCCTTCCGGTCGGCCGGTTCGGACGTCGGGAAGTGCCGCAGCAGCTCGGGGGTGAGGCCGCCGGAGTCCAGGGCGGCCAGGAAGGTCGGTGGGTCGGGTACCGCGTCGGTTCGCCCGGTCATGCGTAACGCTCCCTCCGGATGGTTCGGTGACGACGGTCAGTGAGCGGCGGGCACGAGCTCCACCGGGGCGTCCAGCAGCACGGTGTGCTTGTGGTTGGGCGCCCAGGTCTCCGGACCGGCCGGGCGGATCTCCGCCACCCGGTCCAGCAGGGCCTCCAGCGCGAGCCGGATCTCCAGCCGGCCGAACTCGTCACCGAGGCAGTAGTGCGTCCCGTACCCGAAGGACAGGTGCGGGTTGGGATCCCGGCGGATGTCGAACCGGTCCGGATCGGCGAACACCGTCTCGTCCCGGTTGGCCGACGGCCACCACAGGGTGACCTTGTCGCCGGCCCGCATCCGCTGCCCGTGCAGCTCGACGTCCCGGGTCAGGGTGCGCCGGTTGTACGGGTTGGCGGGCAGCCAGCGCAGCACCTCCTCCACGGCGCCCGGCAGCAGTGACCGGTCGGCGCGCAACTGCCGCCACTGGTCGGGGTGGTGGGCGAAGCCGAGCAGGCCGCCGGCGATCGTGTTGCGCGGCTGCTCGAACCCGCTGACCAGCAGCACGCTGGTGTTCGCCTCACGCTCGACCTCGGTCAGCGGCGGCTGGCCGGTGCCCTCCGGCAGCTCGCCGAGGGCGAGCAGGGTGCCGAGATCCTCGCCCGGATCGAGCCGCTTGGCGGCCAGCAGGCCGCCGAAGTACCCGCGCAGCTCGGTGTACGTCTGCCGGGACCGCTCGTCGGCCAGGCCGGTCCTGCGATCGGTGAAGCCGAGTACGGCGTGCACCCAGGCGGTCAGCACCGGCCAGTCCCGGGGCGGGATGCCGAGCAGGAGCGCCACCGACTGGAGCGAGAACGGCTCCGAGTAGTCGTCGACCAGGTTCACCCGGCCGGCGGCCACCGCCCGATCGGCCAACGCCTCGGCACGGGAGCGGAGTTCGGGTTCCATCGACTTTACCACCCCGCCGGTGAGGGCGGGCGCCAGCAGGTGCCGGAAGACGTCGTGGCGCGGGTTGTCCATCATGGCGAGCACCGTGCCGGTCAGCCCGCCACCGACCGGCAGGTCCTCCAGGTGCGAGCCGCCGCCGGCCCGGCCGCCGCCACCCTGCGAGGAGTACGCCGGGTCGGCCGACGCGGCCGCGATGTCCGCGTGCCGGGTCAGCACCCAGAAGCTCTCACCGTCCGTCAGCCTGCCCGGCGGGTGCAGCAGCACGGGAGCCTCCCGGCGCAGCCGGGCGAAGAGTTCGTACGGGATGCCGGCGGCGAACCCGGACTGGTCGGTCAGGTCGAAGCCTTGCAGCACAGGCGGCAGCGAGGCGTCGGCGGGCAGGTTCTTCTCGGTGACCATCAGACCTCAAGGAGATTGTGAAGTAAGAGAGTTGAGTGATGCTTGGTCAGGACGGCGGACCGCCGCCGGGGGTGCCGCCCGGCCGGGTGGTCCGGCCGGGCGACTGAGGGCGTCGCGGGCGTTGCGGGCGTTGCGGGCGTTCCACCGCGATCCGGAAGATCTCCCGGACCAGATCGACGCCGGACGACTCCTCGGTCACCCGGTCTTCCCGTACCGACATGACGTCCCTCCTCTTCTGGGCCGGTTCAGCCGGCCAGTCGGGCGAGCAGGCGCTGGGTCCGGGCGAAGTCGACCGGCGTGGTCCCACCGGACGCCACGTAGCCGTCCGGGCGCAGCAGGACGAACGAGGTCTTCTCCTGATGGACATGACGATGGGTCAGCAACTCGGGGTACCGGTCGGCCAGCTCCCGGCCGCGCTGCGCCACGCCGTGCTCCGGCGGTCCCATGGTCACCAGGCGGAACCCGGTCGAGGTCTGCTCGGCGAGCTGGTGCGGGGTCCGGGTGCCCGGCGCGAGCGGACCGCCCCGCGGCGCCCCGGAGCGGGGCCACCGGCCGGGCCGGGCGGGCTCCTCGGCGTTCAGCACGTCGGGGTAGTGCACCCGCCAGCCCGCCAGCAGCGGTACGAACCAGCGCCGCAGTGCTCCGGTCCGCTCCAGCGCGCTCCAGGCCGTGTTGCGGACCCTGGCCGCGATCGGGCCGAGGGTGAAGACCCTGAGGAACTGGTGGGTGGCGCGGACGATCTGCTCCGCCGCCTGGCGCCGCTCCGGCTCGTAGCTGTCCAGGATCGACGGCTGGAGCGTGCCGTTGACCACCCCGGCCAGCTTCCAGGCCAGGTTGTGGGCGTCCTGCAGGCCCAGGTTGAGGCCCTGCCCGCCGAGCGGCGAGTGGGTGTGGGCGCTGTCCCCGATCAGGAAGCAGTTGCCCCGGCGCAGGGCGGAGGCGATCCGCTCCTGGCTGGTGAAGCCGCCCACCGAGTCCAGCCCGAGGATGCGCAGGCCACCCGGTCCGCGCTCGTCGAGCAGCGCCTGCACCCCCGCCTCCGTCAGCGGGTAGCCCGCCGGGACCGCCCCCGAGATCCGGACCCGGTCGTCCGGCATCGAGGCGAAGACGATCGATCCCCGGCGGCCGAGGAAGTAGTGCACCGCGGACGGTTCGAAGTCGCCGCTGATCCGCCCTTCGGCGAGCAGGAAGTCGACCGGCACCTGCTCCCCGACGAACTCGATGCCCAGGCATTCGCGGACCCGGCTGCGGACGCCGTCGGCCGCCACCAGCCAGTCGGCCTCGATCCGTTCGACGCCGGCCGGCCCCTGCACGGTGACGGTGGCCAGGCCCGCCGAGAGCACCGTGTCGGTGACCGTCATCGAGCGCTCCACCCGGCCGCCGAGGCGTTCCAGGGCCTGCTCCAGCAGCAGACAGGTCTGCTCCTGGGGCAGCATCAGCGGTTCGTTCTCCGCTCCCAGGTCCACCTTCAGGGTGCGGCCGCCGGCCAGGTGGTAGCTGGTGGAGCGGATGCGAAGTCCACGCTTCTCGGCCTCGTCGAGCAGATCGAGCCCGGCCAGGATCCGCAGCGTCGGCGGGTGCAACTGGACTGCCCGGGAGCCGTGTTGGGGCTCGGCGGCGGCCTCCAGGATCCGGACCCCGATCCCGCGCCGGCTGAGCTCACAGGCGGCGGCGAGCCCGACCGGCCCGGCCCCGACGATCAGGACCGGTACCCGTGGCCGCGGCCCGGCGGGCTCTGCCGTGTCCCTCATGAGTCCTCCTCGGACAGTGCGGTGTCGAGCCAGTCCAGTACGGTCTCCGCCGTCCGTACGGCGTGCTCCTCGATCATGGAGAAGTGGTCGCCGGGCACCTCGACCACCGTGTGCGGGGCGGGCCAGGACGAACGCCAGCCGTCCCCCGTCCCCTCGGGCGTGCCGGGTACCGGCTCGGCCGGCCGGACCAGCAGCACCGGAGCCTTGAGCTCGGCCGGCTCCCATCCGGCGAGCAGGTCGAGGTAGCCGCCCATGGCGCTCAGCCGGACGTCGTCCACCGACGCGAACTCGCCCAGCCGGGAGCCCATCCCGGTCATCAGCGCGGCGCTGATCCGCTCCAGCGCGGCATCCCCCGGCAGATAGCTGTCGAGCAGCACCACCGCCTCGGGGTGGATGCCGTGGGCCTCCAGCAGCACGGCCGCCGCGTGTGCCACCAGCCCGCCCGAGGAGTAGCCGACCAGGACGAACGGAGCGCCGTCGGCCTGCCGGGTGACCGCCTCGACGGTGGCCGCCGCCAGGGCGTCCAGCCGCGCGGGCAGTCGCTGGCCGTCCCTGAACCCGGGCAGGGCGAAGGCGGACAGGTCACCCCGGCCGGTGAACGGCACGGCGAACCGGGCGAACTGGTGCGGACCGGAGGTGGCGAGCACGGTCGGGAGGCAGGCCAGCACCAGCCGGCCGGTCCCCCGGGCGAGCACGACGGGTTCCGGCAGGTCGGCCGGCTCCGGCGAGTCGAACACCGGCCGCAACAGGGCCGCGGCCGACAGCTGGGGGGTGAAGTCGTCCGCCCGGCCCTGCTCCAGCGCCCGCAGGTAGCGGGCCGTCAGCGAGTCCGGGTCGTCCGCGGCGGCCGGGGTCGGCTCGCCGGAGCCGGCCGGCTCCTCCAGGAGGAAGCGGGCGACCGCCTCGGGCGTGCGCCGGTCCAGGATCATCCGGGCCGGCAGCCGTCGGCCCAGTACGGCCTCCAACCGGCTGCGCAGTGCCACGCCGGTGACCGAGTCCATGCCGAGCTCCAGGAAGTCCCGCCGGGGCTCCACCGCGTGCAGGTCGGCATGGCCGAGCAGGGCCGCGATCTCGGTCCGGACCAGATCGAGCAGCGCGTCCAGCTGTTCGGCCGGGGTCAGCGTGGGCAGCCGCCGGAGCAGCTCGGCGTGCCCGGGGCCGTCCGCGCCGCCGGCGACCCGGGCCTCGGGCAGCTCGCGCAGCAGCGGCCCCGGCCGGTCCGCGGCGAACACGCGCAGGTAGTCCTGCCAGACCAGGTCGGCCAGCACCACGTTGCCGGCCCGGTCGTCGTCGAGCGCCTGCCGGAAGGCGGTCAGGGCCGGCTCGACCGGCAGGACCGGCAGCCCGCGCTGGGCCAGCCTGGCCTGGCGGAGCTCCTCGGCGGCGGCCGCCTCCGGCTCGGCGGGCCGGGCCGACCACACCCCCCAGGCCAGTGAGGTGCCGGGCAGTCCGAGGGCCTGCCGATGCTCGGCCAGCGCGTCCAGTCGGGCGCTGGCGGCGGCGTGGGCGGCCAGCCCCAGGCCGACCCCGAGCGAGCCGGTGACGGAGGAGAACAGGACGAAGGCCGAGAGGTCCAGCTGCCGGGTGGCCTGGTGCAGGGCGTGCGCGACCCGGGCGTTGTCGCGGACCGGTTGGTCCAGCTCGTCGACCGTCAGCGTCCCGAGCGGGAGCTCGGTCAGCCCGTCGGCGGTGTGCACCACCGTCCCGAGCGGGGCGTCGGCGGGCAGCGCCGCGATGAGCTCGGCCAGCGCGGCCGGGTCCGACGGGTCGCACCGGGTGACCGTCACCCGGGCGCCGATCGCGGTGAGTTCGGCGGCCAGTGCGGCCTCCCGGGCCGGGTCGGCGGACGGTCCGGCTATCAGCAGCAGGTGCTCCGCCCCGGCCAGCGCGAGCCGGCGGGCCGCCTCGGCTCCGGCGCCCTCGGTCCCACCGGTGACCAGGGTGGTGCCGGCGGGCCGCCAGGGCCGCTCCGAGGCGGCCGCCCCGCGCGGTGCCCGGACCAGGCGGCGCGCGAACGTCCCGTACGGGCGCAGGGCCAGCCGGTTCTCGGTGCCGTCCCCGGCGAGCAGGTTCACCAGCCGGGCCGGCGTCCGCTCGTCGGGCTGGTCGGGCAGGTCCACCAGACCGGCCCAGAGGTGCGGGATCTCCACCTCGGCGACCTCGCCCAGGCCCCAGAGCCCGGCCTGCTCCGGATGGTCGAGCCGGTCCGGGTCGCTGACCCGGACGGCGCCGCCGGTCAGGGTCCAGAGCCGCTGCTCGACACCCGCGTCGGAGAGTGCCTGGAGCAGCAGCACGGTGGCCGCCAACCCGCCCTCCGCGGACGGGTGCCGTCGGTCCCCGGCGCCGTCCAGCGGGAGCAGCGAGAGGACTCCGGCGAGCGGCGAGCCGTCGGTGAGGGTCCGGATCCGCTCGGCCAGCTCCGCGCGGTCCGGGACGGCGGCCACGTCCAGGGCGACCACGGTCGCGCCCCGGCTCCGCAGGGTGCGGACCAGCTCGGCCCCGAAGTCCCCGGTCGTCGACCCGGCGACCAGCCAGGTGCCGGAGAGTCCGGCGGCCGGCGGCTCGGCGACCGGGCGCCAGACCAGCCGGTAGCGCCAGGAGTCCGACTGCGCGAGCTCCCGCCCCGACCGCCGCCAGGCGGACAGCGCGGGCAGCAGCTCGGCCAGCGCCCGGTCGTCGGTCAGCCCGAGCGTGTCGACGAGAGTCCGGCTGTCCCCCTCCTCGACGGCCGTCCAGAACGCGGTGTCCGCGCCCGTGTCGGCCTCGACGGCCTGCTCCCGGACGGTCTCCGGCCAGTAGCGCCGGCGCTGGAACGGGTAGGTGGGCAGGTCGACCTGCCGGGCCGTCGTCCCGGCGAACACCGGGGCCCAGTCGATCGCCGCGCCGCGTACGTAGGCCTCGCCCAGCGCGGTGTACAGCTGGGTCAGGCCGCCGCGGCCCCGGCGCAGGGTGCCGACCGCAGCCGCGTCGGCGCCGGCGTGCTCGACCGTCTCCGCCACGCTCGGCATCAGCACCGGGTGGGCACTGGACTCGATGAACAGGCCGAAGCCGTCGGCCAGCAGCGAGCGCACCACCGGTTCGAAGTTCACCGGGCGGCGGCAGTTCTGGAACCAGTAGTCGGCGGTCAGCTCCGGTCCGGCCAGCACCTCACCGGTCACCGTCGAGTAGATCGGCACCCGGCCGGCCCGGGGGCGGACGAAGGCGAGCAGCTCGGCCAGCCGCTCCCGCAGCGGGTCGACCTGGGCGCAGTGCGAGGCCACCGTCGCGGGGATCACCCGGGCCCGGACGCCGTCCCCGGTCAGCCGGGCCACCAACTCGTCCAGCGCCTGCGGTTCTCCGGCCACGGTGACCAGGCTGGGGCTGTTCACGCCGGCCAGCGAGAGCAGGTCCCCGTACGGCTCCAGCAGCGGCTCGACCTCCTCCCGGGAGAGGGCGACCGAGGCGACCGCTCCCCGGCCGACCAGCTCCTCGGCGAAGATCCGGGACCGGAGCACCACCAGCCGGGCGGCGTCCTCCAGGCTGAGCGCGCCGGCCACGCAGGCCGCCGCGATCTCGCCCTGCGAGTGGCCGACCACCGCGTCCGGCTCGACGCCGTGCGATCGCCAGAGCTCGGCCAGCGAGACCATCACCGAGAACAGCACCGGCTGGACCACTTCGATCAGGTCCAGCGAGGGGGCGCCGTCGAGCTCGCGCAGTACCGCCTCCACCGACCAGTCGACGTGTGCCTCGACGGCCTCCGCGCACTCGCGCAGCCGGGCGGCGAAAACCGGTGCGCTGTCCAGCAGTTCGGAAGCCATCCCGGCCCACTGGGAGCCCTGGCCGGGGAAGACGAACACCACCCGGTCGCGGTCGCCGGCCGTACCCCGGACCAGGTTCGGGGCGGCCTGGCCGGCGGCCAGCGCGGTCAGCCCGGCGGTCAGCCCGGCCAGGTCGGTCCCCACCAGCACGGCGCGCTGCTCCAGTGCGGTGCGCGAGTGGGCCAGGCTGTACCCGAGGTCCGCCGCGCCGAGCTCCGGACGGTCCGTCAGATGCCCCAGCAGCCGGTGCGCCTGGGCCTGGAGTCCGGACTCGTTGCGGGCCGAGAGCAGCAGCGGGACGACCACCGGTCCGAGCTCCTCACCGCGCTCCGGCAGGGCGTCGGCGGAGGCCTGCTCCAGGATGGCGTGGGCGTTGGTGCCGCTCATCCCGAAGGCGGAGACGGCGGCCCGGCGCGGACGCCCGGTCTCCGGCCACGCCCGCTGCTCGGTGAGCAGCCGGACGGCACCGGACTCCCAGTTGACGAACGGAGTCGGCTCGTCCACGTGCAGGGTCTGCGGCAGCCTGCCGTGCCGCATCGCCATCACCGTCTTGATCACACCCGCCATCCCGGCGGCGGCCAGCGTGTGGCCGATGTTGGACTTGATCGAGCCGAGCCAGAGCGGCTGGTCCGCCGGACGGTCGTGGCCGTACGTGGCCAGCAGCGCCTGCGCCTCGATCGGGTCACCCAACCGGGTACCGGTGCCGTGCGCCTCCACCAGGTCGATGTCCGCGGTGCCCAGCCTCGCGGCGCCCAGCGCCTGCTGGATCACCCGCTGCTGCGACGGGCCGTTCGGCGCCGTCAGCCCGTTGCTCGCACCGTCCTGGTTCACCGCGGTACCGCGCACCACGGCGAGCACCGGATGACCGTTGCGCCGCGCGTCGGAGAGCCGCTCCAGCACCACCGTCCCGACACCCTCGGCGAACCCGGTGCCGTCGGCCGCGGCGGCGAACGGCCTGCACCGCCCGTCCGGGGAGAATCCGCTCTGCTGGCTGAAGTTCACGAACTCCACCGGGGTGGACATCACGGTGACCCCGCCCGCCAGCGCGAGCGAGCACTCGCCCTGCCGCAGCGCCTGGGCCGCCAGGTGCAGCGCCACCAGGGAGGACGAGCAGGCCGAGTCGACCGTCACCGCCGGGCCCTCCAGCCCGAGGGCGTAGGAGACCCGGCCGGACAGCACGCTCCGGGCGGCACCCGTCATCCGGTACGCCTCCAGCTCGGCCGGGGCCGACAGCAGCGTCACCTGGTAGTCGTCGGTGACACAGCCCGCGTAGACGCCGGTGCGGCTGCCGCGCAGCGTGGCCAGGTCGATGCCGGCCCGCTCGAAGGCCTCCCAGGAGGCCTCCATGAAGAGGCGCTGCTGCGGGTCCATCGCGGTCGCCTCACGCGGCGAGATCCCGAAGAACTCCGCGTCGAAGTCCGCCGCGTCGTAGAGGAATCCACCCTGCCGGGTGTAGGACCGGCCCGGCCGCCCGGGCTCCGGGTGGTAGATCTCCTCGATGTCCCAGCCCCGGTCGGTCGGGAAGCCGGACACGGCGTCGGTACCGGAGTCCACCAGCTGCCACAGGTCCTCCGGGGAGCGGACCCCGCCGGGGAAGCGGCAGGCCATGCCGACGATGGCGATCGGCTCGTGCCGGGCCTCGTCGCTCTCCTGGAGCCGACGGCGGGACTCCGAGAGTTCGACCGTCACCCGCTTGAGGTAGTCCCGGAGCTTCTTCTCATCCGATGTCGAATTCATGCTCTCCCTCGCTGATTCGGGCCGAGTGTTCACAGGCCACCGAGCTCGCTGTCGATGAGGGCGAAGATGTCCTCGTCACTGGCGTCCTCCAGCCGGGCGGCGATGCCGGAGCCGGCCACGGCGGTGCCGTTCAGCTCGGTCAGGAACGACTGCAGGCGCTGCGTGATCCGCTCCCGGGCGGTGTCCTCGCCGGAGAGTCCGAGCAGGGTGGACGTCAGCCGGTTGAGCTCCTCCTCCACCGAGACGACCGGCGTCTCGGGGGTGATCGCCCCGCGCAGATGGGCGGCGATCGCGGTGGGGGTCGGGTGGTCGAACACCAACGTCGCCGACAGTTGCAGGCCGCTGGCCGCGCCGAGCCGGTTGCGCAGCGAGACGGCGGCCAGCGAGTCGAGGCCCAGGTCCTTCAGCGGCTTGCGGGCCGGCACCGCCTCGATGCCGGTGTGGCCGAGGACGGTGGCGATCTCGGTCCGCACCAGTTCGAGCAGCCTGCGCTCCTGGTCCGGTCCCGCCAGCCCCGCCAACTGCTGGACCAGGGCGGCCGTGGCGTCTGCTCCGGCCACCCCCGCCGGGGCTTCGGCGGCCGACAACACCGCTGCCACCTCCGGAAGTTCGCTGATCAGCGGGCTGGGCCGCAGGGCGGTCAACGCCGGCGCGAACAGCTCCCAGTCCACCTCGGCGAGCACCAGTGACGGCTGCCCGCCGGGCAGCGCCCGGGCCAGTACGTCGAGCGCGGCGGCCGGGGACAGCTCGCCCAGCCCCCGGCGACGGAGCTGCTCCCGACGGGCCTGTTCGGCCGCCGGGTCCGCGGCGCCCGAGGCGCTCGGGGCGCTGTCCGACCACAGGCCCCAGGCGACCGCGGTGGCCGGCCTGCCGTCCGCCCGGCGGTGCTCGGCGAGGGCGTCGAGGTAGGCGTTGGCCGCGCCGTACGCCGCCTGACCCCCGCTGCCCCAGACGGCCGCGATCGAGGAGAACAGCACGAAGGCGTCCAGCGGCCGACCGTCGAGCAGCGCGTGCAGATGGGCGGCGCCCGACGCCTTCGCGCCGAGGGTCGAGGCGAACTCCGCCAGGTCGGTGTCCGCCAGGGCGGCGGTCCGCAGCTCGCCCGCGGCATGCACCACCGCGGTCAGCGGCAGCTCCGTGGGCAGGCCGGCCAGCAGCTCCGCCACGGCCTCGCGGTCGCTCAGGTCGCACTCCCGCGCCGTCACCCGGACGCCGAGCTCGGTCAGTTCCGCCAGCAGCTCGGCCCCGGTGCCGGCCTCCGCGCCGGGCGAGGTGGTGAGCACCAGGTGCTCGGCACCGTTGTGGGCCAGCCAGCGGGCGGCGTGCGCCCCCATGCCCCAGGTGCCGTCGGTGACCAGCACGGTCGCGCGCGGCTGCCAGGCCGGGCGCTGCGTCCCGGCGCCCGGCGCCCGGACCAGTCGGCGGACCAGGACCCCGGCGGACCGCACCGCGAGCTGATCCTCCTCCCCCGCCTCGGCGATCACTCCGGCGAGACGGGCCGCGGAGCGGGCGTCGGGGTCGGCGGGCAGGTCGACCAGCCCGCCCCAGAGCGCCGGGTGCTCCAGCGCGGTGCTGCGGCCCATCGCCCACAGTTGGGCCTGGCCCGGGTGGCGCAGCGGGTCGGAGTCGCCGGTCGAGACCGCGCCCCGGGTGACCAGCCAGAGCCTGCTGGACGACTGCCCCTCCGCCAGGGCCTGGATCAGTGCCAGGCTCGCGGCCACGCCGGCGGACACCTCGGGGTGGGCCGGGTGCGGTGTCTCGTTCAGTCCGAGCAGCGAGACCACCCCGGCGACCGGTCCGCCGTCGGCGGCGGAGCGGAGCAGTTCGGTCAGCGAGGCGCGGTCGGCCGTGGCGGTGTCCACCGGGACGGCGAGCGCGCTCGCGCCCCGCCCGGCCAGCGCTTCGGTGACCTCGGCCGCCTGCGGGTCGTCAGCCCGCCCGGCGGGGAACAGCACCAGCCAGCTGCCGGTGAGCTCCGTGGGCCCGGGCTCGGCGGCCGGATTCCACCTCACCCGGTAGCTCCAGGAGTCGGTGGTGGCGGCCTGCTGCCGGCTCCGCCGCCAGGAGGCGAGCGCGGGAAGCACCCGGCCGAGCTCCTCCGAGCCCTCGATGCCCAGCGAACCCACCAGCGTCTGCAGGTCCTCGTGCTCGACCGCCGCCCAGAACGTGGCGGCCACCTCGTCCTCCCCGGATCCGGCGGCGGGCCCGGCCGGCTGCTGCAGCCAGTACCGCCTGCGCTGGAACGGGTAGGTCGGCAGGTCGGCCGGACGGGCGCCGGGCAGGTCGACCGGCCGGTCCAGGACAGCGCTCCAGTCGGCGAGCACGGTGCCGTTCACGTACGCCTCGGCCACGGCGTTGGCCAGGGTGGACACCTCCGGGCGTTCCCGGCGCAGCAGCGGGATGAACTCCCCTGCGGGGCCGCCCGGTCCGGCGTCGGTGAGGCAGTCCTGCGCCATCGCGGTGAGCACCGCGTCGGGGCCGAGTTCGAGATAGGTGGTGACGCCGAGGCCCTGGAGGGTTCGGATGCCGTCGTTGAAGCGGACCGCCTGGCGGACGTGCTCGACCCAGTACTCAGGTGCCGTGAGCTCCTCGGCGGTGGCCGGTCGACCGGTCAGGTTGGAGATCAGCGGGATGGCGGGCGGGTGGTAGGTGAGGCTCTTGGCGACGGCGTGGAACTCGTCGAGCATCGGCTCCATCAGCGGCGAGTGGAAGGCGTGGCTGACACTGAGGCGGCGGGTCTTGTAGCCGCTCTCCCGCAGTCGGTCGGCGATCTCCACCACGGCGTCCTCGGCACCGGAGACGACGGTGGAGGTGGGGCCGTTGACGGCGGCGATCGACACCGTCCGCTCGTGGCCCGCCAGGAGCGGGAGGACCGCCTCCTCGGGGGCGAGGATCGAGATCATGGCGCCGCCGGCGGGGAGTTGTTGCATGAGGTTGGCGCGGGCGGTGACAAGGGTGGCGGCGTCGGCCAGGGAGAGCACGCCGGCGACGTGGGCGGCCACGAGTTCGCCGACGGAGTGTCCGGCGAGGTAGTCGGGCTGCAGTCCCCAGGATTCGAGCAGTCGGTAGAGGGCGGTTTCCAGGGCGAACAGGCCGGTCTGGGTGTAGGCGGTCCGGTGCAGCAACTCGGCCGCCGGGGAGCCGGGCTCGGCGAAGACCACGTCCCGCAGGGGGTGCTCGAGGTAGGGGTCGAGCGCGGCACAGACGGCGTCGAAGGTCTGCGCGAAGACCGGGTAGGCGGCGTGCAGTTCACGCCCCATGCCGGAACGCTGACTCCCCTGCCCGGTGAACAGGAAGGCCGACTTGCCGCCCCGACGGCCGCTGCCCCGCGAGACCCCGGGGAAGGGACGCCCCTCCGCCAGCGCGGCCAGGCCCGCTCGCAGCGCCTCCCGGTCCGCGCCGAGCACCACCGCCACCTGGTCCATCGCGGTCCGTCCGGCAGCCAGCGTGTGGCTGATGTTGACCAGGTCGTCGGCGTGTTCGAGGTGGGACCGGAGGCGGGTGGCCTGGGCGCGCAGGGCGTCGTCGGTCCTGGCGGAGAGCAGCAGCGGGACGAGCACGGGCTCGGGAGCGGTGACGGGGGCGGACTCCGCGGGAAGCTCGGCCGGAGCCTGCTCCAGCACGGCGTGCGCGTTGGTGCCACTGATCCCGAAAGCCGAGACGGCGGCCCGCCGCGGACGACCGGTCTCCGGCCACGCCCGCTCCTCCGTCAACAGCCGGACGGCACCGGACTCCCAGTCCACGAACGGCGACGGCTCGTCCACGTGCAGCGTCCGCGGCAGCATGCCGTGCCGCATCGCCATCACCATCTTGATCACACCCGCCATCCCCGCCGCAGCCTGGGTGTGACCGATGTTCGACTTGATCGAACCCAGCCACAGCGGCCGGTCCGCCGGACGGTCGTGGCCGTACGTGGCCAGCAACGCCTGCGCCTCGATCGGGTCACCCAACCGCGTCCCGGTGCCGTGCGCCTCCACCACGTCGACCTGGTCGACCGTCAGTTGGGCGTTGGCCAGGGCCTGGTGGATGACGCGCTGCTGCGACGGGCCGTTCGGCGCCGTCAGCCCGTTGCTCGCACCGTCCTGGTTCACCGCCGTGCCACGCACCACGGCGAGCACCGGATGACCGTTGCGTCGCGCGTCGGAGAGCCGCTCCAACACCACCGTCCCGACACCCTCGGCCCATCCCGTGCCGTCGGCCGCCGCCGCGAACGCCTTGCACCGGCCATCCGCCGACAGACCCCGCTGCCGGCTGAACTCCACGAAGGTGCCCGGGGTCGACATCACCGTCACCCCGCCCGCCAACGCGAGCGAACACTCGCCCTGCCGCAGCGCCTGGACCGCCAGGTGCAGGGTGACCAGGGAGGACGAACAGGCGGTGTCCACCGTCATGGCCGGACCCTCCAGCCCGAAGGTGTACGCCACCCGGCCGGACAGCACGCTGCCCAGTCCACCCGTGAGGCGGTATCCCTCGACCCCTTCCACCGGGCGGTGCAGGTGCGGGTCGTAGTCGTGGTACATCAGGCCGGCGTAGACGCCGGTGCGGCTGCCGCGCAGCGTGGCCGGGTCGATGCCGGCCCGCTCGAAGGCCTCCCAGGAGGCCTCCATGAAGAGGCGCTGCTGCGGGTCCATCGCGGTCGCCTCACGCGGCGAGATCCCGAAGAACTCCGCGTCGAACTCCGCCGCGTCGTGCAGGAACCCACCCTGCCGGGTGTACGAGGTACCCGGCCGGTCCGGATCCGGATCGTACAACTCCTCCAACGCCCAACCACGATCCGTGGGGAACCCCGAGACCGCGTCGGTACCCGACTCCACCAACCGCCACAACTCCTCCGGCGAGGACACCCCACCGGGGAAACGACAGGCCATCCCGACGACGGCGATCGGCTCGTGCGCGTCGGCGATCAACTGCTGGTTCTGCTGACGAAGTCGGGCGGTCTCCTTGAGCGAGTCCCGCAGGGCCTCTACGACCGCGTCAGCGGATGTGTCTGTCATGATCCTCCTTCTCCAGGACTCGTCAGGACTCGATGCCTTCGCGTGCCATTCGGATCAGTGCGTCGATGTCCATGGCGTCGATCAGCTCGGCGCCGGTGCCGGCACCGGGCTCGGCCTCGGCCTTCGCCGGGGCGCGGTCCGCCTGGCCACCCAGTTTCAACAGGCCTTCCAGCAAACCGGATTCACGAAGACGTTCGATCGGAACAGCGGCGAGCCGGCGGCGGATCTCGGCGTCGTCCGGTCCGCCTCCCGGTGCCGCTGCCGCATCGGGCCCGGGCAGCAGTTCGGTGTGCAGGTACCGGGCCAGGACGTGGGGGGTCGGGTAGTCGAAGACCAGCGTCGCGGGCAGTCGGAGACCGGACGCCTTGTTCAGGCGGTTGCGGAGTTCGACCGCCGTCAGCGAGTCGATGCCGAGCTCCTTGAACCCGCGCAGCGCGTCCACGCTCTCCGCGTCGTAGTCCAGCGTCGCGGCGAGCTCGACTCGGACCAGCTCCAGGACGGCCTCCTCCTGCGCGGCCGGGGTGAGTTCGGCCAGCCGGGACGCGACCGACCGGGCGGGGGCGGCCGACCCGCTCGTGGCGGCGGCCCGCCGGGCCGGTGTCCGCACCAACGAACCCAGCATCAGCGGGAGGTCGCCGCGGGCGCGGAGCGCAGCCTGGTCCAGCGGCAGCGGTACGGCCACCGGGGCGCGGAGCGCGAGCCCGGCATCGAACAGCGCCATCCCCTTCGCCGGGGCGATCGGGACCATGCCCGTCCTGGCGAACCGGTTGCGGTCCGCCTCGGACAGCGCCGCCGCCATTCCCCCCTCCGCCCACGGCCCCCAGGCCAGCGAGGTGGCCGGCAGGCCGAGCGCCTGCCGGTGGTGCGCCAGGGCGTCCAGGAAGCCGTTCGCCGCCGCGTAGTTGGCCTGCCCCGCGCCACCGACCAGACCCTGGATCGAGGAGAACAGCACGAACGCGGTGAGGCCCAGATCGTGGGTGGCCAGGTGCAGGTTCCAGGCGGCGTCGGCCTTGGGGCGCAGCACGGCGTCGATCCGCTCGGGCGTCAACGCACCCAGCACACCGTCGTCCAGGACGCCGGCCGCGTGCACCAGTCCGGTCAGCGGCCGGTCCGCCGGGACGCCGGCGACCAGCGCCCGCACCGCCTGCGGATCGGCCGTGTCACACGCGTGGATGCTCACCTCGGCGCCCAGCGCCGTCAGTTCCTCCCGCAGCCGGGCCGCGTTCGGGGCCGCGGCACCGCGCCGGCTGGTGAGCAGCAGGTGGCGGACACCGTGCTCGGTCACCAGGTGCCGGGCCAGCAGCCCGCCCAGACTGCCGGTGCCGCCGGTGATCAGCACCGTGCCGCCCGGCTGCCAGGGACCACCCGGGTCCGCACCCACCACCGCCCGCGCCAGGCGCGGCGTGAGCGTGCGCCCGGCCCGGACGGCGACCTGCGACTCACCGGAGCCGACCGCCAGCTCGATCGCGGGCAGCGGGTCGTCCCAGCTCTCCACGTCCACCAGGACGAAGCGGTCCGGGTTCTCGGTCTGGGCCGAGCGGATCAGCCCCCAGACCGCGGCGCCCGCCAGGTCCGGGACGTCCTCGTCCGGGCCGGTCGCCACCGCACCGGCGGTCACCACCACCAACCGGGAGGCCGCGAGCCTGTCGTCCGCCAGCCAGCCCTGCGCCAGTTCGAGTGCCCGGTGCGCGGCGGTCCTGGCCGCCCGGGGGACGTCCTCGCCGGGGGTGGCCGGGAAGGCGGCCAGGACCAGGTCGGGCACGGGTCCCGAGGCGGCCAGCGCGGCCAGGTCGGGGAGCTGCCCCAGCCCGTCCGGCAGGGTGCTGCCGACGCCCGGCCGGGCTTCGATCCGAACCGGTCCACCGGGGGCGGCCGGTACCCAGTCGACCGTGAACAGGGAGTCGTGGCTCCGTCCGGCTGCGGCGCCCAACTGCTCGGCGGAGAGCGCCCGTACGGTCAGTGACTCGACCGAGGCCACCGGGCCGCCCGCCGCGTCGGTCACGGTGATGCTCACCGCGTCCGGCCCGACCGGGGCGAGGCGGACCCGAGCCGCGGCCGCGCCGACGCCGTACAGTCTGACGCCGCGCCAGACGAACGGCAGCCGGGTCTCCCCGGTGCCCGGCAGGGCGCCGAGCTCGATCGCGTGCAGGGCCGAGTCGAGCAACGCGGGGTGCAGCCCGAACCGGGTCGCCAGGTCGTGCTGCTCGGAGGGCAGTGCCAGTTCGGCGAAGACCTCCGTACCGCGCTGCCGGACGGCCTTCAGCCCCTGGAACACGGGGCCGTAGCCGAATCCCTGTTCGGCGAGGTCCTGGTAGCGGTCGGTCAGGTCGACGGTGCGGACCTCCTCGGACGGCCAGGCGAGGGGCGGGAACACGGCCGGGGTGCCCTCCGCGGTGAGGAAGCCGCCGGCATGCCGGGTCCAGGGTTCGTCGAAGTCACCGCCGACCGGTCGCGAGTGCACGGCCAGCGGGCGGGCACCGGAATCGTCCGGCGCGCCGACCGCCACCTGGAACTGGACGGTGCCCCCGTCCGCCAGGATCAGCGGCGCCTCCAGGGCGAGTTCCTCCAACACCGGGGTGCCGGCCTCGGTGCCCGCCCGCAACGCCAGTTCGACGAAGGCGGTACCGGGCAGCAGGACCTGTCCGAGCACCTGGTGATCGGCCAGCCACGGGTGGGACCGCAGCGAGAGCCGGCCGGTGAGCAGCACACCCTCGGCGTCGGCCTGACTGACCACCGCGCCGAGCAGCGGGTGGTCGATCCGGTCCAGCCCGGCCGCACCGACGTCCCGGGCAGCGGTGGTGTTCCGCAGCCAGTGGCGCTTGCGCTGGAAGGCGTAGGTGGGCAGCCCGGTCGGCTTGGCTCCCCAACTCCCAAACATGGCTTGCCAGTTCGGGCTGACTCCGCGCACGTGCAGCCGCGCCAGTGCGGTGGCCACCGCACCGGCCTCGGGACGGTCGCGGCGCAGCAGGGGAAGGAACTCGGTGTCGGCGGAGTCGAACTCGGCGAGGCACTCGCGTCCCATCGCGGTGAGCACGGCGTCGGGACCGAGTTCGAGATAGGTGGTGACGCCGAGGCCGTGCAGGGTCCGGATGCCGTCGTTGAACCGCACGGTACGGCGGACGTGCTCGACCCAGTACTCGGGTGTGGTGAGCTCCTGGACGGTGGCGGGCCGGTCGCCGGCGTGCGACACGATCGCAATGGTGGGCGGGTGGTAGGTGAGGCTCTTGGCGATGGTGTGGAACTCGTCGAGCATCGGTTCCATCAGCGGGGAGTGGAAGGCGTGGCTGACGTTGAGACGCCTGGTCCGGCGGCCACGCTCGCTCCAACCTCGGGCGACCTCCAGGGTGGCGTCCTCCTCGCCCGCCAGCACCGTCGACAGCGGACCGTTCGCGGCGGCGATCGCCACTCGGCCGCTCAGCGCGGCGAGTTCGGGTTCGATCTCCTGAACCGACGCCTGGATCGAGATCATGGCGCCGCCGGCCGGGAGTTGTTGCATGAGGTTGGCGCGGGCGGTCACGAGGACGGCGGCGTCGGCCAGGGAGAGCACGCCGGCGACGTGGGCGGCCACGAGTTCGCCGACGGAGTGCCCGGCGAGGTAGTCGGGCTGCAGTCCCCAGGATTCGAGCAGTCGGTAGAGGGCGGTTTCCAGGGCGAACAGGCCGGTCTGGGTGTAGGCGGTCCGGTGCAGCAACTCGGCCGCCGGGGAGCCGGGCTCGGCGAAGACCACGTCCCGCAGGGGGTGCTCGAGGTAGGGGTCGAGCGCGGCACAGACGGCGTCGAACGCCTCCGCGAAGACCGGGTGGGCGGCGTGCAGTTCACGCCCCATGCCGGAACGCTGACTCCCCTGCCCGGTGAACAGGAAGGCCAGCTGCCCCGCGGCCGGTACGCCCCTGATCACCTTCGCCGTCGGCTCACCGGCGGCCAGCGCCGCCAGGGCGCGTCCCAACTCCTCACCGTCCTGGGCGAACAGCACGGCCCGCCGCGAGAGCGCCGCCCGGCGGGTGGCGAGCGAGTAGCCGATGTCCAGCAGCTCCGGCCCGTCAGCCGAGGCCGTCCGTTGGAGCAGGCGGGTGGCCTGGGCGCGCAGGGCGTCGTCGGTCCTGGCGGAGAGCAGCAGCGGGACGAGCGCGGGCTCGGGGGCGGTGACGGGGGCGGTGGCGGGCTCGGCGGGAAGCTCGGCCGGAGCCTGCTCCAGCACGGCGTGCGCGTTGGTGCCACTGATCCCGAAGGCCGAGACGGCGGCCCGGCGCGGACGACCGGTCTCCGGCCACGCCCGCTCCTCCGTCAACAGCCGGACGGCACCGGACTCCCAGTCCACGAACGGCGACGGCTCGTCCACGTGCAGCGTCCGCGGCAGCATGCCGTGCCGCATCGCCATCACCATCTTGATCACACCCGCCATCCCCGCCGCAGCCTGGGTGTGACCGATGTTCGACTTGATCGAACCCAGCCACAGCGGCTGGTCCGCCGGACGGTCGTGGCCGTACGTGGCCAGCAACGCCTGCGCCTCGATCGGGTCACCCAACCGCGTCCCGGTGCCGTGCGCCTCCACCACGTCGACGTCCGCGGTGCCCAGCCTCGCGGCGCCCAGCGCCTGCTGGATCACCCGCTGCTGCGACGGACCGTTCGGCGCCGTCAGCCCGTTGCTCGCACCGTCCTGGTTCACCGCCGTGCCACGCACCACGGCGAGCACCGGATGACCGTTGCGCCGCGCGTCGGAGAGCCGCTCCAACGCCAGCACCCCGACGCCCTCGGCCCATCCCGTGCCGTCGGCCGCCGCCGCGAACGCCTTGCACCGACCGTCCGCCGACAGACCCTTCTGCCGGCTGAACTCCACGAAGGTCTCGGGAGTGGACATCACCGTCACCCCGCCCGCCAACGCGAGCGAACACTCGCCCTGCCGCAGTGCCTGGGCCGCCAGGTGCAGGGTGACCAGGGAGGACGAACAGGCGGTGTCCACCGTCATGGCCGGACCCTCCAGCCCGAAGGTGTACGCCACCCGGCCGGACAGCAC
>NZ_JBHUSG010000047.1:0-81330 GCF_042673745.1 Kitasatospora sp. NPDC057015
GCCCCGCGGGCGCGGGGGTTGCGCCTCCTGCCCCGAGCTGGCGCCGGGCAAGGGGGGGTCGGCCCCGCGCTCGCGGGGGTTGCTCCCTGTCGGCGGACAGCACCCACGACGGGGGAAGTCGGCCCCGCGCTCGCGGGGGTTGCTCCCAGGATGGTGCCGTACGGGACGCCGACGCCCAGTCGGCCCCGCGCTCGCGGGGGTTGCTCCACCGAAGGACGGACACACCGTGACCGAGATCGGTCGGCCCCGCGCTCGCGGGGGTTGCTCTGCCGAGGTCGACGGGGTCGGTCTGGGTACCCAGTCGGCCCCGCGCTCGCGGGGGTTGCTCCTCCTCACCCACATGCTGCACCTGCCGGTCGAGGTCAGCCCCGCGCTCGCGGGGGTTGCTCCAGCGGCGAGTCCATGGACTACGTCAACAAGATGTCGGCCCCGCGCTCGCGGGGGTTGCTCCGCCAGCCAGGCCAGGCCCACGGCCATGTCGTGGTCGGCCCCGCGCTCGCGGGGGTTGCTCCACACGGACCGGCCGACCGTCACCCCGTAGCGTGTCGGCCCCGCGCTCGCGGGGGTTGCTCCACACGGACCGGCCGACCGTCACCCCGTAGCGTGTCGGCCCCGCGCTCGCGGGGGTTGCTCCATCGAGTGCCCGGCCATCCTGGGTGGCTCCGCGTCGACCCCGCGCTCGCGGGGGTTGCTCCGGCTACGAGACGCACATCCGCGTCCACCTCAAGTCGGCCCCGCGCTCGCGGGGGTTGCTCCGGCGCCAGGACCCGCCCCCTCGGCGACGCCTGGTCGGCCCCGCGCTCGCGGGGATTGCTCCGCCCAGGCCACCGCCGGAGCCCACGCCCGCCTGTCGGCGCCGCGCTCGCGGGGGTTGCTCCGGCGAGGCCCAGGTCGACGCCGCAGTGGACCAGTCGGCCCCGCGCTCGCGGGGGTTGCTCCAGGTGGTCGTCGTTCTGGAGGGTGGTGCTGCTGTCGGCCCCGCGCTCGCGGGGGTTGCTCCGACTTGATCCAGGGCGAGGCACTGCCGACGCAGTCGGCCCTGCGCTCGCGGGGGTTGCTCCGGCACGGAGGCGAGTTCCGTCTGGACGACTGCGTCGGCGGGGGTTGCTCCGAGCCGCCGCCAGCCGGCGGCAGGCAGGCAGGCAGGCAGGCAGAGTCGGCCCCGCGCTCGCGGGGGTTGCTCTGCGCAAGACCACCGTACCCGCCCAGGCCGCCAGTCGGCCCCGCGCTCGCGGGGGTTGCTCCTTCACCAAGGTCATCAACCAGTACGCCCGGCTGTCGGCCCCGCGCTCGCGGGGGGGTTACTCCTTCCCGGCCCTTCACGGTGATTGGGCTCTTGGGTCGGCCCCGCGCTCGCGGGGGTTGCTCCACGGCGTGGCGGGAGCGCTTCGTGAGCTGATCGTCGGCCCCGCGCTCGCGGGGGTTGCTCCGGGGCCTCTACGACCGCCAGAGCGACGCCGTGTCGGCCCCGCGCTCGCGGGGGTTGCTCCGCGGGCATGCCCGCCGGCGGTCTCAACCGCGTGTCGGCCCTGCGCTCGCCGGGTTGCTCCAGCTACATGCAGGGGCACGGGATGCAGGGGCGGTCGGCCCCACGACGACGCCTTCGGCCGCGCCCCCTCCCATGCTCTCTTCGACCGCATCAGGGTCAAGCAGCTCCACGACGCCACCCGCAGCATCACCGACTACGGCCCCACCGAGGTCGACACCACCGACCTGCCTCCCCGGCGTCACCCTCACACAGCTGGTCCGATGACCACGACCCGACCCCGGCCAGGAGAGTAGGACCAACCCCAGGTCGCCCTCTCCTGGCCGGGACTCCACACTTACTGTGCCTAACCAATGCGGCTCTGTCATCCAGCCCGACCAGCGGACACTCCGGCACCCGATCGACCCGGGGCTCGATGACAGGCCACCACCCAAAACCCCGCCGGCCCTCAGCACCGCCGTAGCAGCCCGCGTACCTCTTCGCGCAGAGGTCACGAGCGGCCCGACCCGCCGGACTGGAAGGTGTCGCGGTCAGTACTCGTTCTTGACGACGAAGTACGAACCGCGGATGGTGCCGGCGAGCTTCGACTTCTGGCGTGCGAACTTGAACCGGGAGGCGAGCTCCTCCGGGACGTCCATCCCCTCGGAGAGCTTGAACCCGACGGCCCGCTTCTTGGCGTCGTCGACGGTGTACATCACGTTGACCGACAGGCCGCTCTCGTAGAAGACGTAGGCCATTCGGATGTCCTCGACCTGGAAGGCCGTGGCTTCGAGCGGCCGGGAGGAGATGACGATGTCGCGTTCCTCCTTGAGGATCCGGTGCACCCAGTCGACGGCCGCCTTCGCCTGGCCCGCCGGCTCCACCGTGAAGACGTGGTCGTACTTGTTCTTGAAGTAGCGGGCCTCGTTCGCCCGCAGACCGGCGAGCGCGTCCGCGACGGGCGACGACTCCAGACCGACGGTCGAGACGGTGACGAAATCCACGGTGTAGGTCATGCCAGGCTCCTTCTCATCGGCGTCGGTGGGCGGCAGAGCTCCGGCCCGGGCGCCGAGCGCGCACGGACGGACCCGGCGGGCGCCCGCCCGGACCGCCGGGGAACGGGCGCCGTCCTGTGCACCGCGCTCACCTGTGCTCCGGGTTCTCGAAGTCGAACCGGCACCCCGCGTCCCACTCCGAGCGCTGGTTGCCGTGCGCCGGGATGCCGCCGGCGTCCTTCAGCATCCGCGCCAGGTGCAGCAGGTTCCACGTCATGAACGTGGTGTTCCGGTTCGTGAAGTCGTTCTCCGGACCACCGGACCCCGGGTCCAGGTACGACGGCCCCGGCCCCGCCTCCCCCACCCACCCCGCGTCCGCCTGCGGCGGGATCACGTACCCCAGGTGCTGCAGGCTGTAGAGCACGTTCATCGCACAGTGCTTCGCACCGTCCTCGTTCCCCGTGATCAGACAGCCGCCCACCCGACCGTAGTAGGCGTACTGGCCCTCGGAGTTGAGCAGCGAGGAGCACGCGTACAGCCGCTCGATCACCTGCTTCATCACCGAGGAGTTGTCACCCAGCCAGACGGGCCCGGCCAGGACGAGGATGTCGGCGGCCATCACCTGGGAGTAGATCACCGGCCACTCGTCCGTCTCCCAGCCGTGTTCCGTCATGTCCGGCCAGACGCCCGTGGCGATGTCGATGTCCACCGCGCGCAGGACCTCGACCTGGACGCCCTGGCGCTCCATGATGCCGCGGCTGACGTCGATCAGGCCCTCGGTGTGGCTCCGCTCCGGGGAGCGCTTGAGGGTGCAGTTGATGACCAGGGCGCTCAGGTCGCCGTAGGACGTCGCGGTGGTGTCGGCCATGGACGCAGTCTCCTTCGGGACGCCCGGGGCGGCCGGCGACCGGCCGGCCGCCGTTGACCGCGTTTCGGCCGGGCCTCGGGTCCACTCCACCAGCATCAGGGCGGCGCTGCCCGCCGGGCTCGGCCACGAGGGTGGGCGGGCGGTGCGGACCCTCGCGGCGGGTCCAGGAGTGAGGCGCCGAGGATTCGAAGAGTCGCGCAACGGGACAAAGGGGTCGGACGGGCGACTGCGGAGGGCGCCGACCGGTGACGGGGAGTGTGATCCACCCACGGCGGGGTACGGGGGCGTCACACAGCGTGTGACGAGACGAGGAGAAGCCGGTGAAGACGGATCAGGACGGCCGAACGCTCGCACAGGCACTGAAGGACCGGGCCGGGGCCTTCGTCAACAGCCACGTCGACCTGTGGGTGGCCGTTGAGCCCGATGCCACCCTGGTGCTGGCCGGGAACGACGCGCAGGCCCTCTTCCAGGCCGCCGCCGACTGGCTGGCGGACGACCCGCACGACGTGGTGGACGTGGGCTGGGAGCGCCAGCAGGCCGAGCCGACCCAGGCCCTGCGCATCCGACTGGCGGCGCGGGGCACCGCCGGAGCCGCCATCCCGTCGCCTGCCGCCGGCTGAGCGGCCGAGGACGGAGGAGGACGGAAGGCGACGTAGGGGAAGGAAGCGGCGGGCGGACCGTACGGGTCCGTCCGCCGCTCCGTCTCCGGGCGAAGGTCGCCGACCGACGAGGGATCAGGTGCGGTCCGCGTAGCGGGCGATCGCGCCGAGTACGGCCCGGTGCAGGGCGGGGCTGCCGGTGTGCCCGGAGTCGTCGATCACGGTCAGCTCGGCGTCCGGCCAGGCCGCGGCGAGTTCCCAGGCGGTCCTGAGCGGGGAACTCAGGTCGAGGCGGCCGTGGATCAGGGTGCCCGGAATGCCCGTCAGCCGGTGGGCGTCCCGGAGCAGCCGGCCGTCCTCCAGCCAGGCGTCGTGGGCGAAGTAGTGGGCGGCGATCCGGGTGAATGCCATCAGTGCGTCGTCCGGGCGATCGCTGTACCCACCGGGCTTGCCGAGCACCTCGTGGGCGATCACCGCGTCCTCCCAGGCGCACCAGTCGCGGGCCGCCGCCATCCTGACGGCGGTGTCCGGGCTGTTCAGCCGGCGGCTGTAGGCGGCCACCAGGTCACCGGCGCGGTCCTCCGGGGGCAGGGCGTCCCGGAAGGTCTCCCACGGTCCTGGCAGGAAGCGGCCGACCCCGCGGTAGAGCCAGTCGGTCTCCTCGGGGCGGGTCATGGTGACGCCGTTGATGACGATCTCGGAGACCCGCTCGGGGTACTGCTCGGCGTAGGCGAGGATCAGGGTGGAGCCCCAGGAGCCGCCGTACAGCAGCCACCGCTCGATGCCCAGGTGCTCCCGCAGCCGTTCCATGTCGGCGATCAGGTGCCCGGTGGTGTTGTGCTCCAGGGCGGTGGCGGGGTCGGAGGCGTGGGGGCGGCTGCGGCCGCAGCCCCGCTGGTCGAACAGCACCGCGCGGTAGCGCGCCGGGTCGAAGAGCCGCCGGCTGCCGGGCTTGCAGCCGGAGCCCGGGCCGCCGTGCACCACCAGTGCGGGCTTGCCGTCCGGGTTCCCGCAGGCCTCCCAGTAGACCTCGTTGCCGTCGCCGACGTCGAGCAGGCCGTGGGCGTAGGGCTCGATCGGGGGGAACTGCTCGATCGGGGACGGCGGCTCGGCGGGGAGCGCGGGCCCGGGTGCGGGGCGGGGCTCGGGCACGGTGACGGACCTCCGGATCGGTGGGGACGACCTCGCGAGGCTACCTCCGGGGACGCCGGGAGGACACGGGCTTTCCTGGACGGTCGGGGCGCCGGGCGCGGTGGACGTACCGTCAGGTGCCCTTCCCCGGAACGCCCCCGGGTTCGGCGCCGCCGGCGGGCCCGCCGTCCGTCCCGCCGCCGACCGAGAGGCGGCGGGCCGCCGGACCGCCGGTGCCGCGCAGGACCGAGACGATGCCGAGCGCGGCGGCGCTGACCGGGACGGCCAGCAGGGCGCCGATCACCCCGGCGACTCCCCCGCCCGCGATCACGACCACCATGATGGTGGCCGGGTGGAGCTGGACGGTACGGCTCTGGATCAGCGGCTGGAGGATGTACCCCTCCAGCGCCTGCACGGCCAGCACCACGCCCAGCGCCCAGAGGGCGGTGGCCAGCCCGCCGTCGGCCAGTGCGACCAGCACGGCGACGGTGCCGGAGAGGAAGGCGCCGACGTACGGGATGTAGGCGCCCATGAACACCAGGGCGCCGAGGCCGGGGGCGCCCGGCACCCCGAGCACGACCAGGCCGATGGTGATGAAGAAGGCGTCGATCAGTGCGATCACGGTGGTGCCGCGCATGAAGCCCGCCGTCGCGGCGAACGCCTCCTGCCCGCAGGCGATGACGGTCTCGGCCCGGTGCCCGGGCAGGAAGGAGCGGACGCTGTCGGGCGCGCGGTGGCCGTCCCGGAGGAAGAAGAAGACCAGGGCCAGCGACAGGATCGCGCCGGTGAGCAGTTGGACGGCCACCCCGAGTCCGGAGAGCAGTCCGCCGGCCAGTGAGCTCAGCAGGGAGCTGCCCTCCCCCGGGGCGTCCTGCAGCGAGTGCTGGATCTTCTCGCCGGTCGGGCCGAGCCAGTCGGCCAGCTTCGTGCCGGCGTCCTGGAGCGCCGAGGCGATCTGCGGGGCGCTGTGGGACAGCGAGTTGACCAGCAGGGCCAGCACTGCGCCGACCATCACGACGAGCATGATGCAGGTGAGGGCGGCCGCCCCGCTGCGTCCGAGGCCCCGGCGCATCAGCCAGGGCATGACGGGGTAGAGCAGCGCGGTGCCGAGCAGCGCCAGGATCATCGGAACGGTCGCGGCACGCAGCTCGACGACGGCGAAGACGACCAGGGCGGCGACGGTGATGAAGAGGATCACCGCCACGGACCAGGCCGCGGCGGCACGGACGGAGCGGGGCAGCAGGGCGTCCGGGGTGCGGGCGCCGTTCTGGTCCGGTGGACGGCCGTCCGCGTGGTTGTCCGCGGGTTCCGCTTCACCGCCGACGGGACGGTCGGCCTCGCCCCGCCCGGCGCCGGCTCCGTCATGGGACCGGGAGCGGTCGGGCGGGGTGCCGTGGTCCGGTGTGTCCTCTGCCGACATCCCGCCTCCCTGCCCTCCGCTATGTCCTGATGACGCCCATTGGGACATATCAGCACACAATCGGATGGAAAGGCTGGTCCTCCCTCGCCCCGGCGTGGCCGTCGCCGCGCGCCGCCTGCCCGGCGGGCGGCGCAGGCAGGGCAGGTCGGGCCGGCAGACAGGGCAGACAGACAGCGCAGGCAGGGCGGCGCGGCTACACCAGCTCCGGCCGCTCGATCCGCAGCTCGCCGCCGCCCGCGAAGTCCAGCAGCCGGCCGGCCTCCTCCTCGACGGCCACCTCGTCCCGCTCCCTCAGGGCGGTGAACGGCCGCACCCGGACGATCCAGGGACCCTCGGCGGCGCCCGCGCTGCGTGCCTTCATCCGGCCGGGACGGTCGGCCTTGGCGTCCGTCAGCTCCCAACTGCCGGCGACCAGTCCGTCCACCAGCAGGCTGCCGAGGATCAGACCGTTCACGGTCATCACCCGGGAGCGGTACTTCTCGGGCAGGATCCGGCTGCGGTCGGCGTGCGCGAGCAGCAGGTTGTCGAAGGGTGCCACCAGCCGTACGGGCGCCGGGGTGGCGGTCGGCGGGCGCGGCGCGTCGGGGAGGTCGTAGAGGATGCGGCCCTGCTCGTCCCGGAAGGTCACCAGCTGCGGGGCCAGGTCGGCCAGGACCTTGCCGAGTCGGGTCAGGCCGCACCACTTCTGCACGTCGGTGGCGGTGGCCGGGCCGAAGGCCGCGAGGTAGCGCAGGATCATGGCGTCCAGCGACGGCTTCGCGTCCGGCACCCGGCCGAGCCAGTGCTCGGCCGTGGTGTGGGCGGCCGGGCCGCTGCGGCCCCAGACGCCGCGCGGCGGCACCTGGACCAGCGGCAGCCGGCAGCGGACGGCCTGGGCGAGCGCGGCCGGGTCGCGGCCCGGCCGGTCCTGCGCCAGCAGGGCGCCGAGCTGCTGGAAGGTCCGCGGCTCCTGCTCGACCAGGGCCCGGCCGGCCGCGGCGAGCTCGTCGAGGTCCACACCGGTCAGCCGCTTGCCGTAGGCGTTGCGCAGCGCCTGGTCGAGCACCGGCTGCAGGAGCGGGCGCAGGGTCAGGCAGTCGTCGGCGGTGACCAGGTGGATGGTGCCCCGTTGGAGGGCGATCCGGACCACCTCGCGCCGCTCGATCAGCCCGGTCAGCTGATCGGGGGTGAACCCGTCGAGACGGGACCACAGGCCCAGGTACGACGGCAGCGGGACGGCCTGCGCCTGGAGGCCGAGCAGGTGCCCGACCATGGCGGCGGGCGTCGCGGTGGAGCGTTCCAGCAGGTGCTGGCGGGCCAGCAGGGCACGGCCCAGCGCCCGGGTGGTGAGGGTCGCGGCGCCCGCCGCCCGCGCGGTCACCGGTGGCCGTCCAGGACGGACCTGAGCACGGCGATCCGGTTGCTGGTGATCGAGTCCACGCCGGCCCGGCGCAGCCTGCGCATGGTGCGGCGCAGGTCGGCCGTCCAGGTGCTGACGGCGAGCCCGCGCTCGTGGGCGGAGGCCACGAACTCCGGGTTCGCGAGGCCGAAGGGCGGGTTGAGGTAGTGCGGGCGCAGGTCGGCGAGCAGCGCGGTGTCGGGCAGTCGGGGCTGGGTCCAGGTGAGCGCGATCTCGGCCTCGGGGGCGAGCGCCCGGACGGCGAGCATCGCGCCGACCGGGCCGCACCAGGCCGCCCGGTCCTCCAGGCCGAGACCGGCGACGACGGCGTGGGCGGCGGCCGCCGGGCCGGCGTCGTCCAGGTCGATCAGCAGCCGTGCGGTGGACGTGCCGGCGACCGCCTTGAGTGCGGCGGCCAGCGTCGGCACCGCGAGGGCGCCGGTGCCGACCGCGTCCAGCTGGTCGAGGGTGAGCGAGCGCAGCGGGCGCGAGTCCCCCCAGAGGCGCTGCAGGGTGGCGTCGTGCAGCAGGACGGGCACGCCGTCGCGGGTCAGCCGGACGTCCACCTCGACCGCGTCGGCACCTGCGGCGAGTGCGGACTCGATCGAGGGCAGGGTGTTCTCGCGGTGGCGGTAGGGATCCCCCCGGTGCGCGACGGCGAGCACCCGGGGCCGGGGGTGCAGGAAGCCTGCGGCGGTCGCGCTGCCCGCACGGTCGAGGGGGTCGGGCAGGGACGGGTGGGCGGGCATCGGTGCGGCGACCTCTTCCTGTTCCTGAGCACTGTTCCTGGACGCTGTTGCTGAGCACTGTTCCCGGCGCTGTTCCCGGCGCTGTTCCCGGACGTGACGGGGTGTGGCTCTTCCCCCGGAGTCGGGGCGAGCCCTACCGGCCCGGGTGGGCCGCCCCCTGGCGGTCAGGCGCGCTCTACCATCACGTTCGTCGACTTGATCACGGCGGTCGCCGCCGCGCCGGGCACCAGCCCGAGCTCCTCGGCGGACTCCCGGCTGATCAGCGAGACCACCCGGAACGGGCCGGCCTGGATCTCGACCTGCGCCGCGACGTCCCCCAGCACGACGTCGGTGACGATGCCCGGGAACCGGTTGCGGGCGGAGGACGGACGGCCCTCGACCTCGGTGTGCTCGCTCCGGGCCAACTCGCGGGCGAAGGACGCGAGCTGGGCGCCGGGGATGATCCGGTGGCCGTGCTCGTCCCGCTCGGCGGCGACCCGCCCGGCGTCGACCCACCGGCGCATGGTGTCGGCGCTGACGCCGAGCATCGCCGCGGCCTCACCGATGCGGTACGGGTTGACCGGCGCGGGCACGCCCATGTGCGACTCCTGGCGGTGTGTCGGCAAATCCACTGTCACGGCAAATCCACTGTCACCGCCATCCTGCCGTACGGCCGGGGCGGACCGCGAAGCGGAGCGCCGCCCACCCGGGCGGACGCGCCCGGCGGGTGGCGGATATTCAGCCACGATTCACCCGTAAACTGCACGTATCGGACAGTGTTTCCGTCCACTCGCCCGCGGTTCGGTCCGGTCTCCCGCGGTTCGGTCCGGCCGCCGGGCACGTCACCGCGCCGACCACCGGCCCCACGAACGACACGAACGACACGAACAACACCAACGACACGAACGAGAGGCACCGATGCCAGACGCACCGCCGCGCGGACCGTCGACAGGCCGCGTACCGGGGACTAGCCGCGCGCCGTGGACGGCGGACCCGGGTGGGGAGTCACCGCGGCGCGGCCCGCTCGACCCCGGATCGTCGGGCGCCCGCACCGTCCGCGGGATCCGCCGGGGCGCGCCCGTCGCGGAGCCGGTGCCGTTCGCCTTCACCGCCGACGACCGCCGGCAGTACGCCGTGGAGCGGGCCTACCCCGGCAATGTGGCACCACCCCGGCGCGAGCGGGTGTCCGCCCGGGTGGTCTGCGGCCGGGTCGCGATCGGCCTGCTGCTGGTGTCCGGTCTGGTCGCGGCGGTGGCGCTCGGTACGCCGGCCCTGTCGGCCCGCGGCTCCGACCCGGGCGACCGGCCCGGGGCGCAGCCCGCGCCGGTGCACGGCCGGCCCTGACCGCACCCGCCGCGGCGGCGCCGAGCCGTCCGTCACTCGTCCGACCACCGAGCCCGAAGCCGGTTCACGGCCCGCCGAAGAGGTCCTGGCGGGCCGCGTCGCAGGCGAGCAGGACGGCGCCGCCCAGGACGCCGCCGCCACCGACCGCGCCGACCCGCACCTCGGTGCGCAGCGGGGAGAGTTCGGCCAGGCGCCGGCCGACCCGGGCCGCCAGTTCGAGTCCGCCCGCCCGGCCGACCTCGCCGCCGAGCACCACGCAGCCCGGGTCGAGCACCACGCAGAGGGCGGCCGCGCCGACGGCCACCCGGTCGGCGAAGGCGTCCAGGAAGGCCGCGCCGGCCGGGCCCGCCGCGACCGCGGCGTGCACCACGGCCTCGGCGGCGGCGGCGTCGCCGGCCTCGTCGGCGGGCAGCCCGAGGGCGCGGGCGAGCGCGCAGACGGCGCTGCTGCCGACCTGACTGTGGAAGCCGCCCTCGCAGTCGGAGGCGCTGGGCAGCCGGTCCGTCCCCGGGACGGGCAGGAAGCCGATCTCGCCGGTACCGCCGGAGGCGCCTCGGCGCAGCCGGCCGTCCAGCACCACGCTGGCGCCGGTGCCGTGGCCGAGCCAGAGCAGGACGAAGGTGTCGCGGTCGCGGGCGGCGCCGGCGCGGAGCTCGGTGATGCCGGCCAGGTTGACCTCGTTCTCCAGGATCAGCCCGGTGCCCGGCAGTTCGCGCAGGGCGGCGATCAGTTCGGTGTGCCAGCCGGGCAGGCCGCCGGTGTTGTCGAGGCGCCCGGTGGCCGGGTCGACCAGGCCGGGGATGCCGACGGCCACGGTGTGCAGCTGCTGGACGCCGGCCGCGCGCGCGGTGTCCAGCAGGGTGGCGACCGTCCGCGCGGCCAGACCGCCGCCTGCGGCGCCGCCGCCCCCGGATCCCGTCGGGCCACCGCTCGCGGGTCCGGCCGGGATCTCGGCGGTGGCGAGGGTGCGGCCGGCCAGGTCGGCGATGACGAGGCTGACGCCGACGGAGCGGACGTCGATGGCGGCGATGTGGGCCCGGGAGGCGACGAGCGCGTACAGCCTGGCGTTCGGGCCTCGGCGCTGCTCGCCGCGCTCACCGGCCTGGGTGACGAGTCCGCTGCGCTGGAGGCGTTCCAGCAGGTCGGCGACGGTGGGGCGGGAGAGCCCGGTGAGGTCGCGCAGTTCGGTGGCGGTGAGCGGGCCCTGTTCGAGCAGCAGGTCGAGCGCCAGCCGGTCGTTGATGGCCCGGGCGGTGCTCGGTGTGGCCGTTCGAACGGTGGTCATGAGGCAGCATCCTTCCAGATTGCGCTCCCCCGACTGTTTCTATCAGGGTCCCTTCCTGATAATTTAGCGGACCGGGCGCCCGTCCGGGCTCCATGACCATGGGCGGACACGTCGCGCCCACCGCGCGACTCGGAGGGAACGACGAAATGCCCGAGATCCTGAAGGACCCACGCCGGGCCCGGGTGAGCATCGCCCTGGCGTTCGCCCTGCACGGCTCCGTCACCGGGAGCTTCGCCACCCGGATCCCCTGGATCCAGCACCACCTGGACCTCGGCCCCGGCCAGCTCGGGCTGGCCCTGGTGATGCCCGCCGTCGGATCCTCGCTGGCCATGCCGCTGGCCGGGCGGATCGTCCACCGGTTCGGGGGCCGGGCCGCCGTCAGCGGACTGGTCACCCTCTGGTGCCTGTCGCTGGCGCTGCCCGCGCTCGCCCCCTCGCTGCCCGTGCTCTGCGCGACCCTGCTGGTCTACGGCGCCACCGCCGGCATGGCCGACGTCGCGATGAACGCCCAGGGCGTGGAGATCGAGGAGCGGCTCGGCCGGTCGATCATGTCGGGACTGCACGGCATGTGGAGCGTCGGCACCCTGGTCGCCTCCGCCGTCGGCGTGTTCGCCGCCCACCGCGACCTGGACGCCCGGCTCCAGCTGGCCGTCACCGCCGTGGTGCTGGCGGCCGGCGCACTGCTGGCCGGCCGGCAGCTGCCGGACATCCGGCCCGGCGCGGAGGAGGAGGCGCCGCCGCGCTTCGCCCTGCCGCCGCGCAGCGCGCTGGCGATCGGCCTGGTCGGGTTCTGCGCGGTCTTCGCCGAGGGCGCCTCGATGGACTGGAGCGGCGTCTACCTGCGGGACGTCACCGGCGCCTCGGCGACGGTCGGGGCCGCCGCCTACACGGCCTTCGCCCTCACCATGGCGGTCAGCCGGCTGGCCGGCGACGCGGCGATCCGCCGGCTGGGGCCGGTGCTCGCGACCCGGATCAGCGGGCTGATCGCCACCGCGGGCGGCCTGCTGGTGGTCCTGGCGGACACCCCCTGGCTGGCGATCCCCGGCTTCGCGCTGATCGGGGTCGGGATCGCGGTCGTGGTGCCGCTCGCCTTCGCGGCGGCCGGACGCACCGGCGGCAACCCCAGCCAGGCGATCGCCGGCGTCGCGACCGTCACCTACACCTCCAGCCTGATCGCACCGGCCGTGATCGGCGTCCTGGCGGAGGCGACCTCGCTCAGCGTCTCCTTCTGCCTGGTCACCGTGCTCGCCGCGGCACTGATCCTGAGCGCCGGGGCGCTGCGCCGCCCGGCGCAGGGGTCGGACGCGCCGGCCGGGGCGCAGGCTCCGGCGGCCCGAGCCGCCGCCGACCCGGTACCCAGCGACTCCCGGCGCTGACCGCCCCGCACCCGCGGGGCCGGCCCGGGCTCCCGGCCCGGGCCGGCGCTCCCGCCCCCACCCCGGTGTGCCCACCCGCCCGCGGCAGCCGCCCTGACCGGGCCGGTCGCCCGGCCGGGGACGGCGGCCGCGGCCGGAGGGCCTATGCTCGCCCGGTGCACGCTCCCCCGCCCTCCCCGCCGGCCCAGCCCTGGCCGCGCCGTGTGCTGCGGTCGCCCTGGACCAGGCTGGCACTGCTCCTGGTGATCCTCGGGACGGCCGCCGGCTCCCTGCTCCTGTGGGACCCGTCCGCCCTGCTCTCCGGCGGCCTCACGTCGAGCGTCCCGGGGGTCTGGCAGGCGCCGGTCTTCGTCGCCGTCTACGCCGTGGGCACGGTGGCGTTCGTGCCGCGACCGGCACTGAACGCGGCGGCCGGCCTGCTGCTCGGCGTCGCGCAGGGGCTGCCGCTCGCCGTGCTCGGCACCACCCTCGGCGCGGCGCTCGCCTTCGGGCTCGGCCGGCTGCTCGGCCGCGACGCCCTGCGTCCGCTGCTGCGCGGCCGCGCGCTCACCGCCCTGGACCGCCGGTTCACCGAGCAGGGCTTCCGCAGCGTGCTGCTGCTCAGGCTGTTCCCCGGGCTGCCCTTCCAGGCGGGCAACTTCGCCGCCGCGTTCTCCGGCGTCGCGTTCGGGCCCTTCGTCGCCGCCACCGCGATCGGCGTGGTGCCGAGCACCGCCGCGTACGTGGTCGCCGCCGCGAGTGCCCGCACCCCGGGCTCGGCGGCCTTCCTGGTCTCGGCGGGCGCCATCGCGCTGATGGTGGTGCTCAGCGCGGTGTCGATGTGGCGGGCGGCCCGACGCCGCCCGCGCGCGCGGACCGCCTGAGCGGGCGCACGACCCCCGGGAAGCCGCCGACGCCCGCCCCGACGCCCGCCCCGGGGCCGAGCCCGGGGACCGACGTACGGCGCTCGCCCCGGAGCGCCGTCCGACTATTCGGTCGCCACTGTCGGTCCGCTCCGCCAGGATGACCGCCATGACCACCACAACGAGCGGCACCGACCGCGTCGACCCGCCCTTCGCCGCCGACGAGAGCGCCATGCTGGCCTCCTGGCTCGACTACCACCGCGCCACCCTCGCCGTGAAGTGCGAGGGCCTGACGGAGGACCAGCTGCGGCTGCGCTCCGTACCGCCGTCCAACCTCTCGCTGCTGGGCCTGGTCCGGCACATGGCCGAGGTCGAGCAGCACTGGTACCAGGTGATCCTGCTGGGCGAGGAGCTGAGCGAGGGGCTCTACTGGTCGGCCGAGGACGAGGACGGCGACTTCAACGGCGTGGACACCGCGGACGCCGCCGAGGCCTTCGCCACCTGGCAGGCCCAGATCGAACTGGCCCGACGGGCCTGCGAGGGCCTGCCGCTGGAGACGGTCGGACGCCGCCAGCGCCGGGGTGCGGACGTCACGCTGCGCTGGATCCAGGTACACATGATCGAGGAGTACGCCCGCCACAACGGGCACGCGGATCTGCTCCGCGAGCTTGTGGACGGCGCCACGGGGGAATGAATCCGGTTCACCGGGGTTGACGAAAGGTCAATTCCCGATTGACCGGGATCCGTCTGGCCCGACAGCGCAACCATCCGCGGAGCTGGGGCGTCGCACCTGATGTCCGGGTCGGCCCGGATCGGCGGCGCGCCACGACCCGTACGGCGGTCGCGAGCGGGCACCGAACCGGTGATCAGTGCGATACTCGGACAGTTCCGACGAGTGGATGACGTGTCAAAAGGGCACGCGCACCCGGGGAACGCGTTCGGGACGAGACAGGGAGGCGCGGCATGGGAGCACTTCGCGACGAGCACCACAACGGGTGGCTGATGCCCTCCGGAAACTACCCGGCCGCGGCCTACGACGATCCCTGGGCGGACCAGGAGACCATGCCGGCCGCCCCGGCTCCCACGAAGATCGTCTCCCTGCGGCCCACCGGCTTCGAGGCGGCCCGGACGGTCGGCGAGCACATCCGGGCCAGCACCCCGGTGGTGATGGACCTGACCGAGATGGACGACGCCGAGGCCAAGCGCATGGTCGACTTCGCCTCCGGTCTGATCTTCGGCACCTGCGGCGGGATCGAGCGGATCGCCCGCCGGGTCTTCCTGCTCACCCCCGCCGACGTCGAGGTCATGGTGATCGACCGGCCGCTGGACGAGACCGGGTTCTACAACCAGAGCTGACAGCAGTACGCGGGACACCCCACCGGGGACGGCAGCAGGAGCCGTCCCCGGTTTTTCGCGCGCCCGAACGGGTGGGGCGAGCGGCCGGGTTCGCGGCCGCCGCCGGGAAGGCCCGTCGCGCAGGGCCCGCCGGGCCGCCGGCCAACCTGAAGCAGGCCCCAAGCGGGCCTTAAATCCTTCCCGGGCCGCCCCTCCCGGAGCACCCGGCTTCCGAGGGTCGGTTGAGCCACTCGACGATAAAATGAGACACGGATGTCTCATCTGAACTACACTCGTCCCATGGCCACCGATCGTGACTCCGTCCTCGAAGCCGCCGTCGGCGTGCTCTCGCGCCGTCCGACCGCGCACCTGGACGAGATCGCCCGCGCGGCCGGCATCAGCCGCGCCACCCTGCACCGGATCTTCCCTGGCCGGGAGGCGCTGATCCGCGAGGTCGGCGCGCACAGCCTGCGCAAGTTCGCCGCCGCGCTGGACACCGCCGCCGTCGAGGACGGCGACGCCCAGTCCGCCCTGCGCCGCCTGGTCGACGCCGTGGTACCGGACGCAGCGCTCTGCGCCTTCATCGCCGGCGAGAACCAGCTCTACGACGATCCGGAGATCAACGAGCTCTGGGAGGTCCAGGACGCCCGGGTCCGCGCCCTGTTCCTGCGCGGCCAGCAAGAGGGCGTGTTCCGGATCGAGCTCTCCGCCGGCTGGCTCAGCGAAGCCTTCTTCGACCTCGTGGCCGGCGTCGGCTGGGCCGTCCAGGACGGACGCCTGGCCCCCCGCGACAGCGCATTCTCGCTCGCCGAGCTCTTCCTCGGCGGCGCACTCAGGAGACCTGAAACACCATGAGCACCACCATGCTCCCCACCACCCTCCCCACCAACCCCCGGCGGCGCTGGACCGGCCTGGCCGTCCTCGTCGTGGCCGTCACCCTGGTCGCCGTCGACGCCACCGTGCTGTCGCTGGCCATCCCCTCGATCAGCGAGACCCTGCGCCCCAGCAGCACCCAGCTGCTCTGGATCGGCGACATCTACTCCTTCGTGCTGGCCGGGCTGCTGGTCAGCATGGGCGCGCTCGGCGACCGCGTCGGCCGCCGGAAGCTGCTGCTGACCGGCTCCGCCGCGTTCGGCCTGGCCTCGCTGCTCGCCGCGTACGCACCCGGCCCGGGCTGGCTGATCCTGGCCCGCGCCCTGCTCGGCGTCGCGGGCGCGACCATCATGCCCGCCACCCTGTCGCTGATCCGCACGCTGTTCCCCGACGCCCGCGAGCGGGCCACCGCGATCGGGATCTGGGGCGCCGGCGCCGCGGCCGGCGCCGCGCTCGGGCCGGTGGTCGGCGGCGTCCTGCTGGAGCACTTCTGGTGGGGCTCGGTCTTCCTGCTGAACATCCCCGTCGTCCTGCTGCTGCTCGTCCTCGGCGTGCGCCTGCTCCCGGAGTCGAAGGACCCGAACCCCGGCCGCTGGGACGTACCCAGCGTGCTGCTCTCGATGGCGGGTGTGATCGGCGTCGTCTACGCCGTGAAGGAGGCGGCCGCGCACGGGCTCGGCCGCTGGGACGTGCCGGCGGCAGCCGCCCTCGGCGCCCTGGCCCTGACCCTCTTCGTCCGCCGCCAGCTGCGGCTGACCACCCCGCTGCTGGACGTCCGACTGTTCACCGACCGCCGCTTCACCGCCGCCGTGCTCTCCTCGCTGACCGCACTGATCGGCCTCTCCGGCGTGGTGTTCGTGATGTCCCAGTACCTGCAGCTGGTCCGCGGGTACGAGCCGCTGCGGGCCGGTCTCGCCGAGCTGCCGGCCTTCGCCGGTGCGGTGGCGGGCGGGCTGCTCACCGCCCGTCTGGCCCGCCGGGCCGGGGTCCGAATCGCGCTGACGGCCGGCCTGCTGGCGATGGGCACCGGCCTCGGCCTGCTCGGCTGGGTGAGCCAGGACAGCGGGTACCTGGTGATCGCCGTCGCCTTCCTGATCGTCGGCACCGCCGAGGGCCTGGTCTACGCGCTCGCCGCCGACATGGCGCTCGGCGCCGCACCGGCCGCCAAGTCCGGGGCCGCCTCCGCCGTCTCCGAGACGGCCTACGAGCTGGGCACCGCGCTCGGCATAGCCCTGGTCGGCTCGGTGGTCGGCGCCGTCTACGCCGGGGCGCTGGTCGTCCCGGCCGGTACCGACCCGGCCGCCGCCGCCCAGGCCGGGGAGTCCCTCGGCGGTGCGGTCGAGGCCGCCGGACACCTGCCGGCGCAGCTGTCCGGGCCGCTGCTGGACGGCGCCCGACACGCCTTCGTCCAGGGGCTGAACCTGTCCGCCCTGCTGGCCGCCGGGCTGCTGCTGGCCTCCGCCGGGCTGGCCTGGTACCTGCTGCGGGGCCGGAGCACCAGCGGCCCGGCCGCGAACGACGCGGGCACGGACGGGCGGTCGGCGGCCGACGAGGCCGCGGCCGAGGTCCACTCGGCGGCCTGAGCCGGGCCGGGCCCGGGGCCGGCTCCCACCCGGGGCCGGCCCCGCCCGGCTCACCAGGTCCGGGTGTGGCACCGCGTGGCGGCGGCGGCCCGGCTCGACTGGTCCGGCGTGCGGACGGGCCGGCGGACGGCAGTCAGCCGTCAGCCCCCGCCGCCGAACGGCAGCTCCAGCTCGGCCCAGACCACCTTGCCCTCCTTGGTCTGCCTGCTCCCCCAGCGGTGCGCCAGCTCGCCGACCAGGAACATCCCGCGCCCGCCCTCGTCGTGGTCCTCCAACTGGCGCAGCCGAGGGCTCTGGCCACCGGCGTCGGCCACCTCGACGGTCAGCACCCGGTCGCGGAACAGCCGAAGGCGGCGCGGCGCGTCGGCGTGCAGCAGGGCGTTGGTGACGAGCTCGCTGACCAGCAGTTCCGCGTAGTCGGAGAGCGCCGACAGGCCCCAGCCGCGGAGGGTGTCGCGGGTGAAGCGGCGGGCGTGGCCGGGCAGCCGGCCGCCGCCGTCGAGGTGCAGGGTGGCGATCCGGTCGGCCGGGACGGGCAGCACCCGTCCCATGATCATCGCGATGTCGTCCTCGGTGCCGTCGGTGACGAGGGCGGCGAGCACCGCGTCGCAGCTCTCCTCCAGCGTCCGGCCGTGCTGGGCCAGCGTCCGGGCGAGCCGTTCGATGCCGACGTCCAGGTCCTCGCCGCGGCGCTCGACCAGGCCGTCCGTGTAGAGCGCGACGACGCCGCCCTCGGGGACGGTGAACTCGGTGCTCTCGAACGCCACGCCGCCGACCCCGAGCGGCACGCCGGGCGGCAGGTCGACCCGGCGCGCGGTGCCGTCCGGCGCCACCCAGACCGGCGGGAGGTGGCCGGCGGAGGCCACCTTGACGGACCGGTCCACCGGGTCGAAGACCGCGCAGATGCAGGTGGCGAACTGGCCGTCGCCGATTCCCGACGCGGTCTCGTCCAGGCGGGTGAGGACCTGCTCCGGCGGCATGTCCAGGGTCGCCAGGGTGCGGGCGACCGTCCGCAGCTGGCCCATCGTGGCAGCGGCCCGGATGCCGTGGCCCATCACGTCGCCGACCACCAGCGCCACCCGGCCGCAGGACAGCGGCACCACGTCGAACCAGTCGCCGCCGACCTCGCTGACCACGCTGCTCGGCAGGTACCGGTACGCGATCTCCAGACCCAGCGTGCGGTGGATCTCCTGCGGCAGCAGGCTGCGCTGCAGGGTCAGCGCGGTCTCCCGCTCGCGCCGGTACAGCCGGGCGTTGTCGATCGCGATGGCGGCGCGGGCGACGAGTTCCTCGGCGAGCGCCACGTCGGCCGCGGTGAACGGCTCCGGGTTGCGCATCCGGATGAACTCGGAGCCGCCGAGCACCATCCCCCGGGCCATCAGCGGCACCATCAGGTACGAGTGGATGCCCGCCTCCATGCCCGGCGCGACGCGGTCCGGGGAGGCGACCAGGCTGGCGAGCACCGCCTCGTCGACGTGGGAGCGCAGCAGCGGCCGGCCACTGCGCAGGCACTGGGTGTAGACCCGCTGGGAGTCGTACTCCGAGGTCTCGCCCACCGTGTCCACGGCGTGCGTCATCCCCGACTCGTAGGCCTCGCCGACGGCCACGGCGTTCAGCCGCACCATCCGGTCCGGCGCGAGGTGGACGGGCTCCTCTCCCAGCAGGACGGGCTCCAGCAGGTCGACGGTGGCGAAGTCCGCGAAGCGCGGGACGACGGCCTCCACCAGCTCCTCGGCGGTGCGCTGGAGGTCCAGCGTGGTGCCGATCCGGGCGGTGGCCTCGGCGATCATGGCCAGGCGCTCCTGGGCCCGGGCGGCCCGGGCCTCGGCCTGGGAGCGCTCGGTGACGTCGATGATCGAGGAGCTGACGCCGAGGATCCGCCCGGTGGAGTCCTCCAGCCGGAAGTACGAGGCGGACCAGGAGCGGTCCCGGTGCGGGTCGCCCGGGGTGCGGCCGTGCGAGCGGGCGTCCACCACCGGGCGGCCGGTGGTGAGCACCCGGCGCATCACCTGCTCGATCTCGGCGCTGTTTATGCCGGGCAGGATGCCGCTGATCCGGCGGCCGATGTGGGCCCGGACGGGCATCCCGTTGATCCGGGCGAGCGCCTCGTTCAGCCGTACGAAGCGCAGGTCGGGGTCGTAGACGGCCAGCCCGATCGGCGACTGGCTGAAGAACCCGTTCAGGATCGCGAGGTCGGACTCCACCTGGCGCAGGGAGCTGACGTCGGAGGCGGTGGCGAGCAGCAGCGGTGCCCCGCCCGGGCCGACGATCGGGTAGGTGCGGAACTCCAGCTCGACGACGTGTCCGTCGCGGTGGCGCAGCGGGAACACGCCGGACCAGCCGCCGCCGGCCATGATCTGCTCGAAGAGGTCGGCCACCTTGGGCCACTCCTGCTCGCGGATCAGCAGGCGGGCCGCGTAGCTGCCGACCGCCTCCTCGCCGGTGTACCCGAGCAGGGCCTCGGCGTCCTCGCTCCAGTGCAGGATCAGGCCGTCGCCCTGGAGCAGTGCGGTGGCGAGCGGGACGAGGCGGTGGCCGTCCAGACGTGCCTGGTCGCCGCCCGGCCTGTCACGGCCGGCGTCGTCAGGCATGTCCCACTCGAATCCGCGCATGCACAGAACCACCCAGTCGGCACGGGCCCGGGCCTGGCGCTACGCCGCCCGGCCGGGTTCCCCTCCAGCCTGCACGGTCAGCGGCCCGGCGGCGACCCCTCTGGTCGTATTGGTGGGCGATCTTATGGGCCCGTACGGTGAGCGGACAATGCCTCAGAGCCCGGGGAGCGTCTCCTGCTCGCCCGCGACCACCCGGACGGCGTCTCCGGGGCCCCGGCACTCCCGGCCCAGCCGCAGCATCCTGGCCTCCGGGTCGTGCAGCGGCCGGCCGCACCTGCGGCACCGCACGACCGGCGGCAGCAGCCTCGGGACGGGCGGGGTCAGGGCGGGTGGTTCCTGCTCGGGCGCTGCCATCCCTCCAGTCTGCCGGGTGTCCGGGAAGCCCCGGGGAGCACCCCTGCGGGAAGGCGTGGGGAGCGGCCCTGCCGGGTAGGCGGTGGAGGGGCCGGTCCGGGCCGGCGGTGGTGCGGAGGACCGGGCCAGGGCCTAGGGTCTGTCCGGGGGATCTCGGCGGCTCGGCGCGCGGCGAGGTCCGCCGGGCAGACCCCGGCCTGCAGGCAGGATTCGGACGACCGGCGAAGGAGTACGCGATGGTGCACGCACGGGCGGGTCTGCGGGCGGAGCCCGGGGATCTGGTGGACGTGGCCAAGCTGGTGACGGCGTACTACACGCTGCACCCGGATCCGGCCGAGCCCGGTCAGCGGGTCGCGTTCGGCACCTCCGGCCACCGGGGCTCCGCGCTGGACACGGCGTTCAACGAGGACCACATCGCCGCGACCACCCAGGCGATCTGCGAGTACCGAGCCGCGCAGGGCACCGACGGGCCGCTGTTCCTGGGGGCCGACACCCACGCGCTGTCCGAGCCGGCCACCGCCACCGCGCTGGAGGTGCTGGCGGCCAACGGCGTCACCGTGCTGGTCGACGGCGCCGGCGGCTACACCCCGACGCCCGCCGTGTCGCACGCGATCCTCACCCACAACCGCACCCGGCCGCGCGGCGCGGCCGACGGCATCGTGGTGACGCCCTCGCACAACCCGCCGCGCGACGGCGGGTTCAAGTACAACCCGCCCAACGGCGGCCCGGCCGGCTCGGAGGCCACCGGCTGGATCCAGGACCGCGCCAACGAACTCATCCGCGGAGGCCTCGCCGGGGTGCGCCGCATCCCGTACTCCCGCGCGCTGGCGGCCGACACCACCGCCCACCACGACTACCTGACCGGCTACGTCGAGGACCTGCCGTCGGTGCTGGACCTGGACGCGGTGCGGGCGGCCGGGGTGCGGATCGGGGCCGACCCGCTGGGCGGTGCCTCGGTCGCCTACTGGGGCCGGATCGCCGAGACCCACCGCATCGACCTGACGGTGGTCAACCCGCTGACCGACCCCGCCTGGCGGTTCATGACCCTCGACTGGGACGGCCGGATCCGGATGGACTGCTCCTCCCCCTACGCGATGGCCTCACTGATCGACCGCAAGGACGAGTACAACGTCGCCACCGGCAACGACGCGGACGCCGACCGGCACGGCATCGTCACCCCCGACGGCGGCCTGATGAACCCCAACCACTACCTCGCCGTCGCCATCGACTACCTCTACCGGCACCGGCTGGACTGGCCGCTGAGCGCCGGCATCGGCAAGACCCTGGTCTCCTCCTCGATGATCGACCGCGTCGCCCAGGAGCTGAAGCGCACCCTGGTGGAGGTACCGGTCGGCTTCAAGTGGTTCGTCGACGGGCTCCTCGACGGCTCCGTCGCCTTCGGCGGCGAGGAGTCCGCCGGCGCCTCCTTCCTGCGCCGCGACGGCGAGGTGTGGACCACCGACAAGGACGGCATCCTGCTCGCGCTGCTCGCCGCCGAGATCACCGCCGTCAGCGGCAGCAGCCCCTCCGAGCGCTACGCCGACCTCACCGCCCGCTTCGGCGACCCGGCGTACGCCCGGGTGGACGCGCCCGCCGACCGCGAGCAGAAGGCCCTGCTGGGCCGGCTGAGCGCCGAGCAGGTGAAGGCCGACAGCCTCGCCGGGGAGCCGATCACCGCGGTCCTCACCGAGGCGCCGGGCAACGGCGCGGCGATCGGCGGTCTGAAGGTCTGCACCGAGAACGCCTGGTTCGCCGCCCGCCCCTCCGGCACCGAGGACGTCTACAAGATCTACGCCGAGAGCTTCCACGGCCCCGCGCACCTCGCCCAGGTGCAGGACGAGGCCCGGGCGCTGGTCGGGGACGTCCTGGGCGCCTGACACGAACGCGGCGCGGCCCCCCCGGGAGACGCCGGGGCGGGCCGCGCCGTGCGGTGACGGGCCGTGCGGTGACGGGCCGTGCGGTGACGGGCCGTGCGGTGGCGCGCCGGCTCAGGCCAGCCGGCGGGCGCCCTGGGCGGCCAGGGCCGTGAAGACCCGGGGGGTGGCGTAGCCGGCGGCGGTGAACGCGGCGGTGACGGCCGCGGCGACGTGCTCGGCGTCGGCCTCGGCGACCAGGGCGATCACCGAGCCGCCGAATCCGCCGCCGGTCATCCGGGCGCCCAGGGCGCCGGCGGCGACCGCGGTCTCGACCACCAGGTCGGTCTCGTCGCAGGAGACCCGGAAGTCGTCGCGCAGCGAGGCGTGCCCGGCCGTGAGGATCGGCCCGAGGGCCGCCGGGTCACCGGCCAGCATGGCCTCGACGGCCGCCTCGACCCGGGCGTTCTCGGTGACCACGTGCCGGGTCAGGGCGCGCAGCCCCTCGTCCGGGAGGGCGTCCAGGGCAGCGGGCAGGCCGGCCGGGCCGAGGTCGCGCAGGGCGGGCAGCCCGAGCAGTCCGGCGGCCTTCTCGCAGCCGGATCGGCGCTCGGCGTACGCGCCGTCGGCCAGGTCGTGCTTGACCCGGGTGTCGACCACCAGCAGCCGCAGCCCGGCGGCGGCGAGGTCGACCGGCAGCTGGCGGGCGGTGAGCGTACGGGTGTCCAGGAACATCGCCCGACCGGCCTCGCAGCAGGTGGAGGCGAGCTGGTCCATCGCACCGCAGGGCACGCCCACGAAGACGTTCTCGGCCCGCTGGGCGAGCAGGCCGAGCTCGACCCGGCCCAGACCGAGGTCCCACAGGTCGTTGTAGGCGACCGCGACCACGCACTCCAGGGCGGCCGAGGAGGAGAGGCCGGCGCCGGTGGGCACGTCGCTGTCGAAGTGGATGTCGGCGCCGCCGACCGGGTGTCCGGCGTCCCGCAGGGCCCAGACCACGCCCGCCGGGTACCTGGCCCAGCCGGGCACGGCGCCCGGCCGCACCTGGTCGGCGGTCAACTCGACCACCCCGCCGTCGCCCTGGGCGCTGTGCAGGCGCAGCCGGTCGTCCGCGCGCAGGCGGACGGCCGCGCGGGCGGCGTGCGGCAGGGCGATGGGCAGCACGAAGCCGTCGTTGTAGTCGGTGTGCTCGCCGATCAGGTTGACCCGGCCGGGCGCGGCCCACACGCCGTCGGGGGCTTCGCCGTAGACGGCCGTGAAGGCCTCGGTCAGCTCGTTCGGGGTCATCGGGCCACCTCCCGCAGGCGCCGGGCCGCAGCCTCGGGCGAGACGTCGTTGACGAATGCATCCATGCCGGACTCGACGCCGGCCAGGTACTTCAGCTTGCCCGCCGTCCGGCGGACGGTGAACAGCTCCAGGTGCAGGGCCAGCTCGTCCAGCCCCGGCCGGTCCGCACCCGAGGGGGCCTGGTGCCAGGCCGCGATGTACGGGGTGGGGGACGCCTGGGCCGTCTCGCCGGGCTCGGTGAACAGGCGGTCGAAGCGGCCCAGCAGGTCGAGGTAGAGCCCGGGGAACTCGGCCCGCTCGGCCTCGTTCAAGGCGGTCAGGTCGGCGACCCGCCGGTTCGGGTACAGGTGCACCTCGTAGGGCCAGCGGGCGGCGAACGGCACGAAGGCCGTCCAGTACTCGCCGGCCAGCACCACCCGGTCCCGGTCGCGGTCGCCGGCGGCCACGGCCTCGGCGTGCTGGGCGTGTTCGGCGGCCAGCAGGTCCTCGAAGAGGTTGCGGCCGGTGGCCTCGCGGTGGGCCGCCGCCTGGCGGGCCATCCGGGCGGTGCGCGGGGTGACGAACGGCAGGGCGTAGATCTGGCCGTGCGAGTGGGCCAGGGTGACGCCGATCTCGGCGCCGCGGTTCTCGAAGCAGTAGACCTGCCGGACTCCGGCCAGGGCCGACAGTTCGGCCGTTCGGTCCGTCCAGGCGTCCAGGACCAGGGCGGCGCGTTCGGGGGTGAGGTCGGCGAAGGAGGCCTCGTGGTCGGGGGTGAAGCAGACCACCTCGCAGCGGCCGGTGCCGGCGGCGGCGGTGCGCAGCGGGTCCTCGGCCTGGCCGCCGGGGGCGTCGGCGCCCAGGGAGGGGAAGCGGTTCTCGAAGACCACCACCTCGTAGTCCGCGTCCGGGACCTCGCTGGTGCGGCCGGCCCGGGAGGGGCAGAGCGGGCACTGGTCGGCCGGCGGATGGTAGGTGCGGCCCTGGCGGTGGGCGGCGATGGTCACCCAGTCGCCCGTCACCGGGTCGCGGCGGACTTCCGAGAGGCTGGCGACGGGCTCCAGCGCGCGGCCGTCCACTGCGGTGCGCACCGTGCCCGGCCGCGCGTCGTAGTAGATCAGCTCGCGGCCGTCCGCCAGCTTGGTGATGGTCTTGTTCACGGCTTCCGCTTTCTGGCTGCGCTCCATCCCGACCCCACGAGGCCGAGCATCGCAAACATAATCGAACCCGATGTAACAAAAGTCAACATCCAGGGGCATGCGCGACCGCACCGAGGTGGACACTCCGGGCGGTCAGCCGGCCGCCGCGGCGCTCTCCCGGAACCGCCGGAGCAGTTCCAGGGCCGGGGCGCTGGCCGGATCGAAGGCCTGGCTCGCGATGTCCGCGGTGACGGCCGGCCCGCGGAACCTGGCCCAGCGGCACTGGAAGCAGAACGCGATCTCGAACAGGACCTGCCCCTCGAAGAGCCGCCCGGGCTCGCAGTGGGCCCGGATCGCGTACCCGGGGATGAAGCAGCGCATCGCCGGACTCGACGGCAGCGCGGCCACCAGGGCGAGGACCTCCTGCGCGTCCTCCCAGTGGGCGATGGACTCGTCGGGAGGAGTGCTCGTCCCGCTCGACCAGCCGTGCGGGTCGTGGATCCGGACGGCTTCGACGAGCCCGGTCATGGCGGAGGTGGTGGGCAGCAGCATCCGGGCAGTCTCCCGGAAGCCAGGGCCCGGAGCCACGCCTTTTCACGCCGATCGAGCCGGCCCGGCCCGGGCGTCCGGGAACGCCGGCCCGCAGCCCCCGCTACCCGGCGGCGCCGAGGGCGGCGTCCAGCATCCGGGCCCACTGGCGGACCACGCCGGTGCGCCGCGCGCTGTCGTCGGTGAGCAGGTTGGCCAGGCCCAGGCCGCGGGCCATGTCCATGGTGGCCTGCACGGTCTCCCGGACGCCGGGACTGCTCTCGTCCGCCCCCAGGAAGTCCACGGCGGCCCGGTGCGACTCGCGGCCGACGTGGTTCTCCAGTGCCACGATCCGCTCCCGCAGCGGCTCCTCGGTGGCGGCGGCCACCCACAGGTGCAGCGCGGCCCGGAACAGCGGGCCGGTGTAGAGCCGCACGATCATGTCGACCACGGCCTCCGTCCGCCGCGGGCCGGGCGCCGGCAGCTCGTCCGCATGGGCGCGGACGGCTGCCAGGCGCTCGGCCGTGACGTGTTCGACGGCCGCCGTGAACAGGTCCTCACGGGTCGGGAAGTGGTGCTGGGCGGCGCCCCGGGAGACCCCCGCCCGCTCGGCCACCACCGAGACCGTGCTGCCGTTCCAGCCCAGCTCGGCCAGGCACTCCACCGCCGCCTCCAGCAACCGGCGGCGGGTCGCCCGGCTGCGGTCCTGCTGCGGCGCGCGGGCCGCGCCCGGCCCGGCCGGTGCCGGGGGCGCAGCGGGCGCGGCCGCGGAAGGAGGGGTGGTCGCGGCCGGCGGAGTGGTCGCGGTCGAAGGCGTGGTCATCGGTGCTCGGCGTCCCTGGGGCTGCGGGCGGATCTGCGGCGCTCGCCCCGATCCTGCCAGATCATCCGGCCGCCGCCCGTTCGCGGTCCCGCAGCTCCCGGCGCAGGATCTTGCCGCTCGCGGACTTCGGCACGGCCGCCAGGAACTCCACCGCCCGGACCTTCTTGTACGGCGCCACCTGACCGGCGACGAACTCCGCGACCTGCTCCTCGGTCAGGCTGCTGCCCGGCGCGCGCACCACGAAGGCCTTCGGCCGCTCCACCCCGTCCGCGTCGTGCACGCCGATCACCGCCGCGTCGGCGATCTGCGGGTGGGTCAGCAGCAGGGCCTCCAGCTCGGCGGGCGCGACCTGGTACCCCTTGTACTTGATCAGCTCCTTCACCCGGTCGACCACGAAGAGGTACCCGCGCTCGTCCACGTACCCGACGTCGCCGGTGTGCAGCCAGCCGTCCGCGTCGACGGTGGCGGCGGTGTCGTTGGGGCGGGCGAAGTAGCCCTTCATCACCTGCGGGCCACGAACCAGGATCTCCCCCGTCCGTCCGGCGCCGAGATCACCGTCCGCCTCCGGCCCGGCCCCGTCCAGCGCGGCGATCCGCAGCTCGGTCGAGGGCACCAGCCGCCCCACCGAGCCGCGGGCCGGGTCCGGGTCGTACGGGGAGACGACGTGGGTGACGGGCGACAGCTCCGTCATGCCGTAGCCCTGGAGGATCCGGGGCAGGCCGAGCCGGCGGGCGCAGGCTTCGGCCAGGTCCGCGTCCAGCGGCGCGGCGGCGCTGAGCACGTAGCGCAGCGACGACAGGTCGTACGCGTCGACCAGCGGATGCTTCGCCAGGGCCAGGACGATCGGCGGGGCCACGATCAGCGCCTCCACCCGCTGCTCCTGGATCGTCCGCAGGAACTGCTCCAGGTCGAAGCGCGGCAGGACGACCACGGTGGCGCCGCAGCGCAGCGGCTGGTTGAGCAGCGCCGCCAGCCCGTAGATGTGGAAGAACGGCAACACCGCCAGCACCCGCTCGCCGACCGCCGGGCGGTAGAGCGCGTCCGTCTGGGCGAGGTTGGTGGCGATCGAGCGGTGGGTGAGCATCACGCCCTTGGGCAGGCCGGTGGTGCCGCTGGAGTAGGGCAGGACGGCCACGTCGGCGGCCGGGTCGATCACCGGTGTCGGCGCGGGCGCGGTGGAGGCCAGCAGGTCGCCGAGCGAGCGGTGCCCCTCGGCGCCGTCGCAGACGAAGATCTCGGTGATCGGCTCGCCGGCGGCGGCCACGGTCTCGGCGGCGGCCAGCGCGACCGGCAGAAACGGCGAGACGGTGATGATCCAGCGCGCCCGGCTGTCGCGGAGCTGGGTGGCGAGCTCGCCGGCGGTGGTGAGCGAGCTGACCGTGGTCACGGTCGCGCCGGCGGCGGTCGCACCGAAGTAGACGACCGGGTAGGCGATGGTGTTGGGGCTGTACAGCGCCACCACGTCGCCGGGGCGCACGCCCGCCTCCGCCAGTCCCGCGCTCGCCCGCCGGACGGCGGCGGCCAGCCGGCCGTAGCTCACCGTCTCGCCCGTCACGCCGTCGATCAGCGCCGTGACGTCCGGGTGCCCGTCGGCCGTGCCGAGCACCGCCAGGTGCACGGGCAGGTCGACGGGCTCGACGTCCGGGTACTCGCTGCGGAACACCATGTATGCCTCCTTGGTGGGTCCTGACGACTGCTCACAGGGTGGCGTCGATCCGGCCCGGTGGACAGAGGTCCGCCGATGATCCGAACTGACGAAAAGCGGCAGCCGCTGGCGCGGCGTGCTTGTCGCCCGCCGGGCGACGTCTGAACGTGGGAGCTCCGTGGCGCCCGCCCACCGCACTTCTGGAGCACCCGACGTGACTGCCCCCTCCCGCCCGAGACACCGCCGGCCGGCCCCCGCCGGCACCGGCACCGCACGCACCCGCACCGCACGCACCGCCGCCGGCGCCGGACACACGACTGCCGTAGGCACGGTCGCCGCACGCACCGCCGCCGCACGCACCATCGCCGGTCCGCGGACCGCACAGGCCACCGCCGTGGGCGCGCTGACCGCCCTCCTCGCCCTCGGCGGCGCCCCCGCCGCCGTGGCCGCCCCCGGCGACAACGGCGACGTCAAGGTGCACGAGAGCACCACCGCCGCGACGGACCGACGGGACGAACCCCAGGTCTGCCGGTTCTACCTGGACGCCTTCGACTTCGACGACCTCCAGCGGGTCAGCTGGACGATCGACCAGCAGCCGCCGACCGGCACCCGCCAGGTGACCGCCGGGGTGCTGGCCTTGCTCAACGGCGCCGGCCAGACCCAGATCCTCTCCCTGCCGGACGGCCACTACCGGGTGAACTGGACCTTCACGGGCCAGCAGGGCGGCGCGAAGCACAAGGTTTTCACGGTCTCCTGCCCGCCCGACGGCGCCTCCACCGGCTCGCCCGGCCCCGGCGGACCGAGCGGCCTCGCCCTGCCGCCCAACCCGTCCGACCCGCCCGGCCCGGGCGGACCGAGTGCCGTCGCCGCCCCCCGCACCTCGCCCAGGGCCACGGCCACCGCGTCGCCCGCCGGCGGGAGCACGGCCGGGGGCACCGGCGGAGGTACCACCGGGGGCAGCGCCGGGAACACCGGTGGGAACAGCGGCGGTCGGCCGCCCGGCGGCGGCCCGCACGGCAGCCTGGACGCCGGCGGCGGCGGGACCTCGCACGGGCCCAACCCCCTGGAGGTGGGCGCCGGATCGGCGCTGCTGGCCCTCGCCGGGGTGATCGGCATCCGGGCCGCCCGCCGGCGGGCCGCCCGCAATGCCGCATCCTGATGCCGGCACCCGGTCGGGGCGCCGCCGCCGGGGCCGGCTGACCGCCGTCCTCGTGGCGCTCGCGCTGGCCGTCGGCGTCTGGCTGGTGCACGACGGCGCGCCCGGGAGCGGCCCACCCGCGCCCGGGCGGGCCGCCGCCCCGGGCCCGGCCACCCCGGCCGGGCCCGCCGCCGCGCCCTCGTCCGGCCGGGTGGCACCGGCGGGCCGGACCACCCCGCCCGGTAAACCGCCGCCCGCGCCGCTGCCGCCCGCGGTGCCCACCAGCGTGAGAATTCCGTCGATCAAGGTGAACGCTCCCCTCCTCGGGCTCGGCCTGGACGGCGCCGGGCACCTCGACACGCCGCCCGTCAACAAACCCGACCAGGCCGGGTGGTACCGGGACGGGCCCTCCCCCGGCTCGGCCGGGAACGCGATCATGGCGGGCCACGCCGACACCAGGACCGGCCCGGCGGTCTTCTACCGGCTCGGCCTGCTCCGCCCCGGCGACACCGTGGAGGTGGCCCGGCAGGACCACCGGACGGCCGTCTTCAGCATCGACGCCGTCCGCACCTACCCCCGCGCGACCCTGCCGGACGCCGCCGTGTACGGCCCGACCGACCGCCCCGAGCTGCGCATCATCACCTGCGGCGGGAAGTACGACCGGAAGGCCGGCTACTCCGACAACGTGGTGGTCTTCGCCCACCTCACCGCGACCCGCTGAGGCGGGCCGGGGCGCGGTGGAGCCGGCGGGGCGGCCGGACCGGACCGGTCTCGCGAGATGCGGTCTCGCGAGATGCGGTCTCGGGAGGTGCGGTCTCAGTACGAGCGGGGCAGGCCCAGGGTGTGCTGCGCCACGTAGTTGAGGATCATCTCGCGGCTGACCGGCGCCACCCGGCCCACCCGGGTCGCGGTGAGCAGCGCGCCCAGCCCGTACTCCTGGGTCAGCCCGTTGCCGCCGAGGGTCTGCACCGCCTGGTCCACGGTGCGGGCGGCGGCCTCGCCCGCCGCGTACTTCGCCATGTTGGCCGCCTCGCCGGCCGCCAGGTCGTCCCCGGCGTCGTACAGGTGGCCGGCCTTCTGGGTCATCAGCCGGGCGAGTTCGATCTCGATGGCGCAGACCGCCAACGGATGCGCCAGGCCCTGGTGCGCGCCGATCGGAGTGTCCCAGACCGTACGGGACTTGGCGTAGTCGACGGCCTTCGCCAGCGCCTGCCGGGCCAGCCCGAGGGAGAACGCGGCGGTCATGATCCGCTCCGGGTTGAGCCCGGCGAAGAGCTGGAGCAGGCCGGCGTTCTCGTCGCCGACCAGGGCGTCGGCCGGCAGTCGGACGTCGTCCAGGAAGACCTGGAACTGCTTCTCCGGGGCGACGAGTTCCATCGGGATCGGCCGGTACTCGAACCCCGGGGTGTCGCGCGGCACGACGAACAGGGCGGGCTTCAGCTTGCCCGTGCGCGCGTCCTCGGTGCGGCCGACGAACAGGACGGCGTCCGCGTGGTCGATGCCGGAGACGAACACCTTGCGGCCGGTGAGCAGCCAGTCCCCGCCGTCGCGGCGGGCGATGGTGGAGATCCGGTGCGAGTTGGACCCGGCGTCCGGCTCGGTGATGCCGAAGGCCATCCGGCGGGTGCCGTCGGCCAGACCCGGCAGCCAGCGCTGCTTCTGGTCCTCGGTGCCGTAGCGGGCGATCACCGTGCCGCAGATCGCCGGTGAGACGATCAGCAGCAGCAACGGGCAGCCCGCGGTGCCGAGTTCCTCCAGGACGATGGCGAGGTCGGTGATGCCGCCGCCCCCGCCGCCGTACTCGACCGGGAGGTTGACGCCGAGGTATCCCGACTTGCCCGCCTCGGCCCAGAGTTCGTCGGCGGGCAGGCCCCGGCGGGCCTTGTCGAGATAGTAGGCCGAGCCGTAGCGGCGGCCGAGGTCGCCGACGGCGCGGCGCAGGGCCCGGCGCTCGGCGGTCTCGATCAGCGGGCTGCTGTCTGCGGTCGTGGTGCGCGGTGCGGACATCCTGGGGTCCTTCCGGGCGGGGGTGAATCCGAGGGTGGGCGGAGACGGGCGGCGGGTGGGTCGAGGGGTGCCGAACGCGGTGGTGGCGCTGCCGCGGTCAGCCGGCCGGCTCGGCGGACGGCTTCACCACGGCCAGCAGGGCGCCGAGTTCGACCTGGTGGCCGGGGGCGACGTGCAGTTCGGTGAGGGTGCCGTCGGCGGGGGCGGTGACGCGGTGCTCCATCTTCATCGCCTCCAGCCAGAGCAGCGGCTGCCCGGCCGTGACGGTGTCCCCGACCGCCGCCGCGGTACGGGCGACGATGCCCGGCATCGGAGCCAGCAGAGCGCCGGGGTCGCTCTGGACGGCGGGCGGCGGGAACCGGTCGAGGGCGGTGAGGACGGTGGATCCGGTCGGCTCGTCGACGTGCACGAGTGAGCCGTAGCGGGCGATCGCGAAGCCACGTCGCCGGCCGGCCACGACGAGCACCACCTGCTCGGCGCCAGCCGAGAGCAGCTCCGTACCGGGGTGGCCCTCGGCATCCAACTCACCGTTCCTGCCCAGGCGGTAGCGCACCTCGTGCTCCGTCCCCTGCTGGCCGCGGAACCGCTTGACCTGAGGCTGGGACGGCAGGTTGCGCCAGCCGGACGGGAGCGCGCCGCGGCGGCCCGCGGCGTCCGCCAGGGCGGCGGCCAGCGCGGGGAGCGGATCCGCTTCGGCGGCGGCCGGCCGCAGGTCGGCGGCGTGCTCGGTGAGGAACGCGGTGTGCACGCTGCCGTCCAGGAAGGCCGGATGGCGCAGGACGGAGACGAGCAACTCCCGGTTGGTGGTGAGCCCGTGGATCCGGGCACCGGCCAGGGCGGTGGCCAGCCGGCGGGCGGCCGCGGCCCGGGTGGGGGCCCAGGCGATGGCCTTGGCGAGCATCGGATCGTAGTGGATGCCGACGGTGCTGCCGGCCTCCGCGCCGGAGTCCAGGCGCAGCCCGGTGTCCCCCGGCGCGATGCCGAACGCCACCTGGACGGAAGGGAGTTCGAGCCGGTGGAGGGTGCCGGTCTGCGGCTGCCAGTCGGCCGCCGGGTCCTCGGCGTAGAGCCGGGCCTCGATGGCGTGGCCGCGGGTGGCCGGCGGCCGTGCGGGCAGCGCCTCGCCCTCGGCGACCCGCAGTTGGAGGGCGACCAGGTCCAGCCCGGTGACGCATTCGGTGACCGGGTGCTCCACCTGGAGGCGGGTGTTCATCTCCAGGAACCAGAACCGGCCGTCGGGGCCGAGCAGGAACTCGGCGGTACCGGCGCCCGTGTAGCCGATGGCCCGGGCCGCGGCGGTGGCGGCGGCGTACAGCTCGGCGCGGTCGGCGTCGGCGAGGCCCGGGGCCGGGGCCTCCTCGACGACCTTCTGGTGCCGGCGCTGGATCGAGCAGTCGCGCTCGCCGACGGCCCAGACGGTGCCGTGGGTGTCGGCCATCAGCTGGACCTCGATGTGCCGTCCGGTGGGCAGGTACGGCTCGCAGAACACCTCGGCCGAGCCGAAGGCCTTCGCCGCCTCGGCCCGGGCGGCGGCGAGTTGGCCGGCGAGCTCGTCCGACGAGCGGACCACCCGCATGCCGCGACCCCCGCCGCCGGCCGCCGCCTTGACCAGCAGGGGGTAGTCCGCCTCCGACGGGTCCTCGACGGCGGTGAGCACCGGGACGCCGGCGGCGGCCATCAGCCGCTTGGCCTCGGTCTTGGAGCCCATCGCGGCGATCGCCGCGGGTGGCGGACCGACCCAGGTGAGTCCCGCGTCGAGGACGGCCCGCGCGAACTCGGCGTTCTCGGAGAGGAATCCGTAGCCGGGGTGCACCGCGTCGGCGCCGGCGTCCAGGGCGGCCCGGACGATCAGGTCGCCGCGCAGGTAGGTGTCCGCGGCGGCGGCGCCGGGCAGCCGGACGGCGGTGTCCGCCTCGCGGGTGTGCGGGGCGTCGGCGTCCGGGTCGGAGTACACGGCGACCGTGGTGATGCCCAGGTCGCGGCAGGTGCGGAAGACGCGCCGGGCGATCTCGCCGCGGTTGGCGACCAGCAGAGACGTGATCATGTTCGGTGAGTCCCTCACATCCGGAAGACGCCGTAGCCGCGCGCGCCCTCGACCGGGGCGTTGTGGATCGCGGAGAGGCAGAGGCCGAGCACGGTTCGGGTGTCGCGCGGGTCGATGACGCCGTCGTCGTAGAGGCGGCCGGAGAGGAAGACCGGCAGCGACTCGGCCTCGATCTGCTGCTCGACCATCGCCCGGATCGCCGCGTCCGCGTCCTCGTCGTAGGGCTGGCCCTTGGCCGCGGCCGACTGTCGGGCCACGATGGACAGCACACCCGCGAGCTGCTGCGGGCCCATCACCGCGGACTTGGCGCTCGGCCAGGCGAACAGGAACCGCGGGTCGTAGGCCCGGCCGCACATGCCGTAGTGGCCGGCGCCGTAGGAGGCGCCCATCAGCACCGAGATGTGCGGGACGCGGGAGTTGGCCACCGCGTTGATCATCATCGCGCCGTGCTTGATGATGCCGCCCTGCTCGTAGTCCCTGCCCACCATGTAGCCGGTGGTGTTGTGCAGGAAGAGCAGCGGGATATCGCGCTGGTTGGCGAGCTGGATGAACTGGGCGGCCTTCTGCGACTCCTCGCTGAACAGCACCCCCTGGGCGTTGGCGAGGATGCCGACGGGGTAGCCGTGCAGGCTCGCCCAGCCGGTGGCGAGGCTGGCGCCGTACAGCGGCTTGAACTCGTCGAAGTCCGAGCCGTCCACCACCCGGGCGATCACCTCGCGCGGGTCGAACGGCACCTTGAGGTCGCCCGGCACGATGCCGAGCAGCTCCTCCTGGTCGTACAGCGGCGGCTCGGCGAGCCCGTCCGGATCGGGGCCGGGCTTGCGGTGGTTCAGCCGGGCGACGATCCGGCGGGCCAGCCGCAGCGCGTCGGGCTCGTCCAGGGCGAAGTGGTCGGCCAGGCCCGAGGTACGGGCGTGCATCCGGGCCCCGCCCAGCGACTCGTCGTCGGACTCCTCGCCGGTGGCCATCTTCACCAGCGGGGGGCCGCCGAGGAACACCTTGGCGCGGTCCTTCACCATCACGGTGTGGTCGGACATGCCGGGCACGTAAGCGCCGCCGGCCGTGGAGTTCCCGAACACCACGGCGACGGTGGGGATTCCGGCGGCGGAGAGCCGGGTGAGGTCGCGGAACAGCGCGCCGCCGGGGATGAAGATCTCCTTCTGGCTGGGCAGGTCGGCGCCCCCGGACTCGACGAGGTTGACCAGCGGCAGCCGGTTGGCGAGCGCCACCTCGTTGGCGCGCAGCGCCTTGCGCAGCGTCCAGGGGTTGCTCGCGCCGCCGCGCACGGTCGGGTCGTTGGCCGTGATGACGCACTCCACGCCCTCGATCACGCCGATGCCCGTCACCAGGGCGGCGCCGACCGGGTAGTCGCTCCCCCAGGCCGCGAGCGGGGAGAGTTCGAGGAAGGGCGAGTCCGGGTCGACCAGCAGCTCGATGCGTTCACGGGCCAGCAACTTGCCCCGGGAGCGGTGGCGTTCGACGTACTTGGGGCCGCCGCCGGCGAGCGCCTTGGCGTGTTCGGCGGCGAGGCCGGTGAGCCGGGTCAGCATCGCTTCGCGGTGCTCGGCGTACTCGGGGCCGGCCGGGTCGAGGCGGGTGGGCAGGGCGGTCACAGCAGCGCCTCCGGGATGTCGAGGTGGCGGGAGCGGAGCCACTCCCCCAGGGCCTTGGCCTGCGGGTCGAACCGGGCCTGGGCGGCGACTCCCTCGCCGAGCAGGCCCTCGACGGTGAAGTTGACCGCCCACAGGTTCGGCAACAGGTGCCGGGTGACGGTCAACCCGGCCGTCTCCGGCAGGAGTTGGCGCAGCCGCTCGACGTCCAGGGTGTGCGCGAGCCAACGCCAGCCCTCCTCACTGCGGGCCCAGAGGCCGAGGTTGGCGTCGCCGCCCTTGTCGCCGCTGCGGGCGCCGAGCACCCGGCCGAGCGGTGCCCGGCGGGTGCAGCCGGCCTCGGGCGGCGGTGGCAACTCCGGTACGGCGAGCGGCTCCAGGGCACGGGTGGCGGGGGCGGGTCGGACGACGAGCCGGGTGCCGTCGGGGAGCACCGCCGTGTGGTCGAGGGTCGCCGGGTCGAGGTACGCGGCGTCGAAGACGCCGTAGGGTGCGCCGGGGCCGGGCGGCGCGGTGAGGTGGAAGCCGGGGTAGCTGGCGAGCGCGAGCCCGACGGCGGCCGAGCCGATCGAGCGGCCGACCCGGTGCTGGTCCGGGTCCCGGACGGTGAGCCGGAGCAGCGCACTCGCCGCCTCCTCGTCCGGTGCGTCCGGGTGGTCGGTGCGGGCGAGCGTCCAGCGCACCTCGGCCGGGCGGGCGGCGCCGAACTCCCGCTCCGTCTGCCCCCGGACGAGGGCGGCCTTCGCCTCGATGTCCAGCCCGGTGAGGACGAACACCACCTCGTTGCGCCAGCCGCCGATCCGGTTCAGTCCGACCTTGAGGGTGGGCGGCGGGGCCTCGCCTCGTACGCCGTCGATGCGGACCCGGTCCGGCCCGTCCTCGGTGAGCCGCACGCTGTCGAGCCGGGCGGTCACGTCGGGGCCGGCGTAGCGCGCACCGGCGGTCTCGTACAGCAGTTGGGCGGTGACGGTGCCGACGGTGACGGCGCCGCCGGTGCCGGGGTGCTTGGTGATCACGCTGCTGCCGTCGGCGTGCAGTTCGGCGAGCGGGAAGCCGGGGCGGCGCAGGTCGTGCTCGTCGAAGAAGGCGTAGTTGCCGCCGGTGGCCTGGGCCCCGCACTCCAGCACGTGCCCGGCCACCACGGCGCCGGCGAGGGCGTCCAGGTCCTGCGGGCCCCAACCGAAGTGGGCGACGGCCGGGCCGGCCACCAGGGCCGCGTCGGTGACCCGGCCGGTGACGACGAGATCGGCTCCGGCGCGCAGGCACTCGGCGATGCCGAACGCGCCGAGGTAGGCGTTGGCGGCGAGCAGCCCGTCGGGCAGGCCCAGCGCGGCGGCCCGGGGCAGCAGGTCGTCCCCCTCGACGTGCGCGACCCGGACGGTGAGGCCCTGGTCCGCGGCGAGTTCGCGCAGCGCCGCGGCGAGCCGGGCGGGGTTGAGGCCGCCGGCGTTGACGACGATCCGCACCCCCCGGTCGAGGGCGAGGGCGAGGCTCTTCTCCATCTGCCGCAGGAAGGTCCGGGCGTAGCCCAGGGCCGGATCCTTGGCGCGGTCGCGGGCGAGGATCAGCATGGTGAGCTCGGCGAGGTAGTCGCCGGTCAGGACGTCCAACGGGCCGTCGGTGAGCATCTCCTGGACGGCCTCGAAGCGGTCGCCGTAGAACCCCGAAGCATTGCCGATCCGCAGCACCGTGACGCCTCCCCTGCCCTGCCGGTTGCCTTCGGGCAGCAGCGTGGCACCGGGTACGAGAAAAAGCAAGCATGCATGCTTGTTTACGGGCGCCCACGCGCTGGGGCCCACGCGCTGGGAGCGCACGGGCTCGGCGGGCCGCGCGGACTCGCCCGGCCGCACGGACTCGCCGGCGTGGCTGGAACCGCAGGTGACGGCTCCCCAGGCGCCGAGACCGCGAGAGCATCCTGGCCGCCGCCCGCCGCCTGTTCGCCCGCGAGGGCCTCACCGTCTCCATGGCCGCCGTCGCCCGCGAGGCAGGAGTGGGCAAAGCCACCCTCTCCCGCCGCTTCGCCACCCGCGACGTCCTCGTCAACGCCGTCTTCGCCGACCGCATGGACGCCTACGCCCGAGCCGCCGCCCAGGCCCTCGCCGACGAGGACCCCTGGCGCGGCTTCACCGGCTACATCCACGCCATCTGCGCCATGCAGGCCGCCGACCGCGGCTTCGCCGACGTCCTCACCATGACCTTCCCCGCCGCCAAGGCCCTGGAGGAGCGCCGCACCGAGGCGTTCAACGACGCCCTCGAACTCATCGCCCGTGCCAAGGCCACCGGCCACCTGCGCGAGGACTTCACCGACCGCGACCTGCCCATCCTGCTGATGGCCAACGCCGGCGTCATCAACGCCACCGGCGACGCCGCACCCGACACCTGGCGACGCCTGACCGCCCACCTGCTCCGCTCCTACGCCACCCCCGGCGCGCCCCTGCCCCCGCTCCCCGACGCCCCCACGACCACCGCCCTCTACCGCGCCATGATCCAACTCGGACGCCCCGGCGGCGACCGCGCCGGCGAAGGCCGCTGATCCCCGGCCCGGCACCGGCGCGCGGGCGGAACGACACGCAACCGGCGGCGCCGAGCCCTCCGCTCGGCGAGCAGAGCCGAGCCAAGCCGAGTCGCGCGACGCGGCAGCGCGTCGACCTCTCTCCGCGGCGGTGCGGATGCCGTGGCGCAGTGGGCACCTAGGATCACCGGCATGGCCCTGCGACCTGTTCACGTGATCATCAAGGCACTTGACCACTCGGCGGTCGGCCGGTTCTGGGCGGACGCGCTCGGCTGGAGCGCCTACAGCCCCGGAGCGACCACCTACGTCGGCCCCGCCGGTGGCCTCGTCTGGCCGGACCCGGTCCACGTCGGCATCGACGTCGTTCCCGTCCCGGAACCGAAGACGACGACGAAGAACCGGGTGCACCTCGATCTCGCCACCACCTCCGCGGCCCACCAGAGGGAGCTGGTCGCCCGCCTGCGGGCGCTCGGTGCGACGCCCGCCGACGTGGGCCAGGGCGACGTCCCGTGGACGGTCCTCGCCGACCCGGAGGGCAACGAGTTCTGCGTGCTGGAGCCCCGGGAGGTCTACCGGGACACCGGGCCGATCGCCGCGGTGGTGGTCGACTGCACGGATCCTCGGGCCATGGCCCGGTTCTGGGGCGGGGTGACGGACTGGACCCGGCACGAGGTGGCCGACGACCACGCAACCCTGCGCTCCGCCGAAGGCGTCGGCCCGTACCTGGAGTTCCTCCGCACCCCCGAGGTGAAGACCGTGCCGGACCGGGTCCACCTCGACCTTCTGCCGTACCCCGGTGCCGACGGGGCGGCGGAGGTGGCCCGGCTGCGGGCGCTCGGCGCCGGCGATCTCGACGTCGGCCAGGGCGACACCCCCTGGACCTGCCTGACCGACCCGGAGGGTCACGAGTTCTGCGTCCTCGCCCCGCACTGACGCGGGCCCCGCCGCCCCCGACGCTTGAGTCCTGCCTGCCTGCGCCATGCCCCCGGGGCGGGTGGGGTCAGCCGAAGGCCTGTCCGAACTCCGCGTAGCCGAGGCAGGCGAGCAGCCAGAGGCCGGTGGCCGCCGCGGCACCCGCCGCCACCCGCTGGTACGCCCTGCGAGGCTGCCCGGGGCGAAAACCCAGCCAGCAGCCGTAGACCAGCACCGCGCCCATCGTGGCCCCGCCGGTCAAGGTCGCCACGGGGTGATGCCGGTACACCCACTGCGTGCCCAGGAACAACGCCGCCAAAGACGCGGTGGTCAGAGCGCAGAGCACCAGGGCGCCGACCGCCTCCAGCAGGAACTCGCCGCCCAGGCGGGCGACTCCGCGCGCCAGGGCCTGTCCGGCGGATCTCGGCGGATCAGCGACCGGCGTCGGTTCACCCTGCTCCTGGTCGTACCCCTCCACCGACACCGGGCCTCCCCCTTCGTCCGGACGCCGAGAGCGACCCGGCACCACCCATGATCACACGCGGCCCCGGACCTGCCCGCCGTCCGTCGGATCCTCGGACGGACACGAGCTGCCCGCCGACCGGGGCGCCGGCAGCGGCAAAGCCTCCGGCCGCCCGCCCGGGAACGGCGAAGGGCCAGGAGGCCTACCCGCCGCCGCCGTTCGGGCCCGGCTCCGACCGCGCCCGGAAGGTGCGGCGGTAGGTGTCCGGGGGCACGCCCACCGTACGGTTGAAGTGTCGGCGCAGGGTGGTGGCGGTGCCCATGCCGGTGGCCGACGCGATGGCGTCGATGCCGTCGTCGGTGTTCTCCAGCAACTCCTGCGCACGGCGGATGCGTTGGGTGAGCAGCCACTGCAGGGGGGTGGTGCCGGTCGCCGCTCGGAAGTGCCGGCCGAGGTTGCGCGAGCTCATCCGGGCCCGGCGGGCCAGGTCCTCGACGGTCAGCGGCCTGTCGAGCCGCTCCAGCGCCCAGGGGAACAGTGCGGCGAGCAGGTGGTCGCCCTGGGCGGGCACCGCGGCGGTGACGAACTGGGCCTGGCCGCCGGCCCGCAGGGGCGGCACGACCAGGCGGCGGGCGACGGCGTTGGCGACCGACGCGCCGTGGTCGAGGCGGACGAGGTGCAGGCAGAGGTCCAGCGCGGCGGCCTTGCCGGCGGAAGTGAGCACGCTGCCGTTGTCGACGTAGAGCACGTCCGGGTCGACCTCGATCGCGGGGTAGCGGTCGGCGAGCACCCCGGTGTGCGCCCAGTGCGTGGTCGCGCGCCTCCCGTCCAGCAGTCCGGCCGCGGCCAGCACGAAGGCGCCCGTGCAGAGGGAGGCCACCCGCGCGCCGGCCTGGTGGGCGGCGCGCACGGCGTCGACCAGTTCGGCGGGCGGGTCCACGTCCACGTCCGCCCAGCCGGGGACGATCACGGTGTCGGCGCGGCGGAGCCGTTCCAGCCCGAAGTCCGGCTCCAGCCGGAACCGGCCGACCTGCACGGCGTCCGCGCCGCAGACCTCCAGCTCGTACCAGGGCACGGACACGGCGTCCGGTGCCGAGCCGAAGACCTCGTTCGCCACGGCCAGTTCGAAGTGCAGCATTCCGTCGGTGACGGCCAGCGCTACGGTTCCCATGTCCGGAACTGTACGGGGGATGGCGTTCCGGACACTCACCGGGTGGCGCCCCGCCTCGCCAGACTGTCCGTAGCAGGCCATTTCGACACGGAGGTCAGAACCATGGGATCGGCGCAGGCAGTTGTGGTGTACGGGGCTTACGGGCACACCGGTCGCTTCGTGGTGGACCGGCTGCGGGAGTGCGGATTCCTGCCGGTGCTCGCCGGCCGCGACGCCGACAAGCTGCGGGCGATGGCGGCGACGCGGCCCGGACTCGACACCCGGCCCGCGTCGGTCGACGACCCGGCCGCGCTGGACCGCGCCCTGGCCGGCGCGGCGGCCGTGATCAACTGCGCCGGCCCGTTCGCCACCACCGCCGCCCCGGTGATCGAGGCGGCGCTGCGCGCCGGCATCCCGTACGTGGACGTGGCGGCCGAAGTCGAGGCCAACGTCGACACGTTCGCGCGGTTCGCGGAGCGCGCCCGCGCCGCCGGAGCGGTGGTCGTCCCCGCGATGGCCTTCTACGGCGGGCTCGGGGACCTGCTGGCCACCGCCGCGATGGGCGACTGGACGGCGGCCGACGAGGCGCACATCGCGTACGGCCTGAACAGCTGGCACCCCACCGAGGGGACGCGGGCCGCCGGCGCGGTCTCCCGGGACCGGCGCGGCGGCCGGCGCGTCCGGTACAGCAACGGGCGGTTGGAGTACCGCACGGACGGACTGCCCACCCTGGACTGGGACTTCCCCGAGCCGATGGGCACCCGGGCCGTCCTCGGGGAGTTCACGATGGCCGACGTCGTCACCATCCCCAGCCACCTGGCCGTCCCGGAGGTGCGCACGTACATGACGGTCGAGGCGGCCAGGGACCTGTCGGCCCCCGACACCCCGGCGCCGACCGCCGTCGACGAGCACGGGCGGTCCGCGCAGACCTTCCTCGTCGACGTCCTGGTGCGCTCCGGCGACGAGGAACGGCGCGCCGTGGCGCGGGGCCGGGACATCTACGCCGTGACGGCGCCGCTCGCGGTGGAGGCGGTATCCCGCATCCTCACCGGCCGGACCAGGGCGGTCGGTGTCGTCTCCGCCGGCGAGGTCTTCGACGCGCCCGACTTCCTCGACGCGCTGTCGGCGCACCTCTCGCTGGATGTCCGGCGGTAGGCGGCAGCCGACAGCCGGTGGTCGAGATCATCCGCGCCGGCGGCGACGCACGGGTCGGCCCACGGACCGGACGCTCGACCCCGCGTCGCCCTGGTGGAGGTGATCCGACAGAGGTGCCGGAGAACCGCGGTCTCGCGCGGTTCCGCCGCCGCCTGTCGGACCACCCCACCCGGGGCGGCCCGGCGGCCGTCCACGGATCGAAGGACGTCACCAGTCCGAGTTGGTCGCTCCCAGACTCAGCAGGACCTGGTCGAAGGTGTTGCCGTCGTTGTCGTCGGTGTACGACATCGCGAGTGCGCCGAACGGGAAGGAGGCCACCGCGACCTGCTCCTGCCGACCGGTCGTCACCTGGCTGACGGACTGGGCCGGCAGCCGGCCGGTGAAGGTGCCGTCGGGGTTGAGGCCCCGGGCCCAGACCGCCGGATCGGTGCCGGCGACGCTCCAGCCGACCACGGCGTCGCGCTGGTCGTCGATGCCGACGGTGGGGTTGCCGGCCCCGGCTCCGGCGGAGACCTCGACCTCGGCCGAGCCGGCGGTGCCGGTCGCGGTGAACGACCGCGCCCAGACACCGCGGGTGCCAGTGTGATCGGACTCCCATGCCACGGCGAAGTCGCCGTTGAAGTCGGCGGCCACGGCCGGGCGCTGCTGCTGCCCGCCGGCGATGCTGTTGGCGCTGCGGCGGGTGAGCACGACGGCCCCGTTCGCCTTGGCCAGCTTCACCAGACCGATCTGGTAGGAGCCGTTGTTGTCGGTGTCGTCGTCCCAGACCACGACGGCGTCGCCCGAGGCGGAGGTCGCCACGTCGGGGTTGTGGTGCGCGCCGCCGGTCGCGTTGACCGTCACCTCGTAGGCCTTCGTCGTGGTCCCGGTGAACCCGGCCGCCTTCACCGTCGCCGCCTCTGTGCCCTGGACGTCCTCCCACACCACGGAGAACGCGACCGCGGTGGTGCTGCCCGGCGCGCCGTCCGGGTCGACCGCGACCCGCGGATGGATCTGCTGGCCGTCGGCGCTCGCGTTGACCCGGCCGGAGCCGAGGACGGCACCGGCCGGCGAGAGCACCCGGTAGACGATGTTGTAGAACCCGTTGCCGTCCGGGTCCTCCGCCCACACGACGACGGCGTTGCCGCGGTCGTCGAGGCCCACGTCGGGCTGGAGGTGCCGCCAGGCCACCCCCGCGGTCCCGCCGGCCGAGAGCTTCAACTCGTAGGCGGAGACGCCGTTGTGGTACGTCCGCACCCATACGTCACTGTGTGCGTTGTCGGCCGGGGCGGTCGAGTCGCGGTCGTCCTCCCAGACCACCGCGACGTCGCCGAGGCGGTTGGCCGCGATCGAGGAGGTGTCCTGGTCACCGGTGGCGTCGCTGTTCGCCGTCACCCAGGACGAGGGCCCCGCCGCCAAGGCCGGGGCGACCATGGCGAGGACCGCGGCGAAACCGGCGACGACTGCGCCGAGTACGGAGAGCTTACGCATCGGCCAACCCCGGCTGTCCGTCGTGGATGACAAAGGTCCGGGCGGTGGTCGCCGCCGCGCCGTGCTCGGTCACCGTCGCCACCGACCGGAAGTCGGCCGTGAGTTGCGATCGCGTGACGCGCGTGCGGACGTAGCCGCGCTGATTGGAGTAGAAGCGCAGATGCGGGTTGAGCGATCCGTTGGGGATCGTCGTGGTGGTGCTTCCGTTGCCGCCGCTGGTGATGGAGGTGCAGACCAGCTCGGAGCCGATCGTCGCCGAGGACGGATTGGCGTAGTCGGCCTTGAGGTCGTTGCCCCAGGACGCGTGCACGTCACCGGTGAGGACGACGGGGTTGCGTACGGCCCGGTCGATGATGCCCTGCTGGATCCGCGCCCGGCTGGCCCGGTAACCGTCCCAGGCGTCCATGTTCATCGCGCCGGACGCGTTCACGTTGCGGGCGAAGAAGACCTGCTGGCCGATGAGGTCCCAGGTGCTCAGGTGCTGGCCGAGTCCGTCGAGCAGCCAGGCCTCCTGGGCGGAGCCGGTGATCGAACGGTTCGCCAGGTCGGCGTCGGCGCAGACCTTCGTCCCGTCGCCGCAGGCCTGGTCGTCGCGGAACTGGCGGGTGTCGAGCATGTGGAACGTGGCGAGGGTGCCCCAGCGGACCCGGCGGTAGAGCTGGATGCTGTTGCCGGAGGGCGTCGCGGCGGCCCGCAGCGGCATGTTCTCGAAGTAGGCCTGGTACGCGGCGGTGCGGCGAGCGGTCCACTGGGCGGCGGTCAGCACGGGGCTGCTGTCGGCGCGGACCATGTTGGCGTAGTTGTTCTCCACCTCGTGGTCGTCCGGCACCACCAGCCACGGCGCGATCGCGTGCGCGGCCTGCAGGTCCGGGTCGGTGCGGTAGAGCGCGTAGCGGCGGCGGTAGTCGGCCAGCGACACGATCTCGCTGCCGAGGTGCTGGCGCACCCCGCCGGTGCCGGCGCCGCCCTCGTAGATGTAGTCGCCCAGGTGCAGGATCAGGTCGGGGCGGTCGTCGGCCATGCGGCGGTAGGCGGTGTAGTAGCCGCTCTCGTAGTGGGCGCACGAGGCGAAGGCCATCGTGAAGTCACGCCCGACCGTGTTCGGCGCCGGCGCGGTGCGGGTCCGGCCCACCGGGGAGATGAACCCCTGGGCCCGGAACCGGTAGTAGTACTCCGCGTCCGGGGCGAGTCCACCGGCCAGCACGTGCACCGAGTGGGCCTGGGCGTAGCGGGCGGTGACCGTACCGGAGTTGACGAGGGTGGTGAAGTTCTGGTCGGCCGACAGCTGCCAGTCGACGGCGACGTCGGCGTTGGGCATGCCGCCCTGACCGTCCGCGTTGGTCGGGGTCGGAGCCAGACGCGTCCAGAGCACCACGCTGTTGTCGTCCGGCTCCCCGGAGGCGACACCGAGCGTGAAGGGGAAGGGAGTCGAGGCGGCGGCCGACGGCTGGGCCATCGCGCCGAGTTGGAGCGCGGCGGCGCCCGCGGTGGTGAGCCCGCCTAAGATGAAGATGCGGCGACTGAGGTTTCTCATGACCGGCCATGCTCGCGGACCCAGGTGAACTTCCGCCCCTGCGAGGGCGGCGGTCAAGTGACGTGGAAACGGCGCGAGTTGGTGAGTGTCCGTACGGTGATTGCGCTCCTCGGAACCGGCCTGCGAATCCGCGGAGTCGGCGGCCGGCCACCACCGGACCCGTACGGACTGTCCGGTGGAGGCGGTTCGGCGGCGGCGTTCAGGCCGGCGGCCCAGAGCCGGTCTGACGGTTCCCGCCGCGCGGCGGCGTTCAGACCGGCTCTGGAGACGACCCCGGAGCCGTCAGGCCCCGCCGCCGCCCTCCGGGCCCGGCCGGACGTCGGCCGCCGCCGCCGGACGCCGATGCAGGGCCCGCCCCGCCCGCCGGCCGAGCAGCAGGTAACCCAGCAGCGCACCCGTGGTGTTGAGGAGCACGTCGTCGATGTCGAAGGCCCGGCCGGTGATCAGCGCGCCCTGGACGAGTTCGACCAGCAGCATCACCACTGCGGTCCGGAGCAGGACGCCGAACAGGCCGCGCGCCCGCGGCAGCAGCACCGGCAGCAGCACCCCGAACGGCAGGCCGAGCAGGACGTTTCCGCCGACCTGGCGCAGGGCGTCCGCCGTGGTGGCGTACAGCAGGTAGTGGCGCAGCGAGTCCCCCGGGCGGACGTTGCTGTGCACCTCGCCGACGGCGCCGGGGACGGAGACCAGGGTGATCCGGGCGAGCACCGCCGCGAAGGCGACCATCCCGGCGAAGGCCACCAGCAGGGCGAGCGCCCTGAGGACGGCGGAGCCCCAGGAGCGCCGGGGTGCGGGGGGCACCGGAACGACGCTCCCGGAGGGGCGACGACGGCGCCACGGACGTCGGCCGGGGGCCGGCCCCCGCACGGCCCCCGCCGCCTGCGCCCCGGTTCTCGCGCCGTCCGCGCCCACAGCCTGCTTGATCATGACACCCCTCCGGTCTCCGACTCCCAGGCCCGGCCGTCTACCCGCACACCGGCGGCTCAAGCACGCGGCCCTGCGGGCGTCGGCCGCCCCCAGGGCCTGGAAGTCCGGGGCGGCCACCGTGGAAATCCGGCGGTTCCCCGTGCACGGAGCGCGATCGGGGGCACACCCGGAGCAGAAGTGTCGGGAAGGCCGACGCACGGAGGGCCCGGCGTGGCGGATACTGGCCGGTCGGGGCTCGGTTCAGGATCGGACGAGAGGAGGCCGGCATGGACGGTACGAACGTGTTCTGGCTGGTGGTGGCCGGGGTGGTCATCGCGGCCACCCTCGCGGTGGCGATCACGCTGCTGGTGAAGCTGGTGCGTGCCCGCCGCCTGCTCGGGGCGTCGGGGATCCCGATGTCGAGCAAGGTGCTGTTCTGGGCATCCCTGGTGTACCTGGTCAGCCCGGTCGACCTGCTGCCGGATCCCGTCCTGCTGGACGACATCGGCTTCCTGCTGGTGGCCCTCCGTTCGCTGCACAAGGCCGCGCGGGAGGCGGGGGTGCTCGGAGCGGGCGGGGACGGCGAGGGCGCCACGGACCGGCCGGCCGCCTGAGCCGCCGACCGGCCTGCGCCCGCGGGCGAGCCGAACGTGTCCGGGGTGGCTCGCCACCCCGGACTCCGCAACGGGCTCCGGCCCCGGGTTCCGGCAACGGGCTCAGGCAACGGGCTCAGGCGTCGGCCGAGCTCCACACCCGGCGGGCCTGCCGCGCCGGGTCGGGGACCGGCAGCGAGGCGATCAGCCTCCGGGTGTACTCGTCCGTCGGCGTGCCGAGGACCTGCGCGGTGCTGCCGGACTCGACGATCCGTCCGTGGTGCAGCACGGCGACCCGGTCCGCCACCTGCTGGACCACCGCGAGGTCGTGGCTGATGAACAGCGCGGCGAAGCCGAACTCCCGTTGCAACCGCAGGAACAGCTCCAGCACCTTGGCCTGGACCGAGACGTCCAGCGCCGACGTCGGCTCGTCGGCGATCACCAGGCGCGGGCGCAGGGCCAGCGCCCGGGCCAGGCTGGCGCGCTGGCGCTCGCCGCCGCTGAGTTCGTGCGGGTGGCGGGCCGCGTACGCCCGCGGCAGTTGGACCGACTCCAGCAGCGACTCGACCTCCGCCCGGATCGCCTGCCCGCCGAGGTCGCGCCGGTGGACCGCCAGCGGCTCCCCGACGCAGTCGGCGATGGTCAGCAGCGGGTTGAAGCTGGTCGCCGGGTCCTGGAAGACGAAGCCGATCTGCCCCGCCCGGCTGCCCGCCGTGGAGCGGCGCGCCCGCCGCAGCCGGCCCCGGGACGCCAGCGGCTCGCCGAGGACGTCCAGTTCACCCGAGCTGACGCCGGCCAGGCCGGCCACCGCCCGGCCGATCGTCGTCTTGCCGGATCCGCTCTCCCCCACCAGGCCGAGCACCTCGCCGGGGCGGATCTCGAAACTGACCCCGTCGACGGCCCGGAAGGCCTTGCTCCCCAGCCGCGCGGGGTAGTCGACGGTGAGCCCGGAGGCCCTGACCACGGGCTCCGCCGAGGGCGTGCCCGCCGGGACGGCTCCGGCCACGACGGCCGGCTCCGCCGACGGTCGCGGGAGCGAATCGGTCGCGGTGGCGAAGACCGGTACGGCGGCCAGTAGTTCACGGGTGTAGGAATGGGCCGGGGCGGCGAAGAGCCGGCGCACCGGAGCCTCCTCGACGACGCGCCCGTCACTCATCACCGCGACCCGGTCGGCCAGGTCGGCGACCACGCCCATGTTGTGGGTGATCAGCAGGACGGCGGTGCCGAAGTCGGTGCGGCAGCGGTGCAGCAGTTCGAGGATCTCGGCCTGCACCGTGACGTCCAGCGCGGTGGTCGGCTCGTCGGCCACGATCAGCCGGGTGCCGAGGGCCAGGGCCATGGCGATGACGGCGCGCTGCTTCTGGCCGCCGGAGAGCTGGTGCGGGTAGTGGTCGACCCGGACGGCCGGCTCGGGTATGCCGACCTGGCCGAGCATGTCGATCGCCCGGGCCCGCCGCTCGCTCTTCGACCGCACCCCGTGGGCCCGGAGCCCCTCGGCGAGCTGCCAGCCGATGGTGAACACCGGGTTCAACGCGGTGGACGGCTCCTGGAAGACCATGGCGGCATGCGAGCCGCGCAGGGCGCGCAGCCGGGCCGGCGAGGCGGTCAGGACGTCCTCGGTCGGCTCCGCCAGGCCGTCCCCCAGGAGTACCCGGCCGCTGGTGGACGCGGTGGCGGGCAGCAGGCCGAGGACGGACTTCGCGGTCACCGTCTTGCCGCTGCCGCTCTCGCCGACCAGGGCGAGCACCTCGCCGGGTGCCACGGACAGGTCGACACCCCGGACGGCGGGCGCCGACCCGGTGTCGGTGCTGAAGGAGATGTGCAGGTCCTCGATGCGCAGCAGGTCAGTCATTGCCGGGGTCTCCGTCCGGTACCACCTGTGCCGGTGCCGCCTGTGCCGGTACCGCCGGGGCGGGGGTGCGTCCCTGGCCGGGGCGGCGGCGCAGCCGGGGGTCGGCCAGGTCGGTGAGGCTCTCGCCGAGCAGTGTCGTCCCGAGCACGGTGAGGACGATGCCGAGCCCGGGTGGCAGTGCGGTCCACCAGATCCCCGAAGTGACGTCCGCCACCGCGCGGTTGAGGTCGTAGCCCCACTCCGCGGCCGAGTTGGGCTCGATCCCGAAGCCGAGGAATCCCAGGCCCGCCAGGGTGAGGATGGCCTCCGAGGCGTTGATGGTGAGGATCAGCGGCAGGGTGCGCACCGAGTTCCGCAGCACGTGCCGGAACATGATCCGCCACATGCCGGCGCCGATCACCCGGGCGGCCTCGACGAACGGCTCGGCCTTCACCCGGGCCACCTCGGCCCGCACCACCCGGAAGTACTGCGGCACGAAGGCCACCGCGACCGAGCAGGCCGCCGCACCCAGGCCGCCGAACAGGCTGGACTGCCCGCCGCTGATCACGATCGACATGACGATCGCCAGGAGCAGCGAGGGGAAGGCGTACATCGCGTCGGCGAGCCCCACCAGCAGCCGGTCCAGCCGGCCGCCGAGGTACCCGGAGACGAGTCCGAGCAGGACTCCGGCGACCACCGACAGCAGCAGCGCCGCGACGATGATGCCGAGCGCCGTCCGGGTGCCCCAGAGCGTCCGGGAGAGGACGTCGTAGCCGGCGACGGTGGTACCCAGCAGGTGCTCGCCGCTCGGGTGCTGCCGGGATCCGAAGAGCTCGGTACCGCTGCGCAGTTGGGCGTATCCGTAGGGTGCGAGCAGCGGGGCGAGGAGGGCCGCGAGGAGGAAGAGGCCGGTCAGCGCGGCGCCGGTCAGCAGCATCGCGCGCTGCAGCCCGACGCTGCCGCGGGCCCCGCCGGGCAGCGGGAGTCGTCGTCGGCGCGGCCCGGCGGCCGGCCGCACGAGCAGGTTGTCCGCCACTCAGTACCTCACTCGGGGGTCGATCAGCGCCGCGACGACGTCGACGAGGAAGTTGGTCAACGCGACGACCACGGCGAAGAGCGCCACGATCCCCTGCACGGCCGGGAAGTCACGGACCGTCAGGTAGTGGGCGAGTTCGTAGCCGAGGCCCTTCCATTCGAAGGTGGTCTCGGTGAGCACCGCCCCGCCGAGCAGTCCGGCGACCTGCAGACCGAACACGGTGACGACCGGGATCAGGGCCGGCCGGGTGGCGTGCCTGGTCACCAGTCGGAGCCGGCCGACCCCGCGGGAGCGGGCGGCCTCCACGTACTCGGCGGACAGGGTGCCGATCAGGTTCGTCCGGACCAGCCGGAGCAGCACGCCGGCGACCAGCAGCCCGAGTGCGAGGCCGGGCAGCACCGCGTGGCTCAGCACGTCCGTGACGGCCCCCGCGTCGCCGCTGCGGAGGGCGTCGACCAGGTACACGCCGGTGGTGCTCGTCTGGTCCTGCAGTTGGAGCTGGACGTCGATGCTCGCCCGGCCCGAGGCCGGGAACCAGCCCAGCCAGATGGCGAACACCAGCTTCAGCAGCAGCCCGAGGAAGAAGACCGGGGTCGCGTAGTTGAGGATCGCGAACAGCCGCAGGGCGACGTCGGGCGCGCGGTCGCGGTAGGAGGCGGCGATCATGCCCAGCGGCAGGCCGACGACCAGGGCGACGACCAGGGCGTAGCAGGACAGCTCGACGGTCGCCGCACCGAAGTTCCGCAGCACCTCCGACACGGCCCGGTTGTCGGTGGCCGTGGTGCCGAAGTCACCGGTCAGGGTGGCGCGCAGGTAGTCGAGGTACTGGGTGAACAGCGGCCGGTCGTAGCCCGCCTGGTGCAGTTTGGCGTGCAGCTGGTCCGGGGTCAGCCGGTCGCCGAAGGCGGTGGTGATCGGGTCGCCGGTGGCGCGCATCAGGAAGAAGACGAGGCTGACCAGGACGAGGACGGTGGGGATTATGAGGAGGAAGCGGACGATCAGGTAGCGGGTGAGGGCGTACCCGGCGGCGCCGCCGGTCGAACCGACGGCGCCGGGGGTGTCCTGGGTGTGGACGGTCACTTCTTCGCGAGCTCCGCCCAGCGGAACTGGTACGCGCTGGTGAGCTGGTCCGGCACGCCGCTGACGCCGCTGCGGGTGACGATCGCGGTGGAGCCCTGGAGCAGCGGCACCAGCGGCACCGCCGCGGCGGTCGCCTCCTGCGCCTGCTTGATCAGCGCGGTGCGCTTGCCCGGGTCGGTCTCGGTCTCCTCCTGCTTGATCAGCGCCAGCACCGCGGGGTCGCTGTAGCCGTTGTTGACCCAGTTGTTGTCGGCGTAGAAGGAGGAGAGGTAGTTGTCGGCGTCCAGGTAGTCCGCGTACCAGCCGAGCTGGTAGAGCGGGTACTGGTCGGCGACCCGCTCCTTGCCGTACTGGGCCCAGGCGGTGGACTGGAGGTTCACCTTGAACAGGCCGGTGGCCTCCAGCTGGGTCTTGACCAGCGCGTACTCGTCCGCCGAGGAGGAGCCGTAGTGGTCGGTGTTGTACTGCAGGTTGAGGGCCACCGGGGTGCTCACCCCGGCCGCCGCCAGCCGCTGCGCGGCCGCGGCCTTGTCCGGGCCGCCCTGCTTGTCGCCGTAGATCGACTTGAGGGCGGGGGTGGCGCCGGTGATGCCGTCGGGGACGGAGGTGTAGAGCGGCTGGAAGGTGTTCTTGTAGACCTGCGAGGCGAGTTGGGCCCGGTCGACCGAGTCCGCGACGGCCTGGCGGACCGCCAGCGCCTTGGCGGGGTCGGCCTGCTGGGTGGCCGAACCGAAGGGCTGGGTCTTGAGGTTGAAGACGATGAACCGGATGCCGTTGCCGGAGCCGGTGTGCACCACGATCCCCTGCTTGGTGGACAGGTCCTGCAGGTCGGTGGTGGGCAGCGTGCGGTAGACCGCGTCGATGGTGCCCTGCTGGACGTCGAGCTTCAGGTTGCTGGCGTCCGTGTAGTACTTGAGCTGGACGTTCTTCGTCTTCGGGGTGCCCAGTTGGCCCTGGTAGGCGCTGTTCGCGGTGAAGGAGACCAGCGAGTTCTTGTCGTAGCTGCCGATCGCGTAGGGACCGTTCCAGGGCTGGCCCGAGATGACGGCCGCGTCCTCCAGGATCCGGTCCGCGGGGAACACCTCCTCGTCCACGATGTAGCCGGCCGCGGTGGAGAGGATCTGCGGGAACAGCGTGTCGTTGGCCGACTTGACGGTGAAGACGACCTTGGTCGGGTCCGGCGCGGCCACCGACTGGAGGTTGTACAGCAGCGAGGAGGGGCCGTTCTTGTCCGCGATCTTCAGCTGCCGGTCGAAGCTGAACTTGACGTCCGAGGAGGTCAGTTCGTGTCCGTTGGCGAACTTGAGGCCCGGCTTCAGGGTGACCGTGTAGGTGGTCGGGTCGGTCAGCGCGATGCCGGCCGCCAAGTCCGGCGACACGTCCGAGGAGCCGTTCTTCGCGGTGAGCAGGGTCGCGTACACCTCGCTCTCGATCGTGCCCGACCCCGCGTCCCAGGAGCCCGCCGGGTCGAGGCCGGTCACCTGGTCGGTGGTCCCGATGACGAGGGCCTTCGCCGAACCGCCGCCGTCGCCGGACCCGCTCCGGGCGCTGGTGCAGGCGGTCAGGGCCACCAGCACCGCGGTGCCGAGGGAGAGGACACGGAAGGACTGTCCGGCCGAGCCGGTGAAAGTAGACATGGGAATTCGCTGCTCCAGCACGCGTGATGGACGCGAGCAGGCCGGGGGCCCGGGGTCGGGCGTGGCCTGTCGCGAAGAGGTCGGTCACCGGGATCGTCCGGCCGTCGGGCCGTACGGTGGTCAGTGACGACAGAGCGCGCTGGAGACCAGCAACAGGTCGATGTGGCGACGGCGAAACAGCCGCATACCGACCTCCTGGTGTTGGCAGCCGGCCCTGCGGCCGCTGCGATCGCGCTTGCGGAACGGGATGTCCGCCGTGCCTTCACCTGGAGCACCCCGCCGCGTCAGGGGGGTTGCCGTCCGGCCAGCCAGGGCTTGGACACCGGAACTCGTGGCGCGCTGGAACCGTAGATCACCGGGTAACCCGGCGTCAATGCCTGTCCACGGCACCCTGTTTGGCGGGCGCCCATCCGCCCCCGGCCGGTGGCCGCTCCACCGGCCGGTCGTGGGACCTCGGGGCGCCTTCGGACACGCATCGGCCGGCGATCGGCCAGGGCTCGGCCGGTCGGGGCTGCCCCGACCGGCCGAGCCCGCCGCCGGCTCAGGCCGACTCGATCCGCTCGACGATCAGCTCGCACAGCTCGTGGGTGCGCAGCGCGTCGCGGGCATCGAGGGTCTTGCCGGCCCGGACGGCGTCCAGGAAGGTCAGCACGACCTGCTCGATGCCGCGCTGGCGGGCGACGGACACCCAGTCGCCCCGGCGGCGGACCGTGGGCTGGCCGCGGTGGTCGATGACCTCGGCGAGGTTGTGGACCTCGCGCTTCGAGTCGCTGCCGGAGACCTCCAGGATCTCCTCGGTGGAACCGGACATCCGGTTCATGATCCCGAGCGCGGTGAAACCGTCGCCCGCGAGCGTCAGGACGAGATGCTCCAGCAGGCCGCCGCGGACCCGCGAGCGGACGTCCACGTGCTCGACCTCGCCCGGCACCAGGAACAGCAAGGAATCCACCACGTGAATGAAATCGTCATAGACCAGCGACCGAGGAGCCTCCGCCAGACCCTCGCGATTCTTCTGCAGGACGATCAGGTCACGCGGACGCTCCTTCGCCTGGACATAGGAGGGAGCATGACGGCGGTTGAAACCCACCATCAGGGAGCGGCCGGCCTTCTCCGCAAGGTCCACCAGGTGCCGGGCACCCGCGATGGTGTAATCGAGCGGCTTGTCCACGTACACGTCGATGCCCGCCGTCAGCAGCCGCTCGACGATCGGCACGTGCTGGTCGGTCGCCGCGTGGACGAAGGCGGCGCGCACGCCGCTGTCGATGAGGTCGCCGAGGTCCGTGTAGCGGTGGTCGAGACGGTACGCGTCGCCGATCCGGTCGAGCTTCGCCCGGTCACGGGTCATCAGCCGCAGGTCCAGACCGGGCAGTGCGGTGAGGACCGGGAGGTAGGCCTTCTGCGCGATGTCCCCGAGACCGATCACCGCGACCGGGAGCAGGGCGTCGGGGGCAGGGGTGGGGCTCATCGGGTCTCCTATTGGTGCGCACGATCATCGACTGGCCCCACCCTATGCGGGACAGATCCCCCGCCGCCGAGCCCCCACCCGAGGGCCGAGAAATCCTCAACCACCGACACGCCGCACCGCACGGACCACCCCCCTGGGACGCTCGACCAGACTCCACACCTCGACCGACAGTGCCGATCGACAGGCATGCTCGCCTGCGCGATGTCCGATCATGCGTACTGAGCTCTTCTCCTCCAGCCTGGAACGCCGACCTGTTATCGAGACCCACAGGAGCGAAGACCCCTTGACCCCCGAGTTAAGGGGTTCAACTATTGCCGATAGTCGAGATTTCAGCGTCTCGACTTTTTGTTGCTCAACCACTCTTATTTGCAGGCGAATTAGAGGAGTCATCCGCGTCTCGCCAATTGCGGATCCCCTCGCACCTGAGGCATCGTCAGCTTTTGCTTCGTACATAGACGTCCGTTTTCGCCCACGGCGCTCATGCGCGCTCATCCTGCCCGCCTTCGGCCACCTCCGGCCCCTCGGCCTGCGCCCGGAGCACATCGGCGCCTGGGTCACCGCACAGCTGAAGGCCCAGCGCGGGCGTGTCACCGTCCATCGGGCCGTGTCCACCCTGCGCAACGCGCTGAACGTTGCGGTGCGGTCGTGGCGGCTGCGCTACGACCCGGCCAAGCACTCCGTGCCGCCCAAGCCCCGCGCAGCCGAGCGCACCTGCCGGACCCCCGAGCAGGCCGCGACCTTCCTGCAGCACGGTGCAGAGCAGTACGCGGACCAGCTGACCGACCTGTTCGAGGTCATGCTCGGCACCGGCATGCGCCGCGGTGAGGTTCTCGCCCCGCACTGGTCGGACGTCCACCTCATGGACCGCAAGCTCTACGTCCGCTGGACCCTCGCCGCGATCGACAACGGGAAGATTCACCTCCGGAAGCCGAAGACCGAGGCCGGCCGGGCCTGGATCAGCCTCTCCCCCGGGGTCATGGCCGCGCTCCACCGCCAGGCCGCGATCCAGAGGGCCGCCCACCCCGACGCCCGGCACCATGGCAGTGCTCCACCGTCGGTTCGGCCTTCCCGGTGCTGGGGCACAATGAGCCGCAGACACCCACCTCGGCCACCGGAACCGACGAGTGGCGCAGTTCCGTGGCCGCCCCGCCGCGGTGGGTCGGGACGAGGGAGACGGTGCCGTGGTGCGGTGGCAGGGGATCGACTTCACGGTGGACGGACGCGAGCCTGTGACCGCCGAGGAGTACTACCGGATCGGCCTGCAGTGCTGGAACGGTGCGCAGTACCGTGCGGCGGCTGTCTTCTTCCTGGAACCCGCTGCGGATGCCGGTCACAGTGGCGCCGTGGAGCTTCTGGGGCACGTCGACTTCGTGGAGGGGAGGTATGCGAGTGCGGTGCAGCGGTTGCGGGCGAGCCCGGATTCGCCGCGGGCCGCTTACTACCTCGCCGTACTCCACCACCGCGGCTGCCCCCAAGCGGGCATCGCGCAGTCGCTCGACGAGGCGGCCCGCTGGTACGGCGTGGCGGCCGGACTGGGCGAGCCAGAAGCCATGCTCACCCTGGGGGAGCTGTACCTGGAGCGGCTGCTGCCCCTCACCCGTGCCCCCGCGGAGCAGGCGATGGAGTATTTTCTGGCGGCGGCCGCACGGGAGCACCCGTACGCCCAGTACCGCGCGGCCGAGCTCTACCGCACCCTCTACCAGGACCCCGGTCGGGCCGCCGCGCTGTACCGCTCCTGTGTGGACAATCCGCTGACCGGGCGTCACGCGCTGGGGTCGATGATGACCCTACAGAGTCAGGCGCACCTGCGGGAGATCGAGGCAGCCCGGACGGCCGACCTCCAGCAGCAGCGCCGCGATGCCGTCAATCCCATGCGCCACCGGGATGACTTCTACTGAACGGGCCCGTCACGGCGCATCGCACGGCGGGTCCACTGCAGGCCAGGAGCCACAGGAACACGTCGACCGCCGGCACCAGGTGCCCCGTCTCCTCGGTCTGGACGTCCAGGGCGTGGGGCACGTGGGACAGCTCCCGTGCTGCCGGGCGATGGCCGCGGGCCAGTCGCCGCGCTCCCGGTCGGGCGTCGCTCGCACCTCCCGGACCCGGTGGCCGACCGTCAGCCACACCCCGGCAGGGCAGCGGCCCGGGAGATGTCCGCACCGTGGGCCCGGAGCACCCGGGCGACCCCGGCCGACGAATCGGCGACACCGAGCCCGGGCCAGCCGTCGCGGACGGGGTCGGGCAGCGGACCGGCTGGTTCTCCCTTGACCTGCGCCTCCGCCGGTCGCGCCCCGGCCGAGGGTCAGCGCTTCCTGACCCCGTTGAGCAGGTAGTCGACGCGGGCGGCGGTGTTCTCCGGGTCGAGGGTGTCGGGTCCCATGATGAGGAGCCGGTAGTAGACCGGGCCGAAGAGCAGTTCGACGATGGTGCGGGTGGGGACGTCAGTACGCAGTTCGCCGGCCGCGACGGCCGTTTCGAGGCGCTCCTGCCAGCGCGCCATCCGGGGTTCGAAGTAGGTCCGGCGCAGTTCCTCGGCGAGGCGGGGGTCGCCCTGCGCGTCGGCGACCAGGCCGCGCCAGACGGTCCCGAGGTCCGTGCCGAGCAGGCGGACGACGGCCTGCGCGGTGGCTGTGATGTCGGCCTCGACGTCACCCGTGTCGGGCACCTGGGAGGCCGGCCCGGTGCGGGCGTTGAGCGCTTCGAGGACGACCGCGGCCCTGCTCGGCCACCAGCGGTAGATGGTCTGTTTCCCGACCCCGGCAGCCTGGGCGATGCCCTCGACGGTGACCTTTGCGTAGCCGTCGCGCAGGGCGAGTTCGAGGGCGGCGTCGAGGATCGCGCGGTGGGAGCGCTGGTTGCGCAGTTCCGGGTTCGGAGCAGGGGTCATGACCCGAATAATTCCACGAGTCGTCATGGAATCCGGTCGTCCAGCACCTGTAAGGCGAGACGTTCCGTATCGTCTTGACAAGATCCAACGGGCCGTGAACCATATGGCCCGAGACGAGACGTCGCGGATCGCCGCCGGGGGGCGGATATTTCCGATGGGGGATGGCATCGTGCTGGAAACGTTGGGTCTGACCGCCACCGCGGGCACCATCTACCAGGCGATGCTCGACCGCCCCGGCCAGGGCGTCGAAGGACTGGCGTCCGCCACCGGTCTCACACCGTCCCGGGTCCGCGACTGCCTCGACGAACTCGCCTCCTTCCTGCTCGTCCACCCGTCCAGCGAGCACCCCGGACAGATGCGCGCGGTCAGCCCCGAGATCGGCCTCGCCGACATGCTCGCCCGCCAGGAGGCCGAACTGGCTTCCCGGCAGGCCGCGTTGGCGGCTTCGCGGGCAGCGGTCACCCGGATTGTCGCCGACCGGGCCGACCGGCACTCCGGACACGGCGAGCGCCTCCTCGGCATGGACGCGATCCAGTCCCGCCTGGAGCAGATGGGTCACGCCGCCGGCGGCGAGATCCTCGGCGTCCACCCCGGTCCCGGCATGAGGCCGGAGGACCTCGCCGCGGGGCGCCCCGCCAACGCCGCGGCGATCGCGCGGGGCGTGACCATCAAGTCCCTCTACCAGGACGCCGTCCGCAACGACACGCACACCACCGCGTACGCCCACTGGCTGCTCGGCCTGGGCAGCGAGGTCCGTACCGCCCCCGTCATACCCCAGCGCCTCGTGGTCGTCGACCGAGCCCAGGCACTGGTGCCCATCGACCCGGCCGACACCCGCAAGGGCGCCTTGCACGTCACCGAACCCGGCATCCTCGGTGCCCTCCTGGACCTCTTCGAACAGGCCTGGTCCACCGCCGTCCCCCTCGGCGCATCGGGCCCCGGCGATCCCACCACCGGCCTCACCGGGATCGAACGCGAACTGCTCCGCCTGCTCGGCACCGGACTGACCGACGACGCCGCCGGCCAGCGGCTCGGCATCTCCTCCCGGACCGTCAGCCGCCTCATGTCCTCCATCATGGAACGCCTCGACGCCGCCAGCCGCTTCGAAGCAGGCATCAAGGCGGCCCAGAAGGGGTGGCTCTGACCGCGCCGGACACCCGCACGCACCGCAGCGACGACTGGAGGACGTCCGCCGGTCGACACCGCGGCCGTCCGCCTTCGCCGACCCGCGGCACCGCCCGCCACCGGCCAATGCCCACTCGAGGTGGACCGCGCCCGCCGCGGTGTGCGACTTCCCGGACCGGCCGGCCGCGACCATGCGGAGGCCGACCTACTCCTCGACCTGGGTCTCGGGGTCCACATGGTCGATGGATCCGAGCGCCAGGTCGATGTGGCCGTCCCGCAATGCCGGTCCCGCCTCCAACCAACCGCACAGCTCGGCCGGCCCGTCCGCTGCGAGCGGGCCGGCCGAGCTGTGCGGCCACCCCCGTCGGCTACTGCCTCAACGAGGAGTTCGTCCGGGGCATCGTCGAGATGAAGGGCGCCAAGGGCGGGGACTCGACGCCGGTGCCGCCCGCACCCCGGACACCACCCTCGCCCACCACGTTCGAGCAGTGGTGCGCGCAGACCCTCAAGCCCTCCGTCCTGGCCTGACCTCACGACCCGGAAGATGCCCTCCGACCACACCGGTCGGAGGGCATCGGCGCATCCAAAAACGGATGAATCGGAACACTTCGAGTGGTCGCATGTCCATGACCGGCTGTCGTGATGGCGCCAGGCGAGTTGGCGCCAGCGGGAAGACCTTCCGACTCGAGTGACGGGCGAGCAAGCTAGTGATCACCGGGAGGGAGCAACCCCGAACGGAAGCCGGACAATGCGTCAACCGCGGGACGCGACACCGGCGAAGACCACCACAGCCGTCCCACAGCACCGAAGGAATGTCGCCATGACCCGCACCCGCATCGCCCAGGCCATCGCGGTCGCCGCCCTCGCCCTGTCCGCGACCCTCGTTCCCGCCGCCGCCGCGACGGCCGACACCACGCCCACCGCCACCGTCTCGGCATCCACCCCCACGGTCTCGTCCGACAATCTCACCTGGGGCTGACCACGGGATGGACATCGTCTACGCCAGCCTGATGCGCCGCGGAACCACCGCGCCGTACGGGGCCGGCGAGGCGGCCGAGATCATCGACGCCCTCTGGGCCCACGCAGCCCACCACGACGGCCTCGAACACGCCAGCGCAAGCATCGAGCCCGACCGGGTCGATCTCCTGCTCTACCTGCTCAGCCGCACCCCGCCCGACCTCGCGGCCCCCACCGCCCTGCAGCGCGCGGCAGCCCTGCTCGCCCGTTGCCACCAGGCCTCGCCGCTCCTCCGCCGGCGCTACCTGCCACCCGCCCCACCGGCGGCCTCCATCCGCGCCCGGCGCTGAACCCGCGCCGCCCGCAAGGACGCCGCGCCTTCCCGCACTTCACGCGCCTCGCCATGCCGAGGCCTTCTCGCACACGCACTCACACCCAAGGAGCTCCGCCATGCCTTCCTCCAAGCTCGCCAAGCTGACCCGCACCGCCATCGCCACCGCCATCGCCGCCTCCGGCGTGATCGCCGGAGCGGCCTTCACCACCGGCACGGCACACGCCGCCTCCTCGGTGGACGGCCCGATCAGCCGCGACGAGGTGCTCAACCGAGCAAACGACTGGTACAACCGCCACATCCCGTACAACCAGAGTGCCTGGACCACCGACCTCGGCGGCAAGAACTACCGCCAGGACTGCTCCGGATTCATCTCCATGGCCTGGCACCTGAGCAACAGCGAAAACACGGACTCCCTGGATGTACGGTCGCTGACCACCCGGGTCGCGCTGGCCGACCTTCAGCCCGGAGACGCCCTCGACAACGACCCCCACGACAACATCATCCCGAGGACCGGCCACGTCATCCTCTTCGACCACTGGATCGACAAGTCCAGCGGACAGTTCGCTTACATCTCCGAAGCGAACTCCGACGACAACATGACCAAGGGCTCCGGCACCATCTCGGGGTACAGCTCCAGCGGGTACTTCGGCCTGCGCTACAACAACATCGTCGACGCCGCATGGCTGGCGGGTGACTACCCGGTGGCCGGCAACTGGGACGGCGGCGCGGCGGACAACGTGGGCGTCTGGCGCCCGTCGACCGGCGAGTTCCACCTGCGCAACGACGACGGCGGCATCACCAAGATCGCCTGGGGCCAGTACGGCGACATCCCCGTCTCCGGCAACTGGGACGGCGGCCCCGCCAACATCGGCATCTGGCGCCCCTCCACCGGCGAATTCCACCTCCGCATGGACAACGGCACCCTCACCAAGATCGCCTGGGGCCAGGCCGGCGACATCCCCGTCTCCGCCAACTGGGACGGCGGCAACGGCAACGCCGCCGGCAACGTCGGCATCTTCCGCCCCTCCACCGCCCAGTTCCAGCTCCGCAACGACGACGGCAGCAACACCCGCCTCGACTGGGGCCAGCCCCGCTGACCCGTCCGACTCCCCAACGGCGCCGCAAGGAACCCGGTTCCTTGCGGCGCCGCTCGTGCATCCCACCGAACCGGCCCGGCCCGGATATTCGATTGCGGGCACGGGCGCCGCAGTTCAGGCGCACCCGCGCAGTCCACCGGGAGGCCGAACCCGCCGGCGTCGACCTGATGGCGCGATCCCCCTTGGCGCCAGTGCTCTGACCGGGAAGGTTCGCCGCAAATGAAGAGAAATCGGAGAGTACGGCGACGGTGAGGATCGGAGTATTTTTCAGATCCCGGGAGAGACGTCTTTCGAACTTCGGACTGGCAGTCCGCCTACCTTCGGCAATTCAAGGGAATTCAACCCCCGGATCTCGGGCACGCGACGGTGAACACCGGGCGGCATGCGCAGACGCGCCCAGCGGGCCGGCGCCCGCGCGGGCGGCAGAACATGCTCCCGGCGACGGGCCGCCGGAGTACTGCGGCGGGGCGCCCGGGCAGGCGGCCCCGGAAGCAACGAGGGTGCGGCTCCACAGTCGGCCGGGTCGGAGCCGCACACATCGTCGCGGCTCAACCAGGCGATGGGGAAGCACAGTTCGGGAGGTTTCCGAGGGTCAGTCGTGCATCGCGGACCGTTCGGGCGGCCCCGGAAGAGTCGATCAAGTCGAAAGCGTTGACAGATCCGAACCGGTCCGGCAATTCTTGAGAGCGCTCTCACAAAGGTCTAGTCCTTTCCGGGCCCCGCAGTGCCGGGAAGCATGCACTCCCACCGACGACGCCGGCAACACCCCCTGGCCGGCCCGCCTCGGCATGCCCGCACCCAGCAGTTCATCCCCCACCCAGGAGGAGAGACACGTGCTCATGGCACGCAGAACCTTGGCTTCGTTCCTCGCCGCAGCCACCACCGCAGCAGGACTGACGGTGCTCGCCACCGCACCGGCAGCCCACGCCGCGGTACCCGACACGATCCCGCTGACCTTCACGAACAACTCCGGGCGCAGCGAGCCGCTGTACATCTACGACCTGGGCACCCAGCTGTCCTCGGGCCGTCAGGGCTGGGCCGACGGCAGCGGCACCTTCCACGCCTGGCCGGCCGGCGGCAACCCGCCGACCCCGGCGCCGGACGCGTCGATCGCCGGGCCGGCGAACGGTCAGAGCGCCACGATCCGGATCCCGAAGTTCTCCGGCCGCATCTACTTCTCCTTCGGTCAGAAGCTGGTCTTCAGCCTGACCACCGGGGGGCTCGTGCAGCCCGCCGTGCAGAACCCGAGCGATCCGAACCACAACATCCTGTTCGACTGGACCGAGTACACCCTCAACGACTCCGGGCTGTGGATCAACAGCACCCAGGTCGACATGTTCTCGCTCCCGTACACCGTCGGCGTCAAGGGCGGGGACGGGAGCACCAAGTCCACGGGCCAGTTGAAGACCGGCGGCTACGACGCCTTCTTCAACACCCTGAGGAACCAGCCCGGCGGATGGGCCGGCCTCATCCAGACGCGCTCGGACGGCACGGTGCTGCGCGCCGTCAACCCCGGCCACGGCATCGAGTCCGGCGCGCTGGCACCCAGCGTGATGGACGACTACGTCAACCGCGTGTGGTCGAAGTACAGCAGCTCGACCCTGACGGTCACACCCTTCACCGACCAGCCGAACACGAAGTACTTCGGACGGGTCTCAGGCAACGTCATGAACTTCACCAACAGCTCCGGCGCGGTCGTCACCTCCTTCCAGAAGCCCGACTCGGACAGCATCTTCGGCTGCTACAAGCTCCTGGACGCCCCCAACGACCTGGTTCGCGGCCCGATCTCCCGCACGCTGTGCGCCGGTTACAACCGCTCGACGCTGCTCACCAACCCCAACCAGCCCGACAGCAGTGCCGCGGGCTTCTACCAGGACGCGGTCACCAACCACTACGCCCGGGCCCTGCACGCGCAGATGGCCGACGGCAACGCCTACGCCTTCGCGTTCGACGACGTCGGCAACCACGAGTCGCTGGTCCACGACGGCAACCCGCAGTCGGCGTCCATCACGCTCGACCCGCTGAGCGGAGGCGGGGGCACCGGTCCCTCCGGGCCGGTGAACACCTCGGCCTGGTACAAGCTGGTCAACTCCAACTCGAACAAGTGCGTGGACGCCTCCGGCGCCGGGACGGCGAACGGGACCGCGCTGCTCCAGTGGACCTGCGGCGGTCAGGCCAACCAGCAGTGGCAGTTCAGCCCCACCGACAGTGGCTACTACGTGATCACCAACCGCAACTCCGCGGCCGGACAGCAGGTCATCGACGTCCCAGCCGGCTCGGGCGCCGACGGCACCGCCCTGGACACCTGGGCCCGGAACGGCGGCGCCAACCAGCAGTGGCTGCCGGTGGCGGAGCCCAACGGCCGCTATCACTTCGTCTCCCGCAACAGCGGCAAGTGCCTGGACATCACGGGCGCCTCGACCGCGGACGGCACCCTCGTGGAGCAGTGGACGTGCAACGGCGGGACCAACCAGTCGTTCCAGCTGGCCGCCGGCTGAGCACCCTGCCGGGGTCAGCGCGAGCGGAGACCTCACCCCTCCTGCGATCGTCACAGTGACGGTCGTACCGCCTGCCGCCTGTCCCGCCCAGCGTCTGCCGCGTTCGCCACCACCACATGCGGACGATGCCGTTGGCGGGACAGGTCGGCACTCAGCTTTGCCCCGCGACGTGGACACCCTGACACTTGGATCGTGTAGGTCCAGGAAGGGAAGTCCAGATCGGACGTCCGTCGAAGTATTCGGACGAGTTCGGGCGTGATGCTGTCGCGTTGTACGGAGCCTCGGGCGGCGGACGCACGTTCGCGGCGGTCGCGAAGAGATCGGGGTCAACCACGAGACCCTGCGGAACCGGGTGCGGGCCGCCGACGCCGAGACAGCGGCGCCCGCGCCGGCGCTGAACAACGGCGAGCGGGCCGAGCTCGCGCGGCTTCGCAAGGCCGAGTGCGAGTGGCAGGTCGAGAAGGAGATCCTGTACCGGGCGGCCGCGAATTTCGCGCGGGAGATGAAGTGAGGGCCCGCCGCTGGGACTTCGTCTCCACCCGCCGGGCCGAGTTCGGCGTCCAGCGGTTGTACGAGTCCCGGGCATCGCCCGCTCCGGTTACCACGCCTGGCAGGCCGGCACTCGGGCGCGTGCCGACCGGGCGGCGGCCGAGGCCGCGTCGGTGGGTGAGATCCGCGAGGTCCACCGGGAGACGCGGGGTGCCTACGGGGTGCCGAGGGTGCACGCGGAACTGCGGGCCCAGGGGCAGGTGGTCAACCGTACGCGGATAGCCCGGCTGATGCGCGAGCACGGCATCATCGGCCGTCACCTGCGCAAACGCTGCCGAACTACCGTCCGGGGCAGGAACGCGCCACCGGCGCCGTACCGGATCGAACGCGACGTCACCGCGGGCAGGCCGGATGTCCGGTGGGTCGGCGACATCACGTATCTGCCGGTCGGCGGCTCGTGGATGTACCTGGCCAGCGTCATCGACCTGCACTCGCGCCGGCTCGTGGGCTGGTCGATGGCCGACCATGTGCGCACCCGGCTGGTCGCCGACGCTCTGGAGGCCGCGGTGCGACCCGCGGTGGCCGGGCCGACGGCGTGATCCTCCACTCGGACAGGGGCGATCACGTCGCTCATCAGGTGCTCTTCCTTGATCGGGAGATGCACCGGTCACCGTACAGACCCACGCCCACGGCCAATGATCGTGTTACGAGTTCATGCGGATAGGCGCGACGACGTCTTCCCGTCCCGTTGTCCCAGGGGAAACGTCATCGCGGACAGGCTGTTCGCGAGCTCGCGTCCCGAGCCCCCGTGGCCGTACGCCGGCCGCCCATCGGGCGGCCGGCGGACGGACTTTCGTGCGGTCAGCCGGTGGCGGGGACGGTGTCGGTGAAGGTGGTGCCGGCGGTGCGGTAACCGGCGACCTTCGCGGAGACCTGGGCCGGGGTGAGGACCTGGTCCTTGACGAAGTAGACGTAGTCGACCTGCTGGTCGTACGAGCGCGGCGTGTTGGAGTACTGGCCGTTGAGGTCGATCAGCCAGTGGTTGAAGTCGATCCACTGCGGCGTCTCGGGCAGGTAGGGCTCGCCGTGGGTGGCGGTGACCTGGCCGTCGATGTAGTAGGTGATGCTGTTGTTGTCGACGGTCAGGAGCAGGTCGTGCCAGCCGTCGTAGGACTGCCGCTGCTGGCCGTGGGCGTTGACGGCGTTCCACGGGTCCGGGTTGTACGTTTCCCAGGAGGTCTCGTACATGATGTTGCCCTGCTCGCCCCAACCACCGTTGGGCAGGTACTCGAAGTCCTGCTCGCTGTAGTTCGGGTCCATCGGGGCGTTGAGCGGGGTGAAGGTGAAGAACGTCTGGTTGACGTGGTCACCGTCCGGACCGCTGGTGGGGGCGTCGGCGAACTTGACCCGGGCCGCGTAGGTGCCGTTCTTGAACTTGCGCGCGGTGGTCTGGATCTCGGTCTCCTTGGTGCCGGAGGCCGTGCCGTCGGTGGTCAGGCGCAGGTTGAGCACCTTGTTGCCGCCGACGGTGGGGAAGGTGACGTCCGCCGGGGACCAGGTGGCACCGGAGACGCCGGGGCCGCCCTGGCCGGACTTGACGGTCCAGCCGTGCTGCTGGATCGCCGCGTCGGAGCTGGTGTTGTAGGAGAAGTCGTCGAACAGCGCGGGGGCGTTCGGGTCGACCGGCGGGGTGGAGGTCGTGCCGGTCGGCGACGGGGACGAGGTGGGGCCGGTCGGGGTCGGCGACGGCGAAGGGGTGTTGCCGGCCGGGGCGGTGCCCCAGATCAGCGTGCCGTTCTCCTGCGCGGTGACCTTGGCAGCGTCGGCGTAGGAGGTCTGGGTGGCGCTGAAGGAGTAGTCGTCGGACTGGGTGAGGGTCTGCCAGTCGGCGCGGTAGAAGCGCAGCTGTATGTCGCCGGTGGACTGGCCGGGGGCGAGCGAGCCGGCGCCGGAGGTGAAGCCGATCTCCAGGTAGCGGTCGGCGGTGGCGGTGGGGTTGGCCAGCGTGCCGAAGGTGCCGGTGATGTTGGCGCAGCCCTTGACCGCCCAGGAGCAGGCGAAGCGGTACGTGACGTTCGGGCCGTCGGACTTGAAGTAGTACCGCAGGGTCACGGTGCTCAGCGGCACGGTGGTGCTGCCGGTGTTGGTGACCTGCAGCCACGGCTCGGACTGGTCGGCGGTGGCACCGCTGGCGCTGGTGCGGTACTGGACGCTGACCGCGTCGGTCGCGGCGGACGCCGGTGCGACCGTCAGGACCGCGGCGGCGAGACCGGCTGCCGCGGCGAGCGCGACGGCGGATCCGAGCCGGGAGTTGGAGCGAGATCGTGCGGACACGTGAATCCCTTTCCGTGGGGGTGGCGTCGTCGGCTGGAGCCGACGGGCCGGGGACCTGTGGTGCAGGGTGGTGCAGGGTGCCGTCGGCCGATGCCGTCGGCACCCGGTCTCAGGGCCGGTGCGCGTGGTGGACGCCGAGGGCGGCCAGCCGCGGACGGTGGCGGGTGAGGGCGGGCAGGAAGTCGCGGGTGTAGTCGCTGGCCGGGTTCCACGCGCGGTCGGCGATGGCGCACAGCCGCGGGTAGACCAGGTAGTCGAAGTGCTCGGCGGTGGTGACGAACTCGGTCCACAGCTGGGCCTGGGTGCCGAGCACCTTGGCCTGTTCGGCCTCGCCCCAGTGGTCGGGGGCGGGCTCGTTGGCGTGCGCCGTGGGCAGGTCGACGACGAACTTGGCCTGGCCGAGCGGCTCGTCGGAGGCGTCGGACTGCGGGTAGTCGAGATAGGTGGAGCGGTGCGGCGCCATCACGATGTCGTGGCCGTACCGGGCGGCGTCCAGGCCGTGGTCGGCGTCGCGCCAGGGCATCACGGTGAACTCCACCGGCAGCGCGCCGCCGCCCTGGTACTCGGCCCAGCAGATCGGGCGGCGGCCGTTGGCCATCAGGTGGGCGCCGACCTGGCCGAGGAACCAGCCGTGCAGGTGGGCCGGGGTGGTCAGGCCGAGTTCGGTGGCGCGGGCGATGGCGGCGGGGCTGGTCTCCCACTCGGTGGTGGGGCACTCGTCCCCGCCGAGGTGGATGTACCGGGACGGGAAGACGTCCATGACCTCGTCGAGCACGGTACGGCAGAAGTCCAGCACCTCGTCGTGGACGGCGAGAATGTTCTCACAGACGCCCCACTCGGTCCACACGTCCAGCTGCCGCTCGGGGTGGTTGCCGAGGTGCGGGTAGGCGGCGAGCGCGGCCCGAACGTGCCCGGGCATCTCGATCTCCGGCACCACCCGCACGCCGCGTTCGGCAGCGTACGCCACCAGGTGGCGCAGTTCGGCCTTGGTGTAGGAGCCGCCGTGCGGAAGGTCGTCGAAGCGGTCGGAGCCGGCCTGACCGAGCATCGAGCGGGCCCGGACCGATCCGACCTCGGTGAGCAGGGGGTAGGCGTCGACCGGCATCCGCCAGCCCTGATCGTCGGTGAGGTGCAGGTGCAGGACGTTGAGTTTGTGAAGGGCGAGCCGGTCGACGGTGCGCAGCAGGAGGTCGAGCGGCTGGAAGTGCCGGGCGACGTCGACCATGACGCCGCGCCAGGGGTGCCGGGGGCGGTCGGCGATCTCCACGCAGGGCAGCGTCCATTCGACGCCCTCGACGCGGTGGTCCAGTAGGGCCTCGGGCGGCAGGAGTTGGCGCAGGCTCTGCACCGCGTGCCGCAGGCCGGCCGGGCGGGCGGCGGTGAGCAGGACCCGTTCGGGGGTGACGCTCAGCCGGTAGCCCTCGGCCCCTTCGACGGTGGGGTCGAGGGCGAGGACCACGGTGCCGTCGGGTGAGTCGGGCAGCGGGAGTCCGGTGGCGGGGGCGAGCAGGGTGCGCAGCAGGTCGGCGACGGACGTGGCCTCACCGGGGGCGCGGACGGCCGTGCGCTCGGTGAGCACGAAGCGTCCGGCAGCGGGGACGACCTCGACCGGGGTCGGCAGAATCATGGTGTTCTTTCCAGAGAGGGGCGAATTCAGCCCTTGACGGCGCCGGCGGTCATGCCGGTGGTGACCTTGTTCTGCAGGAACAGGAAGACGATCAGGACAGGGAGCATGAACAGGCTCGCGGCGGCCATGGTGGCGCCCCAGTCGGTGCCGAAGACGTTGGCGAAGGAGGAGAGCCAGACCGGCAGGGTGCGGGCGTCCTGGTTCTTGATGATCAGGGTGTTGGCGAACGCGAACTCGTTCCAGGCGGTGATGAACCCGAACAGCGAGGTGGACAGGAGGCCCGGGGCGAGCAGCGGGAAGGTGATCCGGCGGAAGGCCTGCGGCCTGGTGCAGCCGTCGACCAGGGCGGCTTCCTCCAGCTCGGCGGGGACGGCGGCGAGGAAGCCGCGCAGGGTGACGATGGTGAACGGCAGGGTGGTCATGAAGTAGACCAGGGTGAGCATGCTGAGGCTGTCGAGCATGTCGGTGTCGCGGGCGATCACGTACATGGGGATCAGCAGCGCCTCCCACGGGGCCATCTGGGCGATGAACACCAGCAGGATGAAAGCCCGGCGTCCACGCCAGCGCATCCGGCCCACCGCGAAGGCGGCGAGCAGCGCGACGACCAGGGCGAGGAGGACGGCGCCGAGGGTGACGTACAGGCTGTTGCGCCAGTAGGTACCGAAGCCGGGGGCGGAGACGGCAGTGGCGAAGTGGTCGAGGGTGGGGTGCAGCGGGAGGAAGGTCGGGGTTTCGGACTGGATCTCGGTGGTCGGCTTGAAGGCGGTGATCACCATCCAGTAGACCGGGAAGGCCGAGGTGACGAGGATGGCGAGCCCGGCGAGGTTCAGCGGGGCGCGGCGCAGTCTGCGCAGGGCGGTGGCGGTCACGGGGTCTCCTCGCCTTCCTGGCGGTACATCCGGCGCAGCGTGGCGACCAGCGCGGCGAGCAGGATCAGCACGGTCAGCATGGAAGCGGCCGAGCCGAGGTCGTACTTGTGCAGGGACTGCGCGATCTGGAACGCGTAGACCGGCAGGGTGGTGGTGGCGCCATTCGGGCCGCCCTGGCTGACCACCCAGATCTGCGCGAAGCACTTGAAGGTCCAGATCACCTCCAGCGAGGTGACGAGGGCGAACAGCGGGCGCAGCATCGGGAAGGTGACCAGGCGGAAGGTCTGCCAGGGGCCGGCGCCGTCGAGGCGGGCGGACTCGTAGAGCTCCCCGGGGATGGTGGTGAGCCCGCCGTAAAGGGTGAGGGCGGCGAACGGGACGGACTGCCAGACGATCAGCGCCACCAGGATGGCGTAGGTGGCGTTCCCGTGGGCGAACCAGGCGTAGTCGTGGAACTGGTGCAGCCCCAACTGGTCAAGTGCCCAGTTGACCACTCCGAAGCGGGACTGGAACAGCCACTGGAAGACGGTGGTGGCGGCGATCACGGGGGTGGCCCAGGTGAGCACCAGGGCGCTCATCACGGCGAGGCGCATCCGCCGGCCAAACCGGACCAGCAACAGGGCGACCACGGTGCCGAGTCCGGTGATCAGCGCGGTGTTGAGCAGGGTCCAGCCCAAGGTGCGGCGGACCACGGCCCAGAACTCCGGATCGGTCAGCAACGCGGTGTAGTTGTCGAGGCCGACGAACGGGGCTCCGCCACGGATGAGTTCGGCCATCCGGAAGTGCTGGACGGAGATCAGCAGGTTCCGCAGCAGCGGATAGACCAGGAGGTACGCCGCGCCCACCACGGTCGGGGCGACCAGCAGATACGGCCAGACCCTGGTACGGGCGGGGGGCGGAGCGGTGGACACGGCGATAACTCTCCTGTCAGGGCGTGCTGTTGAGGCCTTTTATCGTGGCCCCGGTGGCGGTCTCGCCGGCGGTGGCCGGGTCGGCGCCGGTGGATTCCTGGGGCATGTGTCCTGTCAGGACGTGCTGTTGAGGGCCTTGGTGATGGCATCGGAGGTGGTCTTGCCGGCCGTGGCCGGGTCGGTGCCGGTGAGCACCTGGGTCATGTACTGCTTGATCGGGTTGCTGGCCTCGACGGCTGCCCAGTTCGGCGAGTTGGGGGTGGCGTGGCCGTTGACCGCACCGGCCGCCATCGCCACCGCGCCGTCGTTGCCGGCCAGCGCACTCGCGAGCGAGGTGCGGTTGGGGACGTAGCTCATCTCCTTGGCCATCTCGGTCTGCCACTTGTCGCCCGCCAGCGCCTTGACCACCTCGTAGGCGGCGGCCTGGTGCTGGGAGGACTCGGGGATCACCAGGTCCGAGCCGCCGGTGAAGACCGCGCCGGGCTTGTCGGCGCTCTTGCCGGGGATCGGGAAGAAGCCGAGCTTGTCCTTGAGCGCGGGGTTGGCCTTGAGGATCGCGTTGGCCCCACCGGGGGTGGAGATCAGCTGGGCGGTGTGGCCCTGGGCGAACACCTCGGCCTGCGGCGGCTTGGCCTCGTCCGCGTCCTTCGGACCCTTACCGAGCGCCTGCAGCTTCTGGTAGAAGCCGATCGCGGCCTGCGCCTGCGGGGAGTCCAGCGCGCCCTTCCACTTGCCGTCGGAGCCCTTGACCGCGAGGTCGCCGCCCTCGTCCCAGACGAACCCGGCCAGCGCGTACCAGGTCTGACCGGCCAGGTAGATGCCGTCGTTGCCGCCGGTGTTGAGCTTCTGGGTGGCGGCGATCCACTCGTCGCGGGTCTTCGGCGGGGTGGTGATGCCGGCCTGCGCGAACAGGTCCTTGTTGTAGATGACCACGCGGTTGGCGGCGTACCACGGGATGCCGTACTGCTTGCCGTCGATCTTGCCGGGCTCGGCGAGGCCGGGGATCCAGTCCTTGCCGTTGAGCTCGGCAGTCTTGTCGCTGAGGTCGTGGACGCCGCCGCTGGCGGCGTACTGGGCGACCTGGGTGTTGCCGACCTCGATGACGTCCGGGGCGTCCTTGCTGGCCAGCGCGCTGGTCACCTTCTGGCCGATGCCGTCCCACTCCTGGATCTGGATGTCCAGCGTGGTGCCCGCGTGGCTGGCCTCGTAGTCGGCCTTGAACCGCTGCAGGTAGCCGTCGGTGAGGCTGTCCTTCATGATCCACACCGTCAGCTTGGCAGGCTTGTCGGCCGCCTGGCTGGACGAGCCGGACGAGGTGGAGGAGCAGCCGGCCAGCGCCGCGCCGGTCAGGGCGAGGGCCAGGGCGGCGGCGATGGGGAGCAGGCGCGGACGCGCGGGGGTTCTCACGGTAGTGCCACCTTGATGGGGGAGGACTGGATAGCTTTCCAGTCGGGCAACTGGTAAGCCGTGAGGAGAAGGTGGCATAGTTGGGGGAGAGTGGTCAAGACCTCTTCCACGCCCGTATCTTCCTCGTGACCAGCGAACTTGCGGCGAACTCAGCGCAGTCGCCGGCCACTGCGGGGCGTAAACCAACTGGTAAAGTCCAGGAACTGGTCTGATTAGGTCGAGCGGAGGAAGGGTGCGGTGATGGTCGAGGGGACCCCCCAGGCGAGGGCGAAGCGGACGAGGGTCCGCGAGTGCCTTCGGGAACTGGTGGACGCCGGCATGCCCGGCGACGGCATCCCGTCCGAGCGGACGCTCTGCGAGAGGTTCGGCGTCTCCCGCCCCACCCTGCGGGCCGCCGTCGACGAGCTGGTGGCGGCCGGACTCCTGGTCCGCGAGCACGGCCGAGGCATGTTCCTCGCCCCCGCCAAGATCACCCAGGAGCTGGCACCGGCCGGCGGCGGGCCGGGCTTCAGCCTCCCGAGGTCCTCCGGCGCCTGGGCCAGCCGCGTCCTGGAGTTCACCACCCTCCCGGCCGGCGCCGGCATCGGCCGCAAACTGCGCCTCACCCCGGCCGCCCACATCGTCCGCGTCGCCCGGCTGTGCCTGGTCGACGGCGAGCCCCTGGCCGTCGAGCACGTGCACGTCCCCGCCGAGCTCGTCCCAGGTCTGGCCCCGACGGACATGGAGAGAGGCGACTTCTACCAGTTGCTCGGCACCGCGCACGGCGTCAAGGTGCACGAGGCGGTCCAGGCGATCGAACCGACCGTGGTCAGCCACCGGGAGGCCAAGCTGCTCGGCGTGCCGCTGCTCTCACCCGCCCTGCGCTTCGAGCGGCTGACCACCGACCGTACCGGCCGACCCGTGGAGTACCTGAACTCCGTCTATCGCGGCGACCGCTACCGGATCGTCTCCAGGATGTCCCTCGCCGAGCCCGACCCGGCCTCCGACCCCTCCCCCGCGGACGGCCCTCGGCACCACTTCGGCATCCGGTCCGGCGGCCCGACCGCCCGCGGCGCCGGCCGGACCTTCACCCGGGGGGATATCCAGCCGCTCCTGTGAGCCGTCTTCCGACCATCACGACCGATCCGGCACGACGGACCTGATCACCTCGCCCGAACAGCCGCGTCCACCGCCCGACCGTGACGCCGGCTCACCCCTCGACGAGGCACGGCGAGCGTCAGGAGGTCCAGACGCTCCGCGCCACCACCGCAGTTCACGAGCCGAAACCGGCCGGCACCGCCGGCGACGGCGTCGCCGCGGTCCTGCGCTTCGCCGCCCCCTGACCGGAGGGCGCCGGCAGGCCGAAGCGGCGCTCGGATCAGCGCCGGCGGCGAGATCACCCGCCAACTACGCCATGCTCGCAGGTCGTGGCGGCCGTGCCGAAGGTTGCTCCGCCCTACCATCGGAGGAGACGGGCCCGAGGCCGCGTCCCGGGCGCCGGCGGCGCAGGAATGAGGCCGGGCCCCGGTCCGGTGGAGGCCGCTCGGAGGCAGGACGCGGGAAGCCGGGCCAGCCCGTATCGTGTGGCAGTCCGCCCTGTCCCGGGTGGGCGCCGTACGGCTGCGGCCGAGGCCGAGGCGAACAGCAGGAGTGCACATGTCCCTTCCGGTCGTTCCCTCCCTCCGGGAACAGATCCGCGGACACATCGTCGAGGGCATCCTCAGCGGTCGGTGGAAGCCGGGCGAGCGGATCGTCGAGCGCGGCATCGCCGCGGAACTGGATGTCAGCCAGGCCCCGGTACGTGAGGCGCTGCGCGAGTTGGAGATGCTGCGGCTCATCGAGTCCTCGCCCAACAAGGGCGTGCGAGTGCGGGTGCTCACTGCTGCGGACCTGGAGGAGATCTACCCGGTGCGGGCCGCGCTTGAGCAGTTGGCCGCCGAAACGGCCGCCCGGCGCGCGACGGCGGACCCCGCGGCCGGCGTGGCGCTCGTGGCGGCCCTGGAGTCCGAGGTGGCGGCGCTCCTCGCGGCCGACCGCAGCGGCGACGTACGAGCGCAGGTGCGGCACACCGTGGCCTTCCACCGCGAACTGGTGCGGGCCTCGGGCAACAGCGTGCTGCTGCACACCTGGGAGTCGCTGGGCATCGAGGTGTGGGCAGCGCTGTCGATCCGCTGGCTGGGCGCCCGCCAGCCCTCGTACGCCGAGGAGCACGAGACGGTCCTGGAAGCCCTCCGGCAGGGTGATCCGCGGGTGGGTGAACTGGTCAGGGACCACGTGCTCGACTGTGCACCGCGTGCCTGACCGGCACGGCTGAGGCGGCGGCGAGGTGGCACTGAGTGCCGATTTCTCCGCGCTCATTTGATCGATCATCGATCAGAGTTAGGGTGACAGCAAGCTGCTCCGGACCGCCTCACAGTGCGTCGGTGGACCCCGTGTCCCGCCGCCGACCGGCCCCGTGGAGCCGCTCCGACCGGGCACCCGCCCGCACAGCCCGTCCGAGAGGCACTGCCATGTCCGACCTGCCGCCCGTCACCGTCCCCAGCCCCCTCGACCAGTTGCCCGACCGGGACCCGGAGGAGACCGCCGAATGGGCGGCCTCCCTCGACGCGGTGGCCGCCGCGGCCGGCCCGCGCCGCGCCGCCTACCTCCTGCGGCGGACCATGGAGCACGCCGAACGGACAGGCCTGCCTGCACCGCGACTGCTTGAGACCGACCACGTCAACACCATCCCCACCGCCGCGGAGCCCCCGCTCCCCGGCGACGAGGACCTCGACCGGCGCATCACCGCCTGGAACCGCTGGAACGCCGCCGCCATGGTCACGCGCGGCAGCCGCCACGGCCTCGGCGGCCACATCTCCACCTATGCCTCCGCCGCCTGGCTCTACGAGACCGGCTTCCAGTACTTCTTCCGCGGCAAGGCCGACGGCTCCGGCGACCAGCTCTACATCCAGGGCCACGCCACGCCCGGCATCTACGCCCGGGCGTTCCTCGACGGCCGCCTGACCGAGGCCGACCTCGACCGGTTCCGCCAGGAGACCGGGCCCGGCGGTCTGCCCTCCTACCCGCACCCGCGCCGCCTGCCCTGGCTGTGGGAATTCCCGACCGTCTCGATGGGCCTGGGCCCGCTCTCCGCCATCCACCAGGCCCGCTTCAACCGCTACCTGCACCACCGCGGCATCAAGGACACCTCCGCCTCCCACGTCTGGGCGTTCCTCGGGGACGGCGAGATGGACGAGCCCGAGTCCACCGCCGCCCTCGCCCTCGCCGGCCGCGACGGCCTGGACAACCTGACCTTCGTCGTGAACTGCAACCTGCAACGCCTCGACGGCCCCGTCCGCTCCAACTTCAAGATCGTGCAGGAGCTGGAGGCCCAGTTCCGCGCCGCCGGCTGGAACGTGGTCAAGGCCCTGTGGGGCGACACATGGGACACCCTGTTCGCCCTCGACACCACCGGAGCCCTCGCCCAGCGCCTGCGGGAGGTGCCCGACGCCCAGGTACAGACCTACGCGACCCGCGACGCCGCCTACATCCGCGGCCACTTCTTCGGCGGCGACCCCGAACTGGCGCGCATAGCCGCGCAGTTGGACGACGCGACCGTCCTCGACTGCTTCCGCACCTCACGGGCCGGCCACGAACCGCGCAAGGTGTACGCCGCCTACCACGCCGCCCTGGCGCACCGCGGCGGCCCGACCGTGGTCCTCGCCCAGACCGTCAAGGGCCACACCCTGGGGGACGGCTTCGCCTCGCGCAACGCCAACCACCAGATGAAGAAGCTTTCCACCGCCGAGTTCCGCGCCATGCGCGACCTGCTGGACCTCCCGATCCCCGACGGCGCCCTCGACGGCGACCAGGTCCCCTACGCCCACCCCGGCGCCGACTCACCCGAGGTGCGCTACCTCCAGGAGCGCCGCGCCGCGCTCGGCGGCCCCGCCCCCGCCCGCCGCCTGCACCCCGCACCGGCACTGCCCGAGCCGGCCGCCGCGCCCTTCGACGCCGTGGCCAAGGGCTCCCGCAGTCAGGAGATCGCCACCACCATGGCCTTCGTCCGCCTGGTCAAGGACCTCATGCGCGACAAGGACACCGGTACCCGCTGGGTGCCGATCGTTCCCGACGAGGCCCGGACCTTCGGCATGGAGTCGCTCTTCCCCAAGCACGGGATCTACTCCCCGCTCGGCCAGACCTACGACCCCGTCGACCACGACCAGCTGCTCAGCTACACCGAGGCCCGCGACGGCCAGATACTCAACGAAGGCATCACCGAGGCCGGATCCATGGCCGCCTTCACCGCCGCCGCCACCGCGTACGCCACGCACGGCGTACCGATGATCCCGTTCTACATCTTCTACTCGATGTTCGGCTGGCAGCGCACCGCCGACCAGATGTGGGCCCTCGCCGACCAGCTCGGTCGCGGCTTCCTCGTCGGCGCCACTGCCGGACGCACCACCATGACCGGGGAGGGCCTGCAACACGCCGACGGCCACTCCCACCTGATCGCCTCGACCAACCCCGCCGCCCGCTCCTACGACCCGGCCTTCGCCTACGAGCTGGCCGTGATCGTCCGCGAGGGCCTGCGCCGCATGTACGGGCCCAACCCCGAGGACGTCTTCTACTACCTGACGGTCTACAACGAGAGCAAGATCCAGCCGCCCATGCCGCAGCGCCCCGGGATCGAGGAGGGCATCATCAAGGGCCTGTACCTCTACCAGGAGGCCGGACCCGCCCAGGACACGAGCCCCGCAGGCGGCACACCCCGGCTGCAGCTGCTCGCCTCCGGCACCGCACTCCACTGGGCCCTGGACGCGCAACGCCTGCTCGCCCGGGACTGGGGCGTGGCCGCCGACGTGTGGTCCGCCACCTCCTGGAACGAGCTCCGGCGCGAGGCCCTGTCCTGCGACGAGGCACTGCTACGGGGCCAGGAGCGCACCCCGTACGTCACTCGCGCCCTGGCGGGCGCGCCGGGCCCGGTGCTGGCGGTCAGCGACTGGATGCGTGCCGTACCCGACCAGATCGCCCAGTGGGTACCGCAGGACTGGAACTCCATCGGCACCGACGGCTTCGGCCTCTCCGGCACCCGCGAGGACGTCCGCCGCCACTTCGGCGTCGACCCCGAGTCGGTAGTGGTCGCCGCCCTGGCCGCCCTCGCCCGTCAGGGCGCCGTGAAGGCCACGACCGTTGCCGAGGCGCGCCACCGCTACGGTCGCTGAGCACCCGTCCTGCCCGCGTGCGCCGTGCACCGCCCGACCCCGGGCGCCGCACGGCGCGCGCGGGACCGCGATCTGCCGGCCGCGTCACCCAGTGCGGTAGACGTCGGTGTGCTCGAAGTCGGGCAACGTGGCCGGACGGCCGTTCTGGAAGCCGGTGCTCACGAAGTCGGCGCCGGTAGCAGCGTTCAACGCCCAGTTGACCAGCACCCGGGTCCGCGCCGTGACGGTCGGCAACGCCAGCAGGTGGTAGCCGCGCGCAACCGCCTGCCCCGGCAGACCGGACAGCCCCACACCGATCGGCCGCGAGACCGCGTAGCCGCCCCCCAGGTCCACCACCAGCCCCAGGTCCCGGTGGAAGTACGGCTCCATCGACGTGCCCCGCAGGTCCGCGACCACGTTACGGGCCACCGCCTTCCCCTGGCGCTGCGAGTGCTGGGCCGTGGGCGCGGTGATACCGCCCTCGCCCATGGCCAGGTCCGGAACGGCGGCGGCGTCCCCCACCGCGAACACACCGTCCACACCCGGAACCGTCATCTCGGGGGTGGTCGCCAGCCGCCCGCGCACCAGGTCCGCGTCGACCGTGTGCACCAGCGCACTGGCCGCCACCCCGGCCGTCCACACCAGGGTGCGGGTACGCAGCGTCCGTCCGTCGGTGAGTTCCACCGAGGTCGGCGTCACCCGGGTCACGCTGGTGTTCAGGCTGATCTCGATACCGCGCCCGCCGAGAACCTTCATCGCCGCCGCACCGAGACGCTCGCCGATCTCCGGCAGCAGCCGCGGTGCGATGTCCACCAGGTGCCATCTCAGCATCGACGGGTCCACGTGCGGGAAGCGCCGCACCGCCGCCTGGGTCAGCAGTTGCAGGCAGGCGGCCGTCTCGGTGCCCGCGTAGCCGCCGCCCACCACCACGAAGCACAGACGCTCGGCCTGTGTCTCAGGGTCGGCGGCGGCCGCGGCCGCGTCCAACTGCCCGATCACGTGGTCGCGCAGGTAGGCGGCCTGGGCCAGGGTCTTCATGCCCAGCGCGTGCTCGGTGACACCGGGAATGTCGAACAGCCTGGTGGTGCTCCCGGCCGCCAGCACCAGCCGGTCGTAGCCCAACTCCCACTCCGCACCCTCGACAGTGCGCACCGCAACCCGCCGTCGCCGGGTGTCGACCCCCAGGGCCATGCCCGGTACGTAGCGGGTGCGGCGCAGGCGCCGCCGCAGCGAAACCGCAACCGACTGCGGGGTCACGACGCCAGCCGCGACATGCGGCAGCAGCGGCAGGTACAGCTGGTAGTCGTGTGGCGAGACCAGTGTGAGCTCGGCCTCCTCGGGCTTGAGCAGTCGCTCCAGACGGTGCAGGCACTCCACACCGGCAAAGCCGGCACCGATGACGAGAATCCGCGGGCGGGGCATGGACACACTCCGGACCTGGGAAGTGGGCTGCAACTCATGCTGGCAGCGCCCTCGCCGGTCTGCACCTCGAATCGGGCTCGGGTAGCGCGTCCTTCACCGGGGCGCTCCCGGCACTTCCCGGCGCCGGATCCGCGCCAGGGGAACGGACGGTGCTGGAACAGTGCGAGTTCGAGCCGCGGCCGCCACGGCCGATGGTGATGCCAGGACACCAGCGACCAAGTTCCGTGGTCACGGCCGTGACGATGACGATCCGATGGTGATGATCAGCAGCCGTCCCGCCGCGGTTGAGGACAGGGCGGTGCCGGGGCACCGGGAAGGCGACTTGATCATCGGCGCGCACGGTCGGTCAGCCATCGCGACCTTGGTCGAGCGAACCATCCGCTGCACCATGCTGGCTGGTCCACCTGCCCGACGGTTCCCGCGACGCCGCAACCGTTCCGCGACGGGCTCGTCCGCGCTGCCCGGTCCCTCCCACCACACCTGCGCGGCTCCCTGACCTGGGATCAGGGAGCCGAGATGGCCCGCCACAAGCAGTTCACCGTGGCCACCGGGACGCCGGTCCACCGGCGAGGCCTGCGGAGGCGGGGCGGTGGCCGGGGCGGTCGGGTCGTGGGCGGGCTGGTCGGGTACTGCTGTCGCGGTAGTCGGTACTGCGGTTGCGGTAGTCGGGAGTGCCTGTAGCTGGGGGACGACCGGGCGGGCTCCTGCGGGCGAGTCTGGAGTGGATATCGGAAGACGGATACGGAAGGCCCCTGACGTGGCAGCTTTTCTCTATCGACTGGGCCACTGGGCGGCTCGGCGCCGGGGCCTGGTGGTCCTGTTGTGGGTAGCGGTGCTGGCCGCGGTCGGCGTGGGCGGACTGACCGCGCCGGGAGCCTCCAAGGGGGACTCCTCGATGCCGGGCATCGAGTCCCAGCAGGCGTACGACCTGATGCAGGAACGCTTCCCCGGGACGAGCGCCGACGGCGCCGGCGCGACGGTCGTCTTCGTCGCCCCGAACGGGCAGAAGGTGACCGCGACGGACAACCGGGCGGCCGTCGAGGAGGCGGTGAAGTCCCTGTCCACCGGCGCGCAGGTGGCCTCGGTCGCGGACCCGTTCGAGTCGGACGCGGTCAGCAAGGACGGCTCCACCGCGTACGCCACCGTCACCTACACGGTGTCCTCCGACGACGTCACCGACGCCAGCCGCACTGCGGTGAACCAGGCCGCCGGCCAGGCACGCGCGGCCGGCCTGACCGTGGAGACGGGCGGCTCCGCGATGGAGGCCCACGAGGGCCTGAGCGGCGTGGCGGAGATCATCGGCATATCGGTGGCGGCCGTCGTGCTGCTGATCACCTTCGGCTCGCTGGCCGCCGCCGGGCTGCCGCTGCTGACCGCCATCGTCGGCGTCGCCGTGAGCCTGTTCGCGATCATGCTGCTCGCCAACCCGCTGGGCCTGTCCTCGGACACCAGCACCCTGGGCATGATGCTGGGCCTGGCGGTCGGCATCGACTACGCCCTGTTCGTCGTCTCCCGCTACCGCGAGGAACGCACCCGGGGCCGCTCCCCGAAGGAATCCACGGGCCGGGCGGTGGGCACCGCCGGCTCCTCGGTGGTCTTCGCCGGCCTGACCGTGGTCATCGCCCTGGCGGGCCTGTCGGTCGTCGGAATCCCGATGCTCACGCAGATGGGCCTGGCCGCCGCGGGCGCGGTCGCGATCGCCGTACTGGCCGCGCTGACCCTCGTCCCGGCGTGCCTGGCCTTCTGGCCCGACGCCGTCCTCTCCCGCAGCGCCCGCAAGGCCCTCAAGCACGGCCGGCACACCCAGGCCGCCACCATCCCCACCGTCCCGGCGGACGGCGAGGCGCCGGAGGCGGGCCGGGGCAACCTGGGAACCCGCTGGGCCCGGTTCGTGCTGCGCCGCCCGCTGCCCGTCCTGATCCTCGGCGTCCTGGGCCTGGGCGCCCTCGCCGTCCCGGCCGCGAGCCTGCAGCTGGGTATGCCCGGCGACGAGGCCAAGTCCACCTCCACCACCCAGCGCCGCGCCTACGACGCGCTCGCCGAGGGCTTCGGCCCCGGCTTCAACGGGCCGCTGACCGTCGTCGTCGACGCCAAGGGCGCCCCCGACCCCGAGGCCGCGGTGAACGCGATCAGCGAGAAGATCGCCCACACCCCCGGGGTCGTGTCCGTCTCACCGGCGAACCTCAACCAGGCCGGCGACACCGCCGTGTTCCGGGCCACCCCCACCACCAGCCCCACCGACGCGAAGACCAAGACCCTGGTCACCAGCATCCGCGCCGAACGCCCCGCCCTCGAAACCGACACCTCCGCGACCTTCGAGGTCACCGGCACCACCGCCCTCAACATCGACGTCGCCGCCAAGGTCCAGTCCGCCCTGGTCCCCTACCTCATCGTGGTCGTCGGCCTGGCGATCGTGCTGCTGCTGGTCGTCTTCCGTTCCGTCGCCGTGCCCTTGAAGGCCGCGCTCGGCTTCCTGCTCTCGGTGCTCGCCGCGCTGGGCACGGTGGTGCTGGTCTTCCAGCAGGGCCACCTCGCGTCCCTGTTCGGCGTCCAGCAGACCGGCCCGATCATGAGCCTGATGCCGATCTTCCTGGTGGGCATCGTGTTCGGCCTGGCCATGGACTACGAGGTCTTCCTCGTCTCGCGGATGCGCGAGGCCTACACCCGCGGCGAGAGCGCCCGGCAGGCCGTGGTCTCCGGGTTCCGGCACAGCGCCCGCGTCGTGGTCGCCGCCGCACTGATCATGATCGCGGTGTTCTCCGGCTTCGTCACCGAGAACGGCTCCATGGTCAAGATGATCGGGTTCGGCCTGGCCACCGCCGTCCTCCTGGACGCCTTCGTCGTCCGGATGACGATCGTGCCCGCCGTCCTCGCCCTCCTCGGCGACAAGGCCTGGTGGCTGCCGAAGTGGCTGGACCGCCTCCTGCCGCGCGTCGACGTCGAGGGCGAAGCCCTCGACCACCACCCCGAGGAGCAGGCACCCGCCCCCGACCACAGCGAGAGGGAACCGGCACAGGCGGGCCGGTGATTCGGCCGCAGGCCGACCGCCCGACCGCGGGCCGCCCGGGCCCCCGCCCCGGGCGGCCCGCCTCCCGTCCGACCCCGCCCCGCTCGGCGACCATGGAAGCGACCGGGCACCACCCCCACCGGAGAGGCAGCATGACCAGCCACCTGGAGCGCTACGGCCGCCGCCACCCGCGCGCGGCCGACGCCGTGCTGGCGGTGACGCTGGGCGCCTGCATGGAACTCGGCGCCCATATCAGCACCAGCGACTCCCACCCCCCGCACAACCCCTGGCCCGCCCGCCTCCTCGCCCTCGCCTGCACCGCCGCCCTCTACACCGCACGCCGCCACCCCCGCACCGCACTCACCGTCACTGCCGCCTGCGCCGCCGTCCTCACCGCACTCGGCCACCTCCCCAGCCCCCTACTGCTGGCCCCCGTCATGGCCGCCCTGTACTGGATCGCCGCACTCACCGACTCCCGCACCACCGCCACCTACGGCTACACCACCGCCGCCCTGCTGCTGGCCACCTCCCTCGCAGGCGCACCGCTCGGCAACGACTTCCTCCTGCGCACCCTGGGCACCGCCCTGTGGCTGCTGCTGCCACTGTCCCTGGGCGGGATGAGCCGCTTCCGCCGCGCCTACCTGCACACCATGCAGGAGCGGGCCGCGAACGCCGAGCGCACCCGCGAGGAGGAGGCCCGGCTGCGCGTCGCCGAGGAACGCATGCGCATTGCCCGTGAACTGCACGACGCGGTCGCCCACCACATGGCCGTCGCCAACGCCCAGGCCGGCACCGCCGCCCACCTCCTGGCCGCCGGCCGCCCCGAGCAGGCCGGACAACTCCTCGCCGACCTCGCCCACACCACCTCCACCGCGCTGCTGGAACTGCGCAACACCGTCGGCGTCCTGCGCCAGGCCGGCGACCCCGACGCGGACCCGCTGGAGCCCGCACCCGGCCTGAGCCGCCTGCCCGACCTCCTCGCCGCCCTCGAATCGGCGGGCCTGACCGTCACCACCACCACCGAAGGCACCGCCCGCCCGCTGTCCCCGGGCGTCGACCTCACCGCCTACCGCATCGTGCAGGAGGCCCTGACCAACGCGGCCAAATACGCCTCGAACCACACCGCCGACCTGCACCTCGACTACACCGGCTCCCGCCTGCGCATCACCGTCACCAACGACGGCCCGCCCGCCCCGCCGCCCGTGCCCGGCGGCGGCTACGGCCTGATGGGCATGCGCGAACGCGCCCACTCCGTCGGCGGCGACCTCACCACCGGCCCCCACCCCCAGGGCGGCTTCCAAGTCACCGCCACCCTCCCCCTCCAACCCCCCACCGCCCGTCCCCAGGAGAACCGTTGACCATCCGCGTCCTGCTCGCCGACGACCAGGCCCTACTGCGCGGCACCTTCCGCCTCCTGATCGACTCCTGCGACGACCTCGAAGTCGCCGGCGAAGCCGCCGACGGAGACGAGGCCATCGACCTCGCCCGCGCCCTGCAGCCCGACGTCGTCCTGATGGACATCCGCATGCCCCGTACCGACGGCCTGACCGCCACCACCGCGATCTGCGACGACCCCGACCTCGCCGGAACCCGCGTCCTGATCCTCACCACCTTCGAGACCGAGGAGTACGTCGCCCGCGCCCTGCGCGCCGGCGCCAGCGGCTTCCTCGGCAAACACGCCACCACCGACACCCTCCTCGACGCGATCCGCACCGTCGCCGCCGGCGAAGCCCTCCTCTCACCCGCCGCCACCCGGGCCCTGATCACCCGCTTCCTCACCACCCCCGCCTCCGGCCCACCCCTGGCCCCCGCCGAACGACTCGGCGACCTCACCCCCCGCGAACAGGAAATCACCGCCCTCGCCGCCCTCGGCAGGTCCAACGACGAGATCGCCGCCGAACTCGTCCTCAGCGTCCTGACCGTCCGCACCCACATCCAACGCGCCATGACCAAACTCGGCGCCCGCGACCGCGCCCAACTCGTCGTCATCGCCTACCAGAACGGCCTCGTCCGCGCTGAACCACCCCAGACCTGATACGACACCACCCGACCACCTGCCGGCCGGCAACCGGGGAGCCAGGGGCAGCCGCAGACACGCACGACCGGCAAGGTGTGACAGCGACCCGATGCTCGGCCAGGAACCCCGGCCGAGCATCCGGCTGAACTCTGCGGCCTAGGCAACCAGCCGAAGAGGGGGGTGGCGGGGTTGGCCCGTCGCCGGTCGATCGCGGCAGGTCGGGCAGCAAGCACCACCTGATCTGCGACGGCAACGGAACGCCGCTGAAGGTCATCACCACCGGCGGCAACATCCCCGATGTCACGCAGGCCCTCGCGCTGGTTGACGGCGTCCCACCCGTGGCCGGCCTACCGGGCCGACCCCGCAAGCGGTCCAAGTCCCTGCTCTGCGACAAGGGCCACGACAGCAGACACGTCAGACGAGAGCTGATCAGGCGCCGGATTCTGCCCGTCATCTCCCGACGTGGAGAGCCGGACGTCCGCGGCTCGGGGAAGCTCCACTACGTGGTGGAGCAGACCTTCGCCCTGCTCCACCGGTTCAAGCGCCTCGCCGTCGGCTGGGAACGCCGCCCCGACCCGCACGACTCACTCATCTCGCTCGCGTGTGCGCTCATCTGCTGGAGAAGGCTCAACAAGCCAACGGCGTGATCATGTGACGAGCTCTGAACGGCCTGGATGAAGTCGTCGAAGATCGCCGTGCGGGCGGCCTCGGGCAGGCCCTCGCGGTTCTTCTGCAGGACGATCAGGTCGCGCGAGCGCTCCTTGGCCTGGACGTAGCCGGGCGCGTGCCGGCGGTTGAAGCCGACCATCAGCGAGCGGCCAGTCTGCTCGGCCAGGTCGACCACGGACCTCGACGCGCGGATCGACAGCGGTGTCCGGGCCGCCTTCGTGCACGCCGTCACCGAGCAGCACGTGCCGATCACCGAGAAGCTGCTGAACGCCGGTGTCGACGTCTACGTCGACAAGCTGCTCGACCACCGCCTGGCGGGCGCCCGCCGGCAGCGGCAGGTCCCCGTTGTCGGGACAGCCGGCCCCGTCGAAGTGGGTGAGGCTGAAGTCCTCGATCGAGGTGTCGGAGTTGCGGTAGCCGGACGGCGAGGCGGTCGGGGTGTCGGGGCTGAACTGCACCCCGCCGAAGGGCACCACGGCTCCCGGGTAGGTGGAGCCGCCCGCGCCGCCGCCGACGGGGTTCGGCGCGTTGCT